>PBPV01000086.1 GCA_002724815.1 Methanobacteriota archaeon | reverse complement strand
AATCTTTCACATTGCCAGCGCTCCCGGCTGGACGACATGCATTGGTGGTGAACGCAACCGATTCTTCGGGCAATACAGGTACGCATTCGATGCTGTTCGTTGTCGAGCCCCCCTTCGGTGGATTTTTCGAAATTACTGAGGTTGTAAAATTGGGTACTGGCGGCCCTGGTGAACCAGGAGCCTTGGACATCACCTTGGAAAATGCAGGTCAAGGAGAGACCATTTTCCGCCTTTGCTACCTTGAAGAATGTACATCCGAATTCATTGCTGTTCAGGCGACTCCAGATGGACCTGGCAACATGACACATCGATTGTCGGTCTCTGAATGGGCAGCCGGTGAGGTCATTGTTCGGATTGAGTTTACCGACAATACGAGTGAAGAATTTTTCACTGAATTGACGATTTCATCGGAGATGACACCGTTGATGTGGATTTTATTGATCCTCCCGATTGCAATCGGTTTCATCGCTCTTTTGCGACTCAAGAAAGAACGTGAGTATGGCGAAGCCTGAGGGGGCACCTATCATAGAGGGTGACTTCATCGCCGGAGGCGATGGACAACTTGGATTCCCCCTCCGCTAGAATCGATGCGGAGATTGCGTTGCAAAAGGGGAAGGTCTCGTCACTCGCATTGGTATGCGCGTTCGCATCCATCGCCAGTGCAGCTTGGTACATGTGGCCGGCACTCAACAATGAATCGATTGCAATCTTCAATCGATTGGGGCCTGTAGGGTTATTGCTGGCATCATCATTGTTGTTGCAAGATTTTGTTGAACCTGATGCACGTGCTCGCGGCAGATTGGGCGCTGCAGGGAGTCTTTCATGGCCAGCCATAGCCATCTTGGGAATTGACATATTCAATACCCAAGGTACCGAACAGATCGGACATCTACTGATGTTTGTTGTCTCCGCCGCATGCTTATTCACCTCTCGAGAGTACCTACGAGGAAGTTTGGATGCTCAGCGGTTTCGAGGCATCATGACCCTTGGAGGGCTGACCATTGGTGGAGCCATCTTGCTCTCATCGAACCCAGAACAAAACTCAATGATCGTCGGCGCTTTGATCCTCGGAAGCGCTGGATTGCTTGTGATGAAAGATTTGTTCGGAGGAGATTTAGATCGAGCGGAGCGGAAACGATTCGGTCGTACTCTGGATGCATTGGANACACGAATTCTCAATTTGCAGGCCCAAGGTGNGAGTCTAGACCAAGCATCGAGTCTCTGTCGAAATGCATCCGACGTCGGATACAAAGATCCTGAACTTGGATTCAGTATTCTAGCCCAGGCCGAAGAGGATATCGAGAGAACTCTAGCACTGGCAGAGGACATCACCGAGATACGACAGGTTTGTGCAGACACCGTGGAGCAAGCGAGTGATATCGCACCGACGGCAAAGAAACCACAACGCAGCATGGATGCAGGTGATCGTGAGCGAGATTTGGGGAGTTTACGCGAGGCCGAAATGTTGTACAGGCGCGCAAAGAAACTCGCATTGAATATTATCGAACACTGGGCTGCGGCCGAAGAACAAATTGCTGAATCGAGCAAATTGATCTCGTCTCTAGAAGGAAGTCAACATCAGCAACTGCATGAGTTGCTCCTGCANGCCAAAGAAGCATTGGCGAAGGAAGATTGTCTCTTGGCCTTGGAAATTGCAGCGACGATTCCAGATCATGTAGCCAATCTCGGTGAGGCCAGCGAAGGTGCACAAGAGGCTTACAAAGAAGCTGTTGAAGTCATGGAAGAGAGTGAAGGGCTCGACCTCAAATTGTGGAACAAGCGATTGGAAGACGCAAAACAGCACCTTGAGCAAGGGGAATTCAGNTTGGCNCGAGGTGTATCAGATGGCATTGTTCGCGAGGTTCGAAAGGAGCGTGAAGCGATGGGNGATGTTCAACGTGCATTGCGNCAGAAGAAAACCATCCAAAAGCGCTGGGAAGGACATGTTGATGCCGAAGCCTGGGNGGAACGGCTCAAGGACGTCAATGCGGCTGCAAAGCGAAAATCATGGTCCCATGCTGCTGCTTTATTGGATCGACTCACTGCAGATTTGGATGCATTGGATGTGGCCAGTGGAGACGCCAATGAACTGTTGACTTATGTCCAAGATGAATGGACTGCACTGCGAAAGAAATTGGAAGCNGCTGGAATCAAAGCCATCGATGGTGAGCGGGCTGCCTGTGAGAAAGCGGTCGGGAATGCCGATGTCGCATTCTCAGAGGGGCGGTTGGAAGATACGCTGAATGCCCTTGGTGAGGCGGATGGTTTGATGGAAAAGCTTCGACGACGAATCTAAACGTGATTGTCATGAATATTCTCAACCTTTGGTCGGTGGGCCACTTTGTCCAGTGGACCTTNGTAGGTCGATTTCTATTGACCAATTGGTATGTATTCTTCGCGTTNTCCATCGGATGGGAAATTTTGGAATTGTATCTNCCCTTCGAATTTGTCAACGAGACTTGGGATAACAAGATCTCGGATTTAGTCNTCAACACGATTGGTTTCTATCTCGGCTTGCGTCTTAGAGATGAATCATATGGTACCCTTTGATTCAAAATAAATCATTGAACATGCTCAGCCGTCCAATCGAACAGGGATTGCATAATTGGACTGAGCTTTATCGCATCCTCTGTCAATGAATATTCAAACGCATTTGCGCCCTCGGGACTCTGAGAACGAGATACAAGTCCATAGGCTTCAAGTTCTTTCAANCGNCGNGAAACTGTCGTCGAAGAAGAGTTCACACGCTTTTTCAAATTAGAAAAACGCATTGAGGATCCTTTTCGATCTAAAACAAGCAAAATATGCAATGATTTTGACTTGGTGAGCAATTCGAGTAACGAATCCACGTGCGCAAAAGTCGGATCACAGCCATTGTCCATACTCAGTTTACAAGTTGGGCCTATTTTTGATTTGGGTTACACCGTTGTTACAAGCAAATTATATCTTGAGATTTGCACGGGTTTATTGGGGAGTATGATGCAGAAGCGAGTCNTCTTGATTGTTCTGTTAATNCTGTTCAGTACAACATTGAGTCTTGTAAACTCTGGAATCGATCAAGGTCCAGAAACATTGGACGAGAATCAGATTCAATTTCAGAGTCAAATCGATCCTTCAGGTTGGACTCTGAGTCCGAATTCCGGTTCACATCTAGGTGGAGATGAAATGACAATTACCGGTTCAGATTTCTCTTCCTTCTTTGAGCCACCCGCTNCACCGGCATGGCAAATGTTCACCGTCGATACGGGGCAAGTTGGACTGTACTCCGCACTCGCNGTCGATTCGAATGACAAGTTGCATATTGCCTATTTCGACAATGGCAATTCGAACCTCAAATTCGCAANCNATTCGACCGGTTCNTGGAATGATTTCACCATCGACAATACTGGGAGTCTGGGTCATTATCCATCCATCGATGTGGATTCAAACGATGCTGTGCACATCTCGTATCTTGCCGGGCTTCAAAATCTGAAGTATGCAACCAATGCTGGGGGNGTATGGAGNAGAAGTGTTGCTGATGCAGGAGGAGGGAGTAACAACCACCAAGAAGGGTTCTATTCGTCAATAAAGCTCGACTCAAATGACCGCATTCACATCTCTTACATGGGAGACAATATGGATCTTAAGTATACCACAAAATCGTATTCTGGGACAACTTGGTCGGACCAGAGAATTGACTGGTCGGGAATTAGCGGTGAATGGACATCTCTGGCTCTAGATTCAAATGAAGATGTCTTCATTTCCTATGTTGATGAAACTTGGGACCGACTAAAGTTTGCTGACNTNAGTGGAAGTTCGTCACNGACTGAAACTGTCTATACATCNGGATCACANGAAATTGANCTCGGAACCTCAATGGCCTTCGATTCNAACGATGCGGTTCACATTTTGTACCATGATGATGAAAATGGGGATTTGGAATATGCCTGGTTTGATGCGAGTTTGGGTTTGTGGCAAGATTCGCCGGTNGATACGACAGGTGATGTTGGTCAATATCCCTCCATGGCCATTGATTCTCAAGANAACCTGCATGTGGCATACTATGACAGTGATAATCAAGATCTCAAGTATGGATATTNTGACGGTGCCTGGAATATCTCAACAATTGATACTTCAGGTGGAAGATTTCCATCTCTTGCTTTAGACTCCAATGACAATATCCACATCTCGTATTATGATGACACAAATGAAAATCTGAAACGAGCACAGAAAATTTTCCCACCCGAGCNGGAATTTTTGGGCAATGTGACCATTGAATTTGGCANCTACGGAAATGTNACTGCAACNGTTGTTGACGATACAGAGATGACATTCANTTCTCCAGCNGGACCGGTGACTGGAGCTGAAGTCAACGACATCAAGATTTGGCTTGANGATGGAACATCAATAGANACNCAACTCAGCTTTACTTACGANTCNTACGACTTNGATGAAGATGGATATCCTGATGCTTCCGATGNCTGTCCNGAAACCTCNGGCAATTCGACTCANGATCGCTTGGGATGCCCCGATTCAGATGGCGATGGATACAGCGATTCTGGTGACTTGTTTCCTGACGACTCNACCCAGTATGGTGATTTAGATCTTGATGGTTGTGGAGACAATCGCCATGGAACCAATGGAGATCACTTCCCCTCAGACCCCACCCAATGTACCGATACAGATGGGGATGGATATGGAGACAATCTCAGTGGGGAAAGTCCGGATCATTTCCCAAGTGATCCAAGCCAATGGGACGATACTGACGGAGATGGACTTGGAGACAATATCGATGGAAACAACCCTGACGCCTGTCCTGAAACTTGGGGTAATTCCACCTATCCGGTATTCGGGTGTTTAGATTCAGACGGAGACGGTTGGGCGGATACCGCAGACGCGCTGCCCTTCGATGCGGGAGAAACCATGGACAGTGATGGAGATGGTGTCGGTGACAATGCAGATGAATTCCCCAACAATGCTGCTGAGTCAAAGGATTCTGATGGGGATGGTGTTGGAGACAATTCCGACATGTTTCCCAATGATGCCAGTGAATCCATGGATACGGATGGCGATGGGGTAGGGGACAACACTGATGTTTGCGAGGGCCACAATGACACCATCGACGAAGACAGTGACCAAATTCCTGATGGCTGCGACCCAGATGTCGATTTGGGAGATAGTGGAAATCAAGGTGGAGATGGCGATGGAAACCAAACGAGTCCTATCGAAGATGCGGATGGTGATGGGGTTGCGGATGAATTTGACATCTGCGAGGGCCATGATGATTCCATCGATTTGGACAATGATCTGATTCCAGACGGTTGTGATTCTCTCATCGATTCAGATGATGACGGTGTCGAAGATTTACTCGATGCTTGTGAGGGTCATAATGACACCATTGACATCGACGGTGATGGAATTCCATACGGCTGCGATGATCTGATTGATTCGGATGGTGACGGGGTTGCGGACGGGGTTGATGAATGTGCCAATTCGGTCGGCTATGTAGAGCAAAATGGATGCCCTCCCTCTGATGAGGAAGGACTGGCGACCTCGACATTGGTAATTGCAACTGGAGGGGGGATTGGACTTGGAAGTTTGTTGCTGCTCTTTGGATTGCCAAATTTGCTGGGTCGAGGTAAGAATCGAGATGAAATACCCTCCATTTCTTGGAGTGGAGCCGAACCGATGGGNCCCCCTCAAATGCAAGAAATCGGGTTGGTATCACCACCATTGAATGCTTTGGGAATACAGAAGGGCGATGGTTACGAGTGGTACGAATGGCCTGAATCGAGTGGAGATTGGTGGTACAGAACTGCAAACACGCAAGACCAATGGCAGCATTGGGAGCAGTGACGAACTCAGTAACTCAGTCGCTGAAGTTGCCGTCCAATGGCTTCTTCCATTGAAAGGCGACCCACTGCAACCGCCTGAGCCAATCGTTGTGAAATCGTTACCCGTCCCCCTGACATCCTGCGACTCAATCTCTGCACTTCTCTCACTTCTCCCTGCGTAGGGTTGACTGGAAGTTTTTGTGTGACAAGTTCCCCGTTCATTTGAGCGATTCGAGCTGCGGATGCATGGTGCTGATTTCGCAGTAGACCTCTGGAAGTTCGACGCTCATCGACACGTTCGACCTTGAGGCCTCGCGCCAAACAGACATTGGCCAAACGATTGGAAATTGTTCGAGAACCGTCTCCAATTCGAACCGTAAGCGATGTATGTCCAATGTCATTGGATAATGAACAGATTCGATCAACGGTTGCGTCGACCGACTCAAACTGCGCTGTTCCAAGAATACGACCGTCTCCTACCCAAGCGAGTCCGGGGCGAGGACCTGGATCAATGCCAAAGGTCAGTTCTTTGATGACACCCCCTTTTGCAACAAATCGCAAAGCGCGTTCAATGGAGGAATCAATCGATTCCAATGTGGCACCGATTCCGAGCGGGTCTGCAGCGGCCTCAACCTCTTCGGGTGTGGCCAACCAAACCAATGCCGAAGGAGGCAAGGGTGCATCCTGTTCAAGATGAGCACAACGGACGTGTCTGGCTTTCAATCCAGCCAACAATCGGTAAGCCAACCGGAAATCCGAGGTACGGACAATGACCTTTCCCACGTTCATCGGTACCTCTGTAGATAGTCAAACCTTCGCATTCGTTGTGACCGAATGCGCAGATTTTGGAGACAAACTTTGAGGATACATGGGATTTGAGCGAACACCGTAATAACCGCGGATGGTCCGGATTGGTCGATGGCCTCGTCTTACGAGCGCGAATTGCGGGCCGTATTGGCCGGTTCACCCGACGGAGTTCGAGCCGTGACTCGTTCGTGTACCGAACTTGAACGGGCGCGCGCAATGCAGGTCGTGCAGCGTCCGTTTTTGGTGGTCAGAGCAGCCGGTTCAGGAATGGATGGAAGTGGAGATTTGTTGGCACTTCGTGGAGACCTATGCTTTCCGATTGAAGTGAAAACTCGTGCGGAAAAGAAAGTCTATCTTTCTGGGCAAAAAGAAGAACAACTTCACTCCATGAAAGAAATCGGCGAAAAATGTCAGTTAATGCCGCTGTATGCACACCGTCTAAAAGGTGTCAGAGGAGACTCCTGGCGAATTTTTCGAGTCGAAACATCGACCCTAAAGGGACGTTTGGCAACCTTGGCTAGACGGATTCCGACTCTTCCATTGACTCGAACAGGGAAACCACATCTCGATTGGGATCAAGGATTGCCTTTGCATCAGTTCCTCGGCATCGTTTGTAGAAATTCGGAGGATACGGGNTTGTCAAAGTTGGTCAAAGATGCATTGGCCATTGAAACCCAAACCGAATCAACAATTGAGGTTGAAATCGANCCCAAACCCATGCCGGCTTGGATGGAGCGATTTCACTCCTAAACATCTTCACCGGACATCAGTGCTTCCAACTTGTCAATNGCAACNCGTTGACGACCNACATCTCGACTCAATCGNTCATANGCGGCTTGTTCAAGCATCCGACGGATGGCATCGCGATCGCGGAGTAGNGTATTCACACGTCGTTGTGTTCGTCGAAGGTCCGCGGCGTCTGCCATGGCCGTGCGAAGGAGAACTCTGACTTGAGGCCTCGCACGATGATTCAAGAAGAAGGGGGATGAGGGAGGTGTGTGAGCGATACCCGTGCGGCACGTGACAGGCGTGCTCTGATTCTGATTTTTGTCAGCGCATTCCTTGCTGCACAGTGGCATTGGGCCTTCGGTGCCTTGGGTTTGTGGGTTCTGATTCTGAGCCAATTTGAGCGACGAGGGATTCTCGACAAATGGAACGCAACACGTGTCCTCGGGGGTCTTCTGATGCTGCGCAGNAATCGCGGACAGGAGACCATCGAGAAGGTTGCCAAACCCAGAGCATTTTGGCGNCTNTACGGNGANGTGTCGATGTGGACCTGTTTCNTTGTCATGATTTTCATTGTCTTGTTCCTATTGCTTTCCTTTGGCTCTGCTCTCATCTANGGAGTCCCGAAGAGTGATGCTCCTGCCAGTCAACTCATCGTGTTGCCGGGAATCAANCCAATCATTCCATTTTGGTGGCCNGCCATCGCCTTTGTTGGTGCTTTAGTCATTCATGAATTTGCTCACGCNTTGCAAGCGAGAGCGCACGGAATGAGGGTTCGATCGGTGGGCCTACTCATGTTGGGCCCATTTCCTGCAGGNGCATTTGTGGANCCTGAATTTGAAGAATTGACAAAAGCACCTCGACGAGAGCGTGCGAGGTTGTTTGCTGCAGCTCCGGCGACCAACATGTATGCAGGACTGCTTTCTTGGTTGCTCATTTGTCTCTTGGCCAGTCAGTTCTCTGTCATCAATCCNGGTGTACACGCAAACGGAATTATCGAAGATACNGCNGCNGCAGATTCTGGNTTNCAACCTTGGGAAATCATCACTCACTTTGACGGGNCCCCTGTTCCTACTGCGGGAGAGATGACCNAACAACTGGATGCTCATTCTGNCGGAGANACNGTGAATCTTACCGTCTTGAGTCATCCAAACGAGAATCAATTGCGAACNGAGAGNGTCATCAGCGTGACTCTGTCCAGCAAATGGGATTATCTCAAANCGCAAAATATGACCGATTCAGAAATTGAATCGATGGGTNTTGATNAAGACGATGCCTTTCTCGGGGTTTCNGGTATGTCCAGNGGNTCCAGTGGTATNGATCGATTGGTTGGACCCATGGCCTGGGAAACANATCAACCACTGTACGTGGACGNNTTGGGAGTGGCNGTNCAGCCATTCGTTTTGATTGGGATTCCCATCGGTTTTGAAGGACAAATAATGACGCCTCAAGAGATGGAATTTATNGAAGCAGATGGATGGTTNGGGGATATTCTAGGCACCACTGTGCTGATGGCAATCATTACCCTACTGTTTTGGTTCATCTGGTGGAATTTCGGTTTAGGGTTGGCCAATTTGATTCCAATCATTCCATTTGATGGAGGTCACCTCATGAAGGATTTCTTGGGCGTTGTCGTTGGAGGTATTCATCGATTTACGCGACATCCACACGCACTGAAGACTGAATTGACGGTGTCAAAAATTTCGTCTTTCAGTAGCCTATTCCTCTTCATGGGCTTGCTCTTGATTATCATCGCTCAACAGTTGTGAGGCCTGAGCTTCTTCTCGCTCAGCCTGAGCAATTTCGGGTGCGGTTTTAATCACTCGATCCGCAACACGTTCCCAAACGGCTGGAATCGCCAGTAATACGATTGCAGTCATGATCAATTTCGACCATGTAGAATCTGGAACAGATTGACTATTATCGGAAAGACCCAATTTGATTGAACCTACCCATGGAATCTCTGCTCCTGCAACTCCCATCACCCATTCTCCCTTGGTGGTTTGGACCGGATTTCCAAACTCATCTGAAAGTCCCGGACCTTGACTCAATGTATTGGCTTCGGGTTGGTCAATCATGCAATCGTTGTTATCGCCCTTGGTGAGATATCCTGCGTGAACAGGGTCCCAATCCTCAATTCTGAGATCATAAGCCCCGCCGTGGTATGGACAAAGAATGTCGAATGTCCAGCTGATGCTCGAAACATTGCGAAGTGTGGTACCAGGAACATCCCATCCGCCTGATGTATTCTCCACTACTTCCAACAGTGCGCGATGAATCACTGGCGTATCAGAGCCACCATTTTTCTGATAGATGATGACATCTCCAGGCATCCCATGACTTTCGTACCCCTCAAAATCTCCCCCCGATTCTGTTGCTTCTACGAAAGTGATGATGTCTTTTCGTTCTGGTGTCATCACCAAAACTAAATCCCCAGCATCGATTGAACCGACTTCTCCATTCTCATCATGTTGCATCGAATTGGATTCGATGACCACCATCGGTGGCCATGACCCCGTCATCAAGACAAGAACGGAAATGAGGACCGCAATCAGTCCACCCGCCAGCAAGGCCTCCCGAATCCAGGACCAAGCCTCGCCCATGGCGTTCACTCCTCTTCTTCTACAACGTGGTGCTCGGGCCTATCGCCTGGAGCTGGGAAAGACAGCCACATGAGAGCGCCCATGATTAACAACAACACCCAACCAGAGATATCATCGAAGTATGGTGCTGCGTACGAACCGGGAGAGATTCCGTTCAAGAATTCCCAGATGTGAAGTGTATTCTCTCGTGCTCCACTTTCGGATGTTGCAATTCCCCAAATCATGTTGTACAACTGCAAGAGGAAACCGCTCACAGTGACAAAGGCCAACGAGCGATTGAACCACTGCTCTCGGAACATCTCAATATTGATTACTCGCGATAAGCGTGAATCATCGGTCGCCCACCAATTGATGACAAAATCCTCGGGAACCGTTTGATTCGCTTCCTCTGGAGCCGAACGACCCCGGAGCAATCCATGCTCAATGTAATGCGCTTTCAGACGGGCACTCCAAATCGCACCCAAGGTTTTGGCGGCTTCTTCGGCCTCCTTACGCTCGCGTCCCAATTCAGCACGAGAAGTGAGGTTCAATGTCTGCATCAAGTAACTCCATTGACCTTGATAATGAATAAATTCCGGCCCAATGAAAATCAATGCAGTGAATCCAATGAACAAACCGATCCAAGTACCGGTACGCAGGTGCTCAAGATCTTCAACTTGAGCTCCATCCAAAAAGAAGAAGAAAACAATGGCCCACATGACCATTGAGAATGAAATGAATGATAGCGTTCCGAGTATGAACAAATGACGTTCTCTCTGTCCTTCCCACCAATTTTTGAACGGTGCCAACAATTTACTCATATCCATCACTCTCGGCTAGAATTGCTTCTGGCTACCCCCGGCGAAACTCTAGCCACAGTTGAGTGTTCGCCTTGAACGGGCCCTAACGGGCCCGGAATAGATTGATATCAAATGGCACGGGTGTCGGCGTAGCCGACAGTCGGCGAGGGTTGTCAAAAATGAGAAAAATTGCGATATTCATTCTATCTACCCTACTCTTTTCTTATGCACTACCATTGGCAGATGCTGCCACTGAAACCCAATTCACAGATGGAACATCGACATTTACCCATGTGTTCAGCCAAGCAGGTGATTCGCCCACCCCTGGAGTGACTCTACCTTACGGAGCTGATGTGCAAAATGTCGAGTTTGAAGTTGAAGGATCGGCCTCGACTTCGACTTGGATGAACCGGACAACAAATGCTGATTTTGGTGGGGCGGGAACGACCGGTTCTAGCCAACAAGGACAGTATCTCAACCAGTTCGGTTGGTACTACATGTACAAACAAAACGTGAAAGTGGAAAACAATGAAGTGGAATTGCGCCCAACTGAAACGACGACCTATTGGGACATGGACAATACCAACGATGTCTCATCCAGTTCCGGTGGGAGTATCAACACCACTGGACATCACTTTTCCAGTGCTGAAGCCGGATACAACGGAATCAGTGATACCGGAAGAATCAGTCTTTCCGGTGGAACTTGGGGGAATTACATCGGAGCGACTGTTGAACAATTGAATGAATATCACGTTATTCGTTATTCAAGCATTACTTCGTCGTATGGAGGATACAACTTCAATTCCATGAACCGATACAATGCATCTACTGGTGCCTACATTGGGACCGTAACGATGGCGTACAATAACTGCAGCTCAACCAACCTATACTATGTCTCAGACATGACAAGCGATGGTGACGGAACGGTTTGGATGGCTTCGTTCTACACCGGGACTTCCTCTGCGTACGGCGGTATTTCCAAATGGACGGTTACAAAGAATCAGCAAAATGTTGTGACTTACACTTGTGAGCGATTCTGGATGGCTCAAGAAATTGGTGGAATTTCCATCGACCCCAACACAAATGACATGTATGTCGTTCAAAGAACTCGAAATGGAAATTCATACAACATTGACCTGTGGGAAGTGAGCCGTAGTAATCCGAATATTGCCCTACAGACATGGAGTCTTGGTGCCATTTCTAGTGGTGGCGGAAGCAGTACGTTCAGTGGTTATCTGAAGCCGACCGGGTTGGTTGTCCAAATGCCCAGGATCGCAGTCAACGTGTACTGCTATTACTATGCCTATTCCTACTATTGTGATACCAACAGAGTATCTTGGACTAGCATCTATCATCATCAAACAAATTGGCCAGAGTTGCAGGGTGAATTCACTAGATCCTATGCATCGATGGGTCTATCCAATCTGAATGGGGAGATCGGACATACCTGCCTTTATGCAACTTCAGCATCTTATTGTCCAACCTCGACCACGAATCGAAAAATCATCACCAATGGCAATGGCGCTGCTGATTGGATGGGGACGCCATCATCGAGTTCTGCGATTGTCACGTCCAGTATGCAGAGACTTGCGCGTTCAATCAGCGAAGTCACACTTGATTCTGCAATCACTTGGGAACCCACCGGAACGAGTGTGGATCTTGAAATCACCAATGATGGTGGAACCACTTGGAAACGTGCAAATAACGCTGGACAGGTCATCACATTCACCAATGCAGGAAATGACATTGGGTGGCGTGCATGGCTAAATGGATCTTCTACAGCAGCCCCAATCATTGACACCGTAGGTATTTCGTATACCTCAAGTTACGTCAATTCTGGACAATTCAGATATTACCGTACTGGGACCCAAGGTGCCGCCCCTGTCGCGGCTTCTGTCTGGTGGAATGCTTCAACACCTGGAGGTAGCGGTTTGGATATTTATTTCCGAGAGGGGTCAACGAGTTGTACGAGTGGTACTCGTGTCAGCGTACCATCTCAGGGTTCAATCGTCACATTCGCTTCGACCTCAACGAGTATGGCATTCTGTATCGATTTAGATTCGGGCTCAAATAATCAGTACTCTCCAACTCTGTTTGACTTTAATTTGGTCACCTATACAAATGCGCCTAGAGACGTCAAAATCGATATCTTTGACGCGGATCCAGGGACACCCACTTCGTGTGGAGTGAGTGGATATGAATGGGAATATGATGGTGTTTTGGTCGGAACAACCACAGCCAGAGATGCGGCTCCAAATGTCGATTTGAGAAATGCGTTCAACTGCATTGTACCGGGAACAGGAACAGGAACCGAAGTGATCGGAGTGCAAGTAGGTTCGGCATCAGCAGGACAACTGAAAATCACCTCAATGACAATTGAATACACCATGGCCACTGTCAACCTTGACATCAATTACGATGAAACCATGATTCTACACGAGCGTTCGCAATCGTATGAAATCGTGACACGTCACGTGATCGGAGACAATGCGGCTAGCATAACGGATGCCGAATTGATGTTCATCGCTTCACCCAATTCCTATGCCCCCAAACTATCTTGGGCTGATGATGGAACATTGGTTGATGATGACCCTGAAGATTGGATTATTCCAGATCAAGGAGGGACTTGGACCAATCTTTCCAATGGAATTTTTGAGATCCACTGGATGTTTAGAGTCACTGATGATTTCCCTGAGCAAGACAATGTTGGATGGCGTGTAAGTTGTACGGACGATACCGGACTTACACCCGCTATATTGTCCACAACGGGATCCTCTGCAGGCATTAGAGTGAATCAATCGTATGGATTGGGATGGTTTTCAATTCACGATGTTGAAGGCGAAGTGGTCAACGAAGATGTACAGAATGGAGATTGGGTTGTTGCCGGAGAAACCGTGCACTTCCAAGGACAAATCTGGTTTGATGGAACTGAAGATGCTCCACTGAATTCCGTATTCGACGTGCGTGTTGCTCGAAAGGATGCACAGGGTGACTTCACGGCCTCTTCGTGGAAAGACAACTCCAATCCAAATGGGACTTTCTTCATCTCCATCGCTGTTCCAGACATGAATATCCCCGAGGGAATCACCTTTGAGGTTCAGACCTACAATGTACGTGATCCAACCAAGGTCATGCCAACCAATGAATCTTGGATGCGAACTCTCAGAATTGACGATTCCTCGCCAGAGATTATTGATGCATGGCCTGCAGAAGGTGACTACGAAGCCAGCTCGGCCGCACAACAAATTGCCATTACGGTGTCAGACCAAGTTGGCCACCCTGAATCCCTCACGCTAAATTATTGGGTGGAAGCAGATCACGACGTCAATCGTAATGGAGAGCCTGATCCTGACGAATATGTTGCTCAAACCATGACGAATTACACCGAAGATGTTGAGAAGGTCTTCTTCGGGATGATTGATGATTCTCGAAACCCAAACATGGCTAGAGTTTCCTATTACGTATCGGGTCACGACCCTGCTGGAAACCTGATTATTGGGGATGAAGGACCTGGGTTTGCATATGATCTAACCACGTACCTAACCCGTAAGGACATGACTTCGGTTTTCACTGGATTGAATTGGGAAAACCATGAGGACGGTGGGGATGTCTACAGTGGAACGGATCAATCAATTTCGGTGGGTCTCGTTGATGCCAATGGAATCATTGATTTCGAATACATCTCACTAATCTTTGATTTTGAAGGGCCCGACCCTGAGAGGGATCAACAACGAATTTCGTACAATGGTCGAACAGATGTCTGGAGTTCTGAGAGTGAATTCATTACCATCCTACCGAGTAGTTCTGCAGTCGTGACCACAAATGATACTGGCTTGCCATGGATTCATACAAACTTCAATTTCCAGTTTTCATGGGATTGGCCTGACGAAGATGTCTCTGATCTGGCTCTAGAGTTCAAAGAATTGGGTTCTACGATTCCAACTCGGATTGAATTCATCGACCACACGTTCAGTGTTGAGAACGATTTGGTTCTTGATGCATCAACCTATTCTGTAGAGGATGTTGCAGAACCGCGCACAGGTCCACTCGATGATGCTACACCGGTTCGTCCAGATGATCGCTTGCGTTGGTCAGGACGAGTCGTTTACGAAGGTAGTAGCGAACCTGCACCAAACGATCTAGGAATCACCGTAGAGGTCTTCGATGGTGTGCAGTATTGGTCTGACGGCAGTCTGTCGGATAACGGCGGATTCAGCATTGAAGTACCGCTCACCGCAGCAGCTACCCTTCAAAGCGCTGAAACTCGAACCTTCCTCACCGGAGTAAGAAACGTTCCCGGGCGAGGTGAAGATATGACGCGTGATACGGTGGCGACCACCTTGCAGTTGCAAGTCGATCACACGCCTCCAAGAGTACATCACAGATTGTCACCCGTGAATGTGATCGATATCTCGACCGCATCCG
>PBPV01000085.1 GCA_002724815.1 Methanobacteriota archaeon | reverse complement strand
GATCATCCGCGCTCCGGTAAAGCGTGCACTTGTGGCAATCGATGCACGCATCATGTCGTTCCAATGCTCTGGTCCGTTTGCCCATGCAGGAAGAACCTCAAACTCGAGTGTATCATACAACGCCTTCGCGTCCCTAACATCGTCGCGCTCATCTTCACCTTCACCAACTGCCCAACCATTGACTCCATGCTCGCAGGCCTCTGGCCACCAACCATCGAGAATACTGCAATTGGGGACTCCATTCATTGCCGCTTTCATGCCACTGGTTCCACTGGCTTCCATCGGTCGAATGGGATTGTTCAACCAGATGTCGACTCCACTGGTCATTGCCAGTCCAGTGTCCATGGAATAGTCCTCAAGGAAGGCGACAGGGATGTCTTGTTCAACCTGCGATGCACCTTCGAAAATATCGCGAATCAATTGTTTGCCACCTTCATCTTTAGGGTGTGCTTTGCCCGCAAAGACAAACTGAATTTTTCCTGCACCCAATGCGCGAAGTCGTTCCAAATCACTGAACACAAGGTTCGCTCGCTTGTATGTCGCGAAGCGTCGGGCAAAACCGATGGTCAAGCGATGTTCTTCCAACTCCACTCCGGTTGCAGCTCGCACCAAATCACGCAACACCGCACGTGCATCTTTCCGTGCCACTTCTAGTGGCTCGTCCGGGAGGCGACCCGCATGCGCAAGGGTGGTTGGATCTGTCCTCCACCCTGAAAGATGTTGATCAAACAAATTCGCGAGTGCAGGTGATGTCCACGTTTCGTGGTGTACACCATTGGTAATCGGATGAATGTGGGTACCTGGGAACATTCCACTGGCAACATACGCGTTGAGATTTGAGACGGCATTGACTTGACCGGCTAAGGCGATTCCAAGATGACTCATTGAACAGGTATTCTCATCGTCAACCAGTTGCTTCGCGTCTGCTGGCAATAGGTCCTCTAGAACGGCTTCCACTTCACCCCATCCGAATCGATCGTGACCCGCAGGAACAGGTGTATGTGTAGTAAACAAGCAACATTGACTCAATTCCTCGCGACTCCAACCCTGATTCAACATTTCCAGCATGGCAAATGTGCAATGTCCTTCATTGAGGTGGAGTCCTGTGATTTCATGTCCCATGGCCTGTAGTGCACGAATGCCTCCAACACCAAGCAGGTACTCTTGTCGTATTCTCATGGAATCATCGCCACCATACAATCGGTTTCCAAGTCCAGCATGTTCAGGGGAATTGTCCGGGTGCCGGGTATCGAGGAAGTAGGTCGGCAATCCCTTGATTCGATACAACCAGATTTTCGAATACAGGGTTTTACCGTCGAGGGGTAATGAAATTTCTACACCTGTATCGGATAGGAATTCCTGCGGATCAATTTCACCATAAGTTTCGGATTGATTGCCCTGTGCATCGAGTTGTTGACGGCCATATCCTTCACGATATAGCAGTGTGCAGCCGACCAAATCAAGGCCAGCATCGGCGGCCGATTTGAGATGATCACCCGCAAGGACACCCAATCCACCGGAGTAGGTGTGCAACCGACTTTCGAATCCAACTTCCGCGGAGAGGTAGGCGATACTCATTCGAACCATCTCGGTCCGCTTCCACAGTCCTATGAATTTGTCCCTCGCAAATTCAGAACTCAGAACGCTGCATTATACTCCATTTTCCTTGAGCCAATTGGGGCCAATCAAACTTCCATCGCCAGTTCCCATCCGGTTTACCAGGCGTATTCATTCTGGCATCAGTGCCCAGTCCAAGGATATCCTGCAGAGGGATCACTGCCAAGGGTGCGGGAGATGACATGGCCACGCGAATGAGAGTTTCACAGGGATTTTCGCCGGCCAATCCAACCTCTTCAACTCGTTTTTTCCGTGCCTCATCTGCATCACTCCACCAACCCATCGTGGTATCATTGTCATGGGTGCCGGTATAGACTACATTCGATTTGCACAGATTTTGCGGACGGTGGGGATTATCCTCATTTTCATCATCAAATCCGAAGTGTAGTACGGACATTCCGGGTAAATTGTGTCGCTTTCGTAATTCAGTAACGCTTTCAGGAATAATGCCCAAATCTTCAGCGATGATGAGCGTATCACCTGCAACATCAACGAGCGCTTGGAGGATTTCATCACTGGGTCCTTCGGTCCAAGTTCCATTGATTGCATTTTCATCGTCTTTTGGGATGGCCCAGGCGGAATCAAATCCACGAAAGTGATCGATGCGGACAATGTCAAACAATGCACATGTACGTGCCATTCTCATTCTCCACCAAGTCCAATCTTCTTCTCTGTGGGCCTCCCAATCGTAAAGCATCGTCCCCCAACGCTGTCCTTCTTCAGAGAAGTAGTCNGGAGGGACTCCTGCAACTACATCATGATGAAACAACTGNGGTCGTACCCAAACATCCACTGAATCACGGGCAACAAAAATGGGTAAGTCTCCAAACAACTTCACTCCTTTTTGCTTCGCATAGTGTCTCAAAATCATCCAATCTCGCTGNAATCTGACTTGATTTACAATACGCCCACGNATGTTAGGCATGTACTTCTTCATGGCCTCTTCAATGGCTTCCGGATGGCGATCACGGAGGGGTTCAGGCCACTCATACCACGGCTTTTCTTCATGCATCTGCTTGAGAACATCGTACAGCCCCCAATCCCATGCCCAATGCGCATTCACACTCAACCAATCACGAACCAGTTCGGCATCAGGATCCGCTTCAAANGAGGGGTCGCACAACTTGACCCAGCCTGCGAAGGCACTGGTCGATGCGTATGGNCTCTNGTGTTCATCGGGAGGGGTGATTGGNAGCACCTGCCAAACCGAGATTCCAGNATCTGCGAGCAAATCGATGAANGTGAACGCATCTGGTCCGAGTTTGCCAGATGGCAAAGATGTGATGTGACACAACACACCGGACTCTCGCATGACTCGACGTGCTCAAGGGGGTGGAAAACCTTTGATGTTCAGTTGTACCCGGAGGAATCAATGCGACGCACTGGTGTGTTCCTCGTGATGCTATTTATCGCTCCTTCTTTGCTGGGAGTTGTTGCTGAAACACCCGATACCATTGTGTTAGATGGAGATATGTCGGATTGGCCACAAGACTCGTTGCAAACTACCGATTCGAATTCTGTCACATTTAGGATGACATGGGACGAAAGCCATCTCTTCATTGGTTGGTCTGGAACGGATTGGGCCAGTGAAAGTGACGGTGCAGACTTGTTCATCTACCTCAATACCACTGAGGGAGGTACACCACTTTCCAAGGATTGGAATCTAGCACAAACGCTTCCATTTGCCGCCGACCACGCTTATGTCCTCGAGGATTCAGCCTATTCTTCACTGCAAATGCACGATGGCAGTGCTTGGGTAGAAAACCCCGAATCCGCCACAGCTTGGGTGGGTTATTCTGAGAACCAAAACACCGAAGTTGGTATTCCATGGGGTGCCATTGGGGATCCCGAACACGTCGGCGTAATTGTCTGGGCACAATGGCAAGATGCCGGCAACGTATGGACTTCATTCCCTCTTGAGAACCCTGCAACCAGCAATGGTGGAGAAGCGTTTACTCACTGGTATCAAATTGAGAATCGTAGTACTGCACAATCCAGTGCTGATGTTGCAATACTTACCTCAGACACGCCGGTTGAAAAGGTCGATGATGCACTCAATCTTGCCATAATCTTCCATCAGCATCAACCATACTACAAGAACAAACTGACCGGTATGGTGGAAATGCCATGGGTTCGCGTACATGGTATGACTGAATATGTTGACAGCCCTGGTATTTTGTCGAATACCGACACCAAAGTCACGTACAACTTGGTTCCCTCATTCATTGAGCAATTGCTTGATTATTCGGAAAATGGAGTATTGGATGTCCATACCGACATCGCACGTCGGTCTTGGAATTCTGCGGGTTATCCCAATGCTACGGCCTTGGAATTGCACACAATGCAATTCCAGTCCTTTTGGAATTCAGGTTGGATTTACAATGTTACAGCCGATGATTCTAGAGTCGGTTGGTTGCAACCTTCCAGTGAACGTTATTCACAGTTGTATGACATGACTCTTCACAATCTGAAACCCGCGACCATCATGGATGATACTTTGTTGGAGCCCCAAGATTTCCTCGATCTTCAAGTGCTTTGGTACCTGTATCAGTTTAGCCCATCGTACGTCCAGGGCCAGTATAACTCCAGTCATCGTGATCAGGGTCTCATTGATTTGTTCATGCAAAACGGGCAATACACATTGGCCGATTTAACGTATGTTTTGGATGCACAAGAAGCGCACATGTCGAACATCCTACCCATGTATTCAGAGTTGGCAGCCAGTGGACAAGTTGAATTGACCACAACTCCATACTATCACCCCATCATGCCGCTGCTGATGATGGATGGATGGACGTTTGAGGATGGAATTCGAGTCAACAAGGACTCTTGGCCTGAGGATGTCACCAATCACCTGCAAACGGGAATGGATTTGTTTGAACAGGAATTGGGATTCCGTCCTACAGGAATGTGGCCCAGTGAACAATCGGTATCTCCACCGATGGTTCAACCGGTGGCCGACGTTGGCATCGAATGGATGGTGACAGACGAGTTGAACCTTGAAGAATCGACGGATTTGAATGGGAACACAATCGACGTCTCTGTCGCTTCAAATTTAGCCACTCCATGGGTGGTTGACGATGTCGCCGTAGTCTTCCGTGATCGAGTGATTAGTGATCGAATCGCTTTCCAATATGGCTCAATGACGCCCGAAGCAGCCGTGTCAGATTTCCTAGCATATTGTGATAACATTCGCCAGCAATTGCTGGATGAAGGTAAGGATCCAAGTGACCACCTGTTGACAGTGGCCTTGGATGGCGAGAACTGGATGTTTATGTCTGAATTCCAGCATCAAGACAACGGTCGCCCCTTCACCGAAGAGTGGTTTGGTCGTTTGAGTACACATCCAACCATTGTAACCACGACACCTGGCGATTTCCTTGAGAAGAATTTGTCCTTGCCTGAAATCGATGTGATTGGAACGGGCTCATGGATTGACGGGACCCTTTCGACTTGGGCCGGAGAGGCCGAAGAAAGTCTTGCTTGGCAACGTTTGGTTGAGGCACGCCAATCCTTGGTTGAATTTGAATCTGAGAATCCAAATCACTCGGGTCTTGAAGCGGCATGGGAAAGCCTGTACATTGCCGAAGGCAGTGACTGGTTCTGGTGGTATGGACTTGATCAGGATAGCGGATACGATGAGATGTGGGATGTCTTGTTCAAAGTCCATCTTTCAAACATCTATCGTGCCATCAACATCGATTTGCCCCCATACTTGCAAGATCTTTGGAGCAATCCAGCCTTGCCGGATAC
>PBPV01000084.1 GCA_002724815.1 Methanobacteriota archaeon | reverse complement strand
GCCGAGGACGCCCGAATGATCGTGAACAACGACTGAGTAATGACCGGCCACCTCGCCGAGAATACAAAGGTAGCAATGATCGCAAACCAAAGCGACGGGACTCTCGAGGACCCGGCGGATGGGGCCCGAAAGGCAAGGGTGGAAACCGTCGGCGCTGAAATCTCACGCGGAGTATTCATTTGACGGCTCGGGCGAGACCGAGTTATGAGCCCGGACCCAGCCATAGCGGAAGGGTTGGCGAATGTAATTCCTGAAATGCTCGATGAGCTCGAAGAATACATNACTGGAGGCAATCGTGCGGCTGCACTNATCAAGGCCACTGANGTGGTTGANCAGGATCCNGAGTGTGTNGAAGCCCTGTGGGCTTTGCTTGAGTTGGGATTGCCCGAAAGNCGGCGNGATGGATCTTATCGAATCGACCCNACCTTGGCAGAGGCTGCGAAAGGTTGGACANTGGCCAAGAAAATTGTCNNATTGGACCCCACCCANCGNGGNGCTTGGTTCCGTGGCGCCATCCTTGCAACNCAACATTTGGGNCTCTCNGAAGAGGTNTTGCAGTGGTGGGAGGACTTNCGCGCAGAATNCCCAACCGATACAACACCCGTNATTGAGCAAGCCGCTTTGTTNATNCGAATGGGNTTCTATGCCGAGGCGAGNGAGCGTTTGGAAGTCGTTGTGGCNCNNGGGATGGATGAAATGCCACGTGAGCAATTGTTTCGCGTTGAACGGATGAATCAGACCATNCGACGGTATTACGAAATGGAAAAGATTGATGTTTTCAAACCTCAAAANCCCGANCATTCTACNTGGAAAGANATCGATGGTATGCGAAATTTGAAACCGGGTTCGGAGAAATTTACGTTCTTCATGCTCGCTGGACCACTGGTCATTTGGGAAGCGTTGGCCTTGCAGATGTTCATGCCAAAGAGTACCTGGGGAATGTGTGCCGCCTTCCTACTGGTTTACGCCTCGATTTTGTGGGTTCGTCGAATCTCGATTACCATCACCGACAAACGCAATCGTCCAGTGCTTGACTTATGGCGAGCGATTGAGGTTGAAGCAACATCAGGCAAGGTGTGCATACCGGAAAAGATTCGAGACTCAAAATTGTACAGGATTGTCATCAACAAGGATTACCCCGTCGCTTTCAGACAGCGCATGGAAAAAATCGTTGAGAATGATGAGAAGATGTCCAAGAGGTGGGAAATGAAAATGCCATATTGGACAGCATTTGATTTACCCACAGCCGATGAAGAGGAATGATTGCCCCTCAGATACTTGGTTGATTTCATGTGCCTGCAGTGTAGTCTGAGTGATACGCAATTTGTTCTGCAGACAAGGTATCGATTTCGAATCCGAGGGTATCCAATTTCTTCATCGCCAGTTGTTGATCTTGCTCCGTAGTGATGTCATGGACCACAGGTGCCATGTCTTTGCCTTCTGCGGCTAGGCGACAGAGCGCAAGGTACTGATTGGCGAAACTCATGTCCATCACCTCTGAAGGGTGTCCCTCTGCAGCTGCGAGATTGACCAATCGGCCTCGAGCAAGCAAGAAGATTTGGCGACCGTCCTGCATGGTGAATTCTTCATTATCAGCGCGAATGGTTCGCACACTGGTGGATTGTGATTCAAGATCTTCAATGTTGATTTCACAATCATAGTGGCCTGTATTGCAAACAATGGCTCCATCCTTCATGTCGGAGAAATGGCGACCCACAATCACGTCTTTCATACCGGTTGCTGTACAGAAGATATCTCCTTCTTTTGCAGCGTCGTCCATTCGCATGACACGGAATCCATCCATCACAGCGCGAAGTGCTGGAAGTGGGTCGATTTCGGTGATGATGACGTTTGCACCCATTCCACGAGCCCTCATTGCCAATCCTCGACCACAATGACCGTATCCTGCAATGACGAAAGTCTTGCCAGCAATCAAAACAGAAGTGGCACGTACGATTCCATCAATTGTAGATTGGCCCGTACCGTATACATTGTCGAAATCCCACTTTGTCACAGCATCATTGACTGCAATGACAGGGTAACGAAGTTGTCCTGCATCCCCCATCGCTCGCAAACGATGAACACCGGTTGTGGTTTCTTCTGTTCCACCGATTACTCCAGCAGCATAATCAGACATGTCGCCATGAATTCGAACGATTAAATCAGCACCATCATCTAACGTCAGAGTTGGATTGGCCTCAATGGTTCGATCAATACACCAGTAGAATTCTTCGACACTTTGTCCGTGCCAGGCGTAGATGGAGTATCCCTCTTGAGCCAACCATGCGGCAACATCATCTTGGGTGGAAAGTGGATTGCATCCTGACCATGAAACCTCAGCACCTGCTGCCTTCAGGGTTTCAATCAATACCGCTGTCTCTTTCGTCACATGAAGACATCCGGCCACCGTCATTCCAGCAAGGGGTTGAGTTTGGATGGCTTCATCACGAAGTTTTGCCAAAACCGGCATGCGTGAACGGGCCCAATCAACGCGTCGGGCACCCTCTTCCGCGAGCGAGATATCTGCGACCTTCCAACCCTCACCAGAGTCCATGNTCAATGGCGCCGGTTTCTAGTTCATTAACCCGCGTCCGGACTCTCAGAGGTTCGCCGAGGGAGCAGAGCCCCCTCGGCGTCTCCGTTGTCAGCTCGTCATCCCTGTTGTTGTTGAGATGCTTGAGCGTAATACTGCTGGGCATAAGCCCTCGCAGTTTCCTCTGGGTAGCCTTGAGCAACCAGTTGTTGTACGTAGGCTTCNACTGGATCCATCTGTGCAACTTCGCCACCGAATGCGCCTGCATCAGCNACGGTGGAATCGCCTCCTCGGCCACGNACCAAGACCATCGTCAGTAGGATGACGATGACTAGAACAAAGGCACCGATACCTGCGATGAGAACGACTGAACTCATGCCACCATCATCTCCACCAGAGGTCTCAGGATCGGGGTCTTCACCGTTGTTTTCGGATTCAGCCTCTCTTGGGACTAGATTTACGTCGATGGACTTGTAGATCGTCCAGCGTGAACCGTCACCTTCAGTAATCTTGATCCAAATGGTTTGNGTGGAACCGTTTTCANCATACAGNTCCGCAATGTCGAGAGANAAACTGAATTCGGCACCATCAGCGAGGCTGACTGTGCTNTCNTATTCTCCNGCGGTCTTCTTCGGGAACTTCTGTGATGGAAGTAGGTCAAGTGTCGCTTCATCCAATGCAACCTCGATCATCACGTCGCCATTTTCTGAACCCGATGTAATNCTACCATTCACGTATAGCGTGTCATCTGTCTGTGAACTTCCAGGCGCAGGGTTGGTGAAATCAACCACAGGCTCGTCGTCACCGTAGCCTTCGCCGACCACAACGAAGTACATCTTGTATCGGTCATCGTAGGTGCTTGGCTTGTCTGCTTGGTCGACTACAGTCAACTCAATTCGAATCAATGAACCTTCGAATCCAGTGTTTGGATCCACCGTAATGTTCTGGAATCGGTGGGTAAAGGTGTGACTGACTGAGCTTGAAATCTCGGTTGTCTTACCACTCTGTGGTGCACCACCAGGGTTGTCCCATGCTGTATCTAGGAAGACCTTCCAGATGTAGGTCTTGATTCCGTTCGTGCCATCGGT
Source organism: Methanobacteriota archaeon (assembly GCA_002724815.1). GTDB lineage: Archaea > Thermoplasmatota > Poseidoniia > Poseidoniales > Thalassarchaeaceae > MGIIb-P. Next base: position 5,403 of record PBPV01000084.1, on the reverse strand, counting down.
TGCATCTCCGTCCGAGGAGTTTGACGCATCGAAGTGAACGGTCAAATCACCGGTTGGACCCAATCGAATGAGGTTGATATCCCATTCCTTGCCTCCCGACTCCTTGATCCCGTGGGCATCAATCTGTCCACGATATTCCAAACGATCGATGATGGTGAACTCTGGCAATGGAGAGAACTCGTCTGCAAGCGCATCGTTGGTCTCTAGCATGATGCTAGCGATTCTTGTGTGACCAGCAGGCGTGTGTAGGAACAAGGTCACGACCCATCGAGCTTCCTGCTTGCACAGGGTCGAACTCTGAGCGTCAAGTACACAGAATTGTGCAGTGTGTGTGTCTTCTTCTCTGTGATCACTTTCTCCGTCCTGTAGTGGGTTTCCATCCCAATTGGTCGCCGTGGTTCCTGCAACTGGGCGCAACTCCCAATCAGCATCCAAATCAGTTGCATCCGAAGTGAATCCGAATTCAAGTTCTGCATCGCTCTTCATGTACAATGTCTCGTACTGTCCAAGTTGGCTGTCCCAAGTCATCGGTTCACCATTGATGGTCAAGTCAAATCCATTTGAAGCACCGGCTGGACCGAAGTTTAGCGGATACTGACCGACATGGTGGGACAACAGATTAGATAGCAGTGGTTTGCCAACCGTACCATAGTCATCCGAGACCTGTGAGTTTTCAACGTCGATGGTTGTGATAATCATACCACCGCTTCCAACTGCACATGTAGCCAACAAAGATGCGGTCGGATCGGATGCATCGTTAATCAGGCTGTGGAAGGTACCCATCGGTGCCGAAATTGGACCATTGCAAATCTGCGGGATGTTGTCGCTGTCAGGCTGAGTTGTAATCAGCGTTGACTTGGCAACGTGGTTTCCACCATTGAAGGAAATGAACGCAACAGGGTTGACATCCATCATCATTGGGTGGTGCCAATCCATCACCATGGTATCTGTGTGAGTGACTGGATTGGAATCTCGGTTGACCACGTTCATGTCGTAAGGCATGACGTTGGGCTGCTCGTATTCCGCATTGTAGGGCCCAAGGTGAATCTGNAGGGTCGCTCCAGCGTTCATACGGTTNACAATGACATCCATCGGTGAGACACCNGCGCTACCATCGGCTGCCAACTCTTCGTAGTAGGTTTCGTAGAATGGGGCCACTTGCCATGGTAGCAGAATCTTGTTGTAGTGGTTCATCCAAGTCGATGTGATGTATCGTCCCCAATCTGCAGATGAGAATTGGGTGTAGGTCAGGCCCATCGCATCGAGATCCTCAATCACGTTGGTCAATCTCTGCTGATCATTGTGTCCAGTCAGGATGGCGACGTCGACGTCTTCAACCATGGTGATGTTGAAATCCCAAGTGTTGCCTGAATTTGTACCATCAGCCACCAATTCAGCGTGGAAGCGGAAGTGGTATTCGGTACCATCATTCCATCCATTTCCACCTGCTGGCTCAACTGAAGCCCAGGTTGCGGTACTACGCTCGTGTGCAACCAAAGACATCTGCCCTTCATCACTGGTGGAATCATAGACAACCGAGCCCGTGGTGGTATCTGTAACGGTCAGCTTGATGTTGTAATCACCGTCGAGTACACCGTTAATGAGATCCATNGAGAAAGCATGGTTTTCGACGGAATCACTTGGATAGACACAACCCACCGAGTTCTCCGTCACACAGGACAAGACATCGGGGCGCAAGAGTTGGACATCGACACTTGCCACTTCGAAAATCAATCGACTGACGTTGTTCGCCAAATTGACTTCTTTGTGGTTGTACCATGCTGTACCCTGCGTTTGGTTGTCATAGTGTGTCATGGCGTCGATTCTGAAAATGCCCTGAGAGAAATCGTGGTTGCCCACATTGACTTCTTGAGATTCCTGAGAATCGAGACCCGAGACCGAGGTTGAATACTCTGTGACGTAGGTAAACACGTATTCGCGAACACTGACGTTATCGATGCCGAGTCCAGCGAGTCCACTGTTTCCATTGACACCATCGCCGTTCGACTGGAAGCGGAACGAGACCGTGACTTCAGTACCGGATAGGTCCGTACAGTTGTAGTCCCAGTCTCTGCTGTCCAACGAGGTGGTGTTGCGCAGGAAGATGTGAGTCAAGTCCAGCGTAACACCCTTGGTAATGCCTTCAGAATCGAAGAATACGTTCCAACCTAGATCGCCGATGTATTCTGTTTCGTCATAGACGCCATCATCATCGATATCTTCACAGGTGTCGTTGTATTGAACACCGTTTTCGTTGTAATCGTTCCAATTGCCGATGATGGTTCCGTTGTAAACGTCTCCACCCTTNCGCCATTCGACTTCAAGGATACCATAATCCTGAACGGCGAGAATGTCGCCCTCAGAATCTGTCAGATAATCCGTCTCAGCGAAATAATCGAAGTTGAGGTAAACGAAGTCTGCAGTGTTCTGTGTCAAATCGATTGTTTGGAGAGTCATCTTCTCATCCCAGTCATCGCCATATCCATCATCGGGGTGTCCAAACCAGTATGCACTTGAACCGAAGACAGGTCGGTTGTTGGGAACAATTGCGTTGTTGATGGTGGAGTCCGTATCATCGATTACGACTCCAAAGGAATCTCCATCGTCACCGAACGAATAACCCGAGGTTCCTTCGAAATTCTCAACGAGGAGATCATTTGGTGTTGCGGAATAAACGGTGGCTACCGTGTCGAAATCGACAACGGTGTTTCCAACGTTCTTGACCATCACATCGATGGGGTATGTACCCGATGCATACAATGCATTCTTCTCAAAGGAAGTGATTTCTTCGACTGAAGGGTCAAACAAATTCTTGACTGTCGTTCTCCATCGACTGTCATCGTTGGTGTCATCACCATTCTGGAATCCGGAAGTGCTCGTCAGTTCGCTCTCGATGATGTACGTCGTTCCGTTGACGAAGTTCGCCTGCAGGGTCACGACTTGCTCGTCACCAGGTGCGAGTGAGGTGAGTGACAGTTGCTGGTTCACATTCTGTACGTTGCTACCAAACTGAGTGACGGTCTTGTTGATGGTAATGTTGTCAATCGCGAATCCGTCCCATTCGGTGTTGTANGAAGCGTTGTCGTTTCCAACACTGCCGGAGTGTCCGGAGCGGAATCGGAAGCGAATGTCAATTTCTTCTCCGGCCCACGGTGTCAAGTCAATGCCCGACTCACCTGCAAAGCGGTCCCATGGGTTGACAAAGCAACAGTATGCCGAGTTGGAGACCGTAAATTCTGGATAGTAACCGTTGGCCAAGTGAACGTATCGATCATAGTCGTATCCACCTGTGTAGTCAACGGTAGTCCATCCACTGGACTCACTGTAAACATCGATGTTGCAAGAATCATCGTAGATAATTCGGTTGGCAATACCGGTCGATGAATAGTAAATCATGCTAAACTGAACCATGCACATCATGTCAAGATCCATCGAAGCCGAGTCGGCACCGGACAGGTCGACATCCTGGATGATGAGACCTTCATCCCACCATGACATGTAACCGGATTCTTCATCGCCATCACCCGAAGCGTTGGTGACAATTGCTCCAGCCCACATGTAATCTGTCGGGTTGGTATCGGCCTCATTCGGATCGCCGTTGCCAGTGTTGTTGTTGCCGTCTTCAACGTGCCAGTACGAGCCAGTGACTTCGCCTGAGTACGAGACTGCAACCATGTTACAGCCGGAACAACTGCCGGTTGGAGCCGTGTCGAAATCGTTTGCATAAACCACCGTATCAGTACCACCTACGACTTCCTTGACAGAGACATCAACGTCAACTGAACCCGAAATCGACTGGAGACCAGTATTGCGAACGGTGACGTTCACGTTTCGTGTACCTGCACCAATCTTCATCTCGCGATCTTCGTAATCATAAGCAGCTGGNGAGACGGTTACTCCGCCAATTCCAACGTCTTCTGAATCAAGTTCAACGATTGANAGAGTGTCTAGAGAACCTGCCCAGCCCTTNGAATCAATCCACATGGCACCATTGCCGTAAGTGAAGGCATAGTCTCGCTGACCAACTGCCAAATCTAGAGCGCTGTTGGCTCCACCACTGAATTGGTCGGCAATGACCATTGTTGGTCGTCGACCGACGTCGAAAGTCTGNGGNGACAGATAGTTGCCACTTCCATCATTCAGAATGATGTTGACGGTGTTGATGTCCACCAAGTTGTCAGTAGTCAGTTGTTGTTGCTGACCTGCNCCGGCACTGTTGACCGTTGAAACCGTCAACATGGTTGGGACCAAGAAGTCCATCTTTCCGTCTCCGTTGATGTCATCAATCGTNACATCGGCTGCGACGAAATCTCCGATTCCAGCATANTTGTTGGTGGACCACTGGCCACCAACACTGCTGCGAGTGGCATAGGATACGTTCTGTTCCCAACCTTGGCCAATCGCAACCATATCGATGACACCGTCATTGTCGGTGTCTGCGATGTCCATGCCGTTTGCATCAGAGTTTTCATTCAAGGCAAACTTGTGGGTATTCTGGTTGGTTCCACCGGTTGGGTTCTCGTATTGATTGGTCACACAGTTGTATTCAAGGACGGTGACGTTATCCCAATTTCCTGCACTGAATCCAGTTTGTGGACCGTTGTACGGTGGAGCAGTCATCAACCAAATGTCTTGATCTTCACAATCACCTTGTCCACCAGGGATACCGCCACCCGTGACAGTTTCACCCCAGTTTCCAATGGCCATGTCGTAAAAGAAGCCGTGTGTCAATGGAATTTGAGTGGTCGATTGACTGGTCTGCTGAGTGGGGTTTGGTCCACGCATGACCATGACTTCCATGTTGGTAATGGATTCATCCAAGAAAAGACCGACGATGTCGTCATTGCCGTCATCGTTGATGTCAGTGACTTCCATTCCATACAATCGTGGCGATACGGAAATTGGAGCGGATCGTGTCCACTGCTCAACTCTCTCGTTGCAATCGCCCCAAAGGATGGTCATGTTTCCAAGAGGTGGTGTGGTTGAACTTGCGACCCAAACGTTCTGACGGAAGAAAATCAAATCATTGGCTCCGTCGCCGTCAATATCACCGATTTCTACATCGTTTGCATCCGCCATATCGAACCAAAACGCACGTCGTGATGAGTTCGCTGAAACCCAGAGATCTTCTCGATCAGAGAAATCTCCGTCGTCGTTGTAGAGGACGGAAATTAGCATCCCCATTTCGCTGGCTGTTACGATATCGGCATCTCCATCACAGTCCAAATCACCAGAGGCGATGTCGACTGGATTTCGCTGAACGGAGTATGTTTCAACGTGGCTTGCACTGACTGCTGGAACCATCGCAACGAAATACGATGCTAGCATCAATACTACCAATGAAACTCCCCGAACGCGGGCACTGTTCAAATTCTTGTCATGAGTATACATGTTGACCACTCA
>PBPV01000083.1 GCA_002724815.1 Methanobacteriota archaeon | reverse complement strand
ACCACCACCCAGTGGTCCACCCAGCGGCCCACCCAGCGGCCCACCCAGCGGCCCACCGGGAAGTTCGGGCGGACGAGCCATGTTCGGTGGTTCCGCTCCAACACCTCCTGCGGGCCCACCTTCCACTGCTCCTTCAGCTCCTGCCGGTGCTCAGAGTATGGCGACGGGTTCCACAATTGTGATTGAAGCTGGACAAGAGAAAGTCGCGGCGGCAAAGCGCACCGTAGAAGGTGACGAAAAGGCTGAACTGACCCAGTTGCGGGAAGAAAACGAGTCGTTGAAGAAGAGTATGGCTGCTGCCGTAGATGTGATCCAAGAGGTTGAGAACCCAGCCATGCCTCCCATTGTAGGTGATGGATATGTTGTTCCTGGTGATGTTGTAGGCATGTTTGCCACCTTAGGTCGACAATTGCAAAAGGGCGGCCTAACACATGGAACCGCGGGTTCCTTCAGTCTCCTTTCGACCACTTCACCCGGACTGGTTCATATTACTCGACAAGGAGCAGCGTTGGCCCTCATGAATGAAGGTGATCTCATCACGGGACGCTTAGGCGATGCCGCACCCAATCGAGCCAGTGAAGATTGGCAAATCCACAGCGTCGCTTTGGCCATCGCCAGTTTGGAGCACGAAGGCCGGGGCGCCTGCGTACATGTTGCAGCTCCATACACCACAGCCATGAGTTTGGAGAAAGACCGCTACGCCCTAGTTCCCACTGATTTTGAGGGGCGTTCAACCTTTGGCCGAGCCACCATCGTAGACGTCCAATACAACGACATGGAGGGGTACTTGGTTGAAATCACAGAAGCCCTCAAACAAACGGGCAACAAATTGTTCGTTGCCCGAGGCCATGGACTGTATGCATTAGGTGCAGATTTGTTGGAAGCATGGGGTAATGCGGCCGCGTTTGAGCACAGTATGCGCGTACTGTATTACAGTGAATTGGCGGACTTGTGACAGCGTCACCTTGATTGAGCGTCAACCTCGGCAAGCAGCGATGAGTGAGCCACCCTTGGTCATCGATGTCGTCGACAACGGCGGACAATGGACCCATCGAGAATGGCGAATGTTGCGTTACCTTGGTGTGGATACACAGATCATTGAGAACACAACTCCAGTCTCAGATCTCAGGCAACTCGACGGCCTCATTCTATCTGGGGGTGCCGCTAGGGTGGGCCTCACTGGTGAGTTGGGCAATTGCGGAGCTTATCTCGAGTTGAACATCCCCATATTGGGCATCTGTGCAGGCCATCAATTCATGGCCGGTTACTATGGAGGGGCTGCAGCGGAAGCAGCTGAACCAGAGTTCGGTGCAGCGCAAATCACCTTGGCAAATGGCGGTGGGCAAATTTTTGCTGACACACCAGATGTACAAACGGTTTGGGAATCACACAATGATGAAGTCAGTGTTGTCCCCGAGGGATTCTTCATTACGGCAAGCAGCCAATCTTGCCTTGTTCAGGGAATGGAGAATGAAAAAGGCGACCGATTCGGACTGCAGTTCCACCCAGAGGTCAATGATTCAGAATATGGACAAAACATGTTCCAGAATTTCATTGAAATCTGCAAAAAGAACCGAAATTCGCAGTAAACAACCATCTTCTCTCGTCGACGGCTTCAAATGGGAGAGGCAGGTCGGCGAATTCAATGGCTACTGTTACCTACAAGTGTCTGCGATGTGGGCACCTCGATGAGTTCGAAGGGACAAGAACTGGTATCGCGTGCAAATCCTGTGGATTTCGCATTTTTACCAAGCCACGCCGACAGGGGCACAAGACTCTGGATGCCATCTGAGCGTCTTGTTGAAAGACCTCGACACTTTCGTCCGTGTTGATGCCCTCGTGGCTTTCCATTCACGCACCCAAGCGATTTGATCAATTGGCCGTGCCACAGAAAATCAGGGACCAATTCATTCGTGCGAGCCTATCTGGTGACCCCCCTCACTTACTTATTACAGGTCCAGCAGGAGTCGGAAAAACAGCAGCATGGCGCTTGGTCGCACGACAAGTACTCGGGCCGGGCTGGAAATCGACCTGTCACGTTCTCCAAGCTAGAGATTTGTCACGCCAGGCGGGTGCAATGAAAAAATTTGAAGAGTTCCTACGACCTTCAGGTCAAAAATCCACAGACACTCTTGCAAGTCGAACCAGTCTAGATGCCTTTGATCGGAACATGTGGGAAGGAGACGTCGGAGAGGCCCCTTGTGGCGAAGAAACCAAAGTTGAGTTTGGCCGAGCCCCAGTTAGCCGTTTGATCGTCATTGAAGATGCGGACCATCTGGGTTCCCGTAGGCAACCCTACCTTCGAAGGATGATGGAATCAGAGTCACACACGACACGATTCATTTTCACCGCACGAGCACCCAGTCGTATCATCGACGCTCTACGTAGTCGAATGCAACACATCCGCATCCCACCGATTGAGATGGAAGAGATCGAATCCACAGTCGAAAAGGTTGCATCACTTGAGGGGATAGACTTGGCTGAAGGGATGTCTGGTGACATCGCCCATGTCGCCAACGGAAATCTACGAAAGGCCCTATTCACGACCGAACTACTGGCTCGAAGAGGAATGACTGGAACCCGCAATCGCTTGTATGACGTGGTATCGGCTAGCACCTTGCAGCATGCTCGTCGAATGATTGAGTTGGCATTGCGTGGAAAAGTGATTGAATGGAGATGGGAAAAGAAAGGGGGACGAAATGTCAAGACCCTAGAAGGTGCAATGGGTCAATTGGACGAAATGATGGGCGTTCATGCATTGGACGCTGAAGATGTCGTTCACCAAATTCACATGGAACTTACTGGTAACCGATTGATGTTGCCTCCCGAATTGAGAAACGAGATGCTTGACGCGTTGTCCAATTGTGATGTTGCTCTGAGAGGCACCATTCATCCAAGGATTCAGATTGAGAATTTCCTCCATGAGATCACTCAGTCCGGAAGACGCCATGGTTTGGCGATGTAATCGACGGGCGCGGCAGGATTCGAACCCACGACATCCGGCTTAGGAGGCCGGTGCAATATCCAGCTATGCGACGCGCCCAACCCTCCCTCCTGCTCGGCATTGAAGGACGTTACGGGGGCAAAGGAGCGTCATACTGATGACCTATGCAACCCTCACCGCACCTGTTCCGATGCGACGAGATGATGGAGGAGTGAATCTCCCTAGGCCCTACGGTGAAGCGTTTGAGGCCGAAGACGGTCTTGAGGAATTGATTGACAATAGACTGGCCCGAATGGAGCGATCACGCCGGTTTTGGGGCCGCCTTTCAAGCAATTGGACCTGGTCATTATTCCGGAATCTAATTCCTCTAATCCTGCTGATTTCAACGATCACTGTGATGTCACTTCCTGAGAAGTTCAGCCCCTCCTTAGCCGCAACAATCACTGCTACACTAACGCTAATTTTTGTTGCACCATCGACGATCACTCGGAATCTTGCCCTCTGGGTCGGAATGGGGCGCTTTGGGGCGAGAGGCCGCTCTCAAGATGAACACGATGGTAGCATTGAACGTATTCTCAATACACTGACAGAATTGCGTTTGCATGAGCACATGCGAATTGGATACTTACTGACCTATTCACTACTGTTGGGGCTTGCGAACCTCTTCCCCGTTGGGTCCGAGACACGAGGTCTGCTACTCGTAATCAGCATCTTGGCTGCTAGCCTAGCTCTCGTTCAGTCGATTACGGTTGAGAGACGAACACCGAGGCACACAGATGACCTCCCATTTTTGGTCTATCACGCACCGAGTCAACATACAAGCACGTTGGAGAATCCATTGACTCAAATCCTCCTCGCACATTTGGATCCAGAGAGCACCAATCGATTCCAAAGGTGGAAAGAAAGTCTTGGCGAAACCATTGGTGACCAACTAGACTTGAACAAAACAGTTGAACAAATTCTCCATGCTGTGTATTTGAGGGGACAGAACATGCTTACACAATATCAACTGATGCAGGAATTTGAGAAACTAGTCGGCCCCACCTACATTGAACCGATCCTCTTGCAGAACCCCCATCTAGACCTCCCAACACTTTCTCGCCTTGTCGGCCATACAAGGGCATGGCAAAGCGATATGTTTCGACAAATCGACCGTCTACAGTTCGGCTTGATGGATCACAATGAGTCGATTGCAGGGAACTCTTGGAGGTTGGATGCAAGCCTACCGCTACACTGTGCCGAATCTCGTGGAGATTTGTTCGTGATGGTCAATAATTTAAGTGAAGATCGAGTTCCAATTGAACTTGAAGTTCACGTGCCGGATGGACAACCTTCACGTCAAACATTCAAACTGACACCGGAGCCTTTGGTGCCCCCCAATCACCCATTGCCCATGTGGTCCAACGATGAGGAAGATGTAGTCACATGGTTGAGCAATTTAGTCGACTCAGCCCACGTTCTTTGGTTGAGTTTGGCTTGGACTGATCACATCGAGGGTCGTCGACCGGTTCGAATCGCGATTCGACATGCCGATGGGCACACGATTGGTTCAGATACACTGTGGACCGAAGTCTCGACTCGATCCGGCGGAGGAGATACTCTTCGAAGACGAATGGGTACGGCTAGAGACACCGCCAGAAGATGGCAAAATCAGGCATTGAACCATGCCGACCCGTCCAAATTTATCGCACCGTAGGTGCGGTTCACACATGGATGCGTTTATGATGCGACCTCAAGTGCCCAAGAATACAGGGTGATATCTTGCAGGCATGGGATGTTGTCATTGTCGGAGGAAGTGTTGCTGGAATGCGGGCTGCTATTGCAGCCTCGGACGCGGGAGCCACAGTGACCGTACTGAGTTCATCTCAACCCTCGTCATTCAACGATGACGCCATCATCTGCGGCCTTGCCTCCTCTGCAGGAGAGACCAACTCAGCTGGACACGCAGCGGACACCCATCGTGTTGGTGCAGACTTGTGTGAAGGCGACATCGTCACATCAACCACAGGCTCCGCCGTGGGTCATTTGGCACAATTGGAGAAGTGGGGTCTCAACCTTCGTAGAGATCGGAATGGTAGCCCTCATCTGGGACAATTGCCCGGCCAATCCAATCCAAGAACAGCCGGCACAGGAGATTCAACACTTCGAGAGGTACGTTCAATTTTGGAAGAACAGTGCATCAAGCGAAATATCCCCCGACGCGGAGATATCGAGGTTCTCGATATTGTCATGAAGAACGGCACTGCGAACGGATTGATCGCTCTTGACGTGCAATCCGGTGAAATTTTCTCCATCCAATCCAAGGCCCTGATTCTTGCAGATGCAGGATTCCAAAGTGCATGGACCGGCGACAGCCGAGCCATGGGAGTCTCCTCTGCCTTGGCTCTCCGGGAAGGCATCTCTCTTGCAAATCTTGAGTTTACTTCGATACATCCACTCACAGTTGCTGATACATCACTCCGCCTTCCATTGGATCTACTTGGTTCAGGCGGAGTTGTCATCGGTGCTGACGGGCAACCCATGTCCATGGAAGATGGCCCTGACGCACTCGCAAGAGCCATCATCGACGCCGGGGGGGCCTCCTTGGATTTGACCTCAATCCCTCGAACAGCAACCACATGGTTTGCTGGCGTCGCAGAGAATTTGCAATCTCGATGCGGCATTGATTGTTCTCAAACCCTAATCCCCCTCATGCCGATGGCTAACGTTACAATTGGGGGGATCCCTACCGATGCAATCGGCCAAGTCGTCAAAGGAGGATGGGATTCAACCGTCAAGGGACTGTTCGCTGCCGGCGATGCAGCCTGCTCTGGCTTACATGGGGCCTCCCTCAACAGTGGCGACCACTTGTTGGGCGCAATAGCCAGTGGAGAACTTGCTGGTAATGCTGCAGCGAATCAGGCGGCTTCTAGCAAGTTTTCGGGTTCTAGTCAAATTTCGATTGCCCTTACGGAAGCGCACCACCTTCACGACTCAATGTTGTCTTCAGCCGGCGCTGAAGGTGTGAGTGCAGGAACGATTCAATCCACACTGGCAACCACAATGCAAACCCACATGGGAACCTCTCGGAATGCTGGTGGATTGACACAAGCTGCCGCTAGCATTTCACAACTTCAAGAAACCACAATCTCTCTTTCAGACTCCAGTCCGGTGATGAATACTGAATTGGTGACTCTGCTGCGAACTCAATCTCTACTCTCTGTCGCATCCGCGGCTGTATCAGCGGCTACAGCCCGCGAAGAAAGCCGAGGCAATCATGTTCGATCTGATTTCCCAACCACTGATACCGAACCGCCTAGCCATTCATTGACATCGATGGATGGAACGGTTACAAGTTTACCACTTCGAAGTTGATGGGCTTTCAGTAGCCAAGGATAAGAATCCTCATCCCCTCCCGGATTTATGTCTACTAACTTCGAGTACAAAGGTGCGGCAATATTAGTATTGATTTTACTCATTCTGGTTAATCTCGCTAGTGTTTCAGATTCTACAGAGAATCATGAAAAAACTGGAAAAACACGCACCATTCCCGATTTACCGATTCCGGCACAACCCCTCTGCCCTCCGGGTAGTGATTGTGCAAACACCCACACCTGTTCACCTTCTTCATCTAACCAAACGCTTGAAGTTGAAACATCGTGGACAGCAACCGGCTCCAATCGGATGATGTCATCGCCCCATGTTATCGATTTGAATGGAGATGGTGTGTTAGACATCGTGACAGGGACAGGAATTGAGGAAGAGTCCACCGGGAGCATCATCGCTTTAGATGGAGCAAACGGATCCATACTTTGGGAAGTTAACGCATCAGGTGAAATGTTCAGCTCGGCCCAATTTGCAGATCTAGATGGCGATGCAAACTTCGACGTCATATTGGGTGGTCGAAACCACCAGTTATTTGCCGTGAATGGTATCAATGGTAGTATTATTTGGCAATTTGATTCAAGCAACAATGAGCGTTCAAAATGGTTCCAATTCTACACGGGGCAATTCATTGATGACCAAAATGCAGATGGTATTGTTGACTGGTTGACATCAAATGGTGGAGACCCTCTCAAACAACCAGGGGAGCCCCGTGACAGTGGTTATTTGCTTGTCATATCTGGTTCAACAGGAGAGGTCCTTTCGGTTGCAGATACGCCTGATTCTCGCGAGACTTACATGTCACCTTTGATTTATCAACCACATCCTGAAATGACATCAGAGATTCTTTTTGGAACCGGTGGCGAAACTTGGGATGGTGGCCTTTGGGCTACATCGATCACTGACCTCATGTCTGGAGATATTAGTAACGCAACGCGTATTGTAGACCCGGCCCCAAATGTTGCAAAAGGAATCATGGCTCCCCCAGCGATTGTGGACATGAATCTAGATGGAATTCAAGATTTGGTTGTCAGTACTTTTGATGGGCGCCTAATTGTTCTAGACGGGCGAAATTATTCAGAAATTTGGACCGTCGACGTCAAAGAACATGTTCACAATGGCCCAGTACCCGATGCAGAATCATGGGCATCCGCCGCGATTGGATATTTCACAAACGATAGCATTCCAGATGTTTTTTCTCACTTTACCATAGGGGCATTTCCAATGTATAGTGGTTCAATATCAATTATGATTGATGGCGCAACGGGCCAGATTCTTTGGTCCGAAGATACGAGTCACACCAGTTTCACAAGTCCATTGGCAGTAGATCTGAATGGAGATGGGCGTGATGAAATATTGATGATTCGCGGGGGAGGTGAACTATTCTCAGATAGTGGAGAATATGTTTTCTACAATGAGGCATCTGTATTCAACACCTGTCTAATGTCATCCAATACTTTGTTTAATCAAAGTCAAATGAGTATTGGTACACCCACAATTGTTGATCTTGATCTTGATGGAGATTTGGAATTGATAACCACGACAACCACTGGTTACACCAATCCTACTGCAACATGGACTGTATCTCGAATGGATCTCAATACAACAACACCGCAGAATATGAGTTGGGCCGCATATTTGGGAACGAATTACGACGCTGTCTTTGAGTCGGATTCATGATGTCGACCCCCATCGGAAGGTTATGGACGAAACCACACTCTTCACCAAAATTATTCGTGGAGAAATACCCTCTTCTAAGGTAGCTGAAAAGGAACTATGGTATGCTTTCCTGGATATCAATCCTCATCGTCCAGGCCACACTTTGGTGGTGCCCAAAGAGCAAGCGCAGCGAATTTCTCAATTGTCTGTCGACAGTCGACGTGCATTGATGGACGGAATTGTTGAAGTTCAGCGACGACTTTCAATCGAATTCGAAACGACTGATTTCAGCGTGAATCTGAACGATGGACCTCTGGCTGGACAAGAAGTGCCCCACGTCCACTTTCATGTAATTCCGAGAGTTGTNGAAGGAACACAACGNCCACTTTGGAAACCATCAGGGGATTCAACAGAACCNGATTTCGCCATGCTGGCAGAACTTGCAGAGCGATTGCAGGCACACTAATGGTGATTNTATGGTCGAGCAAACCGTCCAAACGGGAGAAGACGGTGCGTTAGATCATCATGGCGAAACCCTGCCCCCACTGTCGAAAAGCGCTTCTCGAATCAATGTCGAGAAAATCGAAAGTAAACGACGAATCGCTTCTAAAGCAGGAGATCACCCTGGAGTCGGTTGGTTCTATCGGATGATTCGCGGCCTTTCTCGTCTTGCAATGAATCAACAATTTCGAACCATTGAAGTCACGGGTCAAGAGCATATTGCGGAAGATGCCGGGATCCTGACCGTGGGCTGGCATACAAACGGCCTCATTGATCCAAGTACCATTTTCGTAACACAACCGAAAATGCTGGTCTTCGGTGGACGTCATGATTTGATTACACGCCCCATCATTGGACCGATTGCTTCTCTTTCGGGTGCGCAACCGGTCCTCCGTCAAGCCGAGCTCGCTAGAGGTGGCGCATCCAGCGAAGCAGGNTTGAGAATCAATGGGAAAACCATGCTGACCCTTGCTGAATGCATCGCTCATGGACACGGCACTGCACTTTTCCCGGAAGGAACATCCCATGAAGATTCGAAGATGCGGCGACTTCGAACAGGTCCTGTACGGTCTGTGATCGCTGCTAATTCCATTGCACACGAGAAGGGTTTACCCGAGCCCCACTTGTTGCCTGTGGGACTACACTACAGAACGTCTTGGCATTTCCGGACGGATGCATGGTTCGAATATGGCTCACCAATCTCACTTGACGGTGCCATTCATCCACCCGAAGATCGGGCCCGGTTGATGGCTGGAGAATGGGTCGAGGCACCCGCAGAACGGGTCAATCAATTGCGTGATGAAGTTCGTGCTCGTTTGGCACCAATGACACCAGATTCCTCAACATGGGACGAGCATCGTTGTTGGCACATCCTCGGCCATCTNCGAACACTTGCAAAGGGCAACCANCTNNNNTCTTGGCGAGANGAAGTGTTGGCTGCTCGCGANATTCGCGATGAGATTCGCGGCGGCAANCAGNNNTTACTCAATCTCCANCAAGANGCNAGTCAANTTGCCAAAAAACTGCATGCAGCNAAACTCGATGGACGTAGCTTGGATGCNAANGGNCTGAGAAAACCNCGATTATCNGAGACATTGGCTATTTTCCCNGCTCTACTTCTTGCGATTTTTTCCGCNCCCCTCACTCTAATTGGAAGCGGACTCATGATTTTCTTAGGCAAGGTACTGGGTGACCGCACCGACGAAGGATTGGATGCTAGAACGACATACCATCTATTGGCCTCCATGCTGGGTCCACTGTTAATTTGGCCACTCCCAATCCTCATTTTATCGGGTGCTTTCTGGATGTATTTGCCGGAGTTCCGCGAATGGACACCACTCTTTGCGGTCCTATTGCCAATTCTATTTCATCTGTCGAACAAAGTCGCCATTCGCGCATGGGATTTCTATGTCATTGCAAGAGATGCTCGCAGAATCAATCAACTGCGTAGGCATTCAGACGGCTCCGTCATTGAGGCCGNGGTCACGAGTTTACTCGCTGCGCTGAAATAGGGCGGCGTCCGCCAATGGTTCATGCCGGCCAAGGATATTGAAGACAGGGTGAGAAACTGGTTGTCTGGAGAGGGCCTTGAAATCAAGGAACGGGACGACCCACGTGCAGATTTCCATTTCTTGGTACGGTATCCACCTACCAAGCACGGCCACCTGTTCAATGTCTTATCTCCCAAAGAGCGCAATCTATTGGTGATTTCAAGCGTGACTCAAGTCGATGCTGGCCAACAGGACGAGATGACCAAGCATGCCAACACCGANCCTGAGGGATGGGAAGAGTGGCTGCACGACACACGTCTCCAACTGACACGTGCACACGTCGACTGGGTCCTCCATGTTGGTCATGGAGAACAAAAACCNGGCCCNCTTCAAGCGTTCAACCTGTCGATGCCAACATGGTTTGACGGTGTAACCCAAAACGAAGTCATGCAAACACTACGCCGTTTGTGGCTGTCGAAACTGTCGTTGATTCATGAGATCAAATTCTCTTACGGACCNGGAGTAGGTAAACCGGGCCCTGTCGATGATTGGGCCAAGGGTGGGCCGAAACCGGTCACGGATTCAACCCCTTCAACCAAAGAAGTCGAAACTGACGAGACCGGTGGATTTGGAACCGGTTTTGACCCCTCAGATTGGGTCTAAGGCTCCCTCGCGCGCGCTCACGCGCGAACTGACCGCAAGGGGGTTCGGTTAAGTAGGAGGGAAATAGCGTTGTCAAGGTGCTGGAGAGGTTCTCCAGGGGTCGATGAAAATGAGTAACAGCAAACAAAGTAGCATCACAATGGTGATGATTTTCGTCATGAGCACATTGTTGGTCGGGTACGCACCCCCAGTCGCACAAGGTGCATCAGTGGTNATCACTGATGCCGTGCAGATTGTAGATGGTGGCGCAGTCAACGAGCGAATGGCATCAATGACAAGCGATAGTGAAGGAAACATCCACGTTGTGTGGAGCCGAAATACACAGCATCTNTACTACTCGATGCTGGACCCTCGAGCTCAAACACTGATTGACGTNACTCAAATCTCCAATGGTGGAGGNCACCGTGCTTGGCACCCTGATATTGACATCGACGGCGATGATCGAATCCACATCGTGTGGGCAAACAAGGCCAGTCAGCACGAGATCCTGTACACGCTACTCGACCCTAGCTTGGACGATCAGGACGGCTCAACAGCTGACGACTCCACAATTTCAATTATCGACGATACCGAGGTCACTCGACGCCAGCAAAATCGCGATTGGCCCGCAATCGCAGTGGACAGCCAGAATAACGCACANATCGTATGGGAAGATTCCTACGACCGNCACGACAAGTATTTCCAGCAGCCACAAATTTACTACAAGTTCTTGGAAATCGATGAAGCCTCTCGTGAGGCGATTACGGCGATCGACAGTACACTATTGACTCCAATCATCGGGCACAAAGGGCACCCAGACATCGCGATCGATGCCGATGACCTTGTGCAGATTGCATGGGACGACACGCGAGGTGGAAAGGTGGAGATCGTATCTCCGATTGACACATCGGGTTCCATGTACTCTGAATGGGCTGACATGTGCGTTGTGTTCTATGGAGGTTCATGGTCCAATGGAGGCACCTTCCAAGGAATCAAACCCATGCTCCAGGAAGCGAACATTTCAGTCTTTGAGACACTCTATGCACTCGGTGGCTTTTATCCAAGCGCTGCGACAAGTGGTGCCTGTGCAAACCAGCCTCATCANGAGAATCCCCGAGCCAATCACCTCGACATTGGTGACGACTCAGGTGGTCTCATCAAGCTCCACTCTACCATCTACAACGGTGGCGCACAGAGTGGNGGATACCAAGGTGAAGACTGGGGCCCNGGTAGCACTTGGGCTTGCTTGTCNTGGGTNGACAACAACGGAAACGTTCCTGGCAACCCTCCGACCACCCATGATCACAAATGGAATCCAAACGCAACGAAGATNGTGATTCCAATCAGTGACGAAGGCCCCAAGGGAGGCGACCCTCCTCAACAATCCGATGACATTGCGAGTATCAATGAAGCCCATGACGCATGTGTAAATGCAGGAGTCATCCCAGTCGGTTTGTACGGGTCATCTTGGGGTGCCAACAATCAGGTGGCTAGCCACATGCATGATCTTTCAGAATGTCCGAATGGCCAAGTCAACACAAACACTCGAATTTGCCCAGGCTCAACCACTCGTAATACCGATGCTGGTGGCCAAGTGTACGCCTTCCCAGCATCTGGAAGCAACAACATGGACACACTCGTTGAGGCCATGGTTTTCCTAGCGACCAATAACAGCCGTGAAATCTACATGACTGTATTAGACCCCTATGCCAAGATTCAGAACCCTGCACCTGGCTGGACTTATGGACAATCTGGAACAGACGAATCGAACAATCGTTACACAGAGGATCTAGGCCCTAGTCAAGACGCGAATGGATACGGTCACCTTGTCGTGGTCAACGACACCCGTGTAACATTGGATGACGCATTCAGCCTCCACCCCTCCTTGGCAATTGACAACAGTGGTGACACCCACTTGACCTGGATGGACACTCGAGACTATGGTTTTGACAAGGACGACAACTACGAGGTTTACTACACACGCCTTCGACTCAAGGGCGCTGCAGAATGGGATGGCGTCTCTGGAGGTCTTCCGACCTACGGTATCAAGAAAATCGTCGACACTAGAATTTCGTATGTAGAAGGGGCGAGCAACGTCAATCCGAATGATTACTATCGCGCGTCTTCATACATGCCACAGGTTCTTGCAGACAACCAAAACAATGTCCACATTTCGTGGCTTGAGAATTCCAACACCTCACAGGGTGAGTCCATCATGTACACTCGCCTGAACCACACCAACGATGTTGGCGATTGGCCACTGAACAGTATTGCAGCCGCAGTACTCGATCCGTGGGAGCGAGTCGATGTTACTTCATGGAACAGCGATAAGTTGGGTCCAAACAGCGGTCGGCAGGTCGAACTATCACAACCTCCCGCATTTGCCAATGACATGGGAAGTGGTGCCCATATTGCGTGGTCTGATACCAATAAATGCAATGAAAATTCAAACAATGGCGCTTACACGTTATGTTACACCCACGTACTGACAGGACAGGTCGATGTTGAATTGGCAGAAGATGAAACCTACTACCATGTCATTGAACCGGGAGAACAAACCATCTACAATTTGACGGTCAACAACTCCACCCCAGGTCCGATTGATTTGGTCGCAGACACCTTCTCAGTCAATCTCTCAGGCGTACCTGTGAATTGGACGGCAAACCTGTTCTTCGCCGACAATCACACCGCGATTTTCCCCGAGACTCCAATTTTCTTGCTCGGTGGCGAATCGGTTCGTGTGTACTTGCGAGTTCGTGCCCCGTCGATTTACCAAGCTAACGAGGATGAATTGGCAGCAATTTACGTCTCAGCAGTGTCCTACAAAGATCCCGCGATACGTAGCGATCGGTTGACGCTGACGATGATGGATGTCGTACACGGTATAGAGTTGGAAACAAGTCACTATCAGTCTGACGTCGAACAGGGAGAAACTGCGATTTTCTCAATCACGATTACCAACACTGGAAACGTGTTTGACTCCTTTGCGTTCTATGATCCGACCACATTGCAAGGCCAACAAGAATGGTTGCTACCGTGGGGCTGGCAGATCAACTTCCCGATGATGGTCAGTTTGGATCCGGGACAATCGGTCACCAAGAATTTGGAGATTTCAGTTCCGACTACACAGGATCCTGGTACCTTCGCTCTGTATCTCAAGGGCTGGTCAATGGGTGAACCAATCAAGAGTCTAGACAAAGGGACATACGACGTTCTTGAGTTGTGGGTGAACGTTAGCATCCGTTCGACGGGCAACATCATCTTCGATATTTATCGGACTTCTGAGGTCGTTCACCCCGGTGACTGTCACACGTACACAATCGATGTGATCAAGAAGTTCGCTCCAGGATATCTGATCTTCACCACCCCTGGTGCACCTGATGCCAAACCCGATGGCATGCCATTGAACGAGTGGCAATACGATCATTGGACGGTCACCCTCGACTTCAGTAACGCACCCGGTGGCAATGATGGAGAAATGAGTAAACCCCGACATTGGTCACAGATCAACGTCCCATACGAGGTCGGTGTAATCGTTTGTGCACCAACCAATGCAAGTGCAGGATTGGGCCCAGCCATCACCGTCAAGGCTCATCTTCAGGGTGCATCTCGCGTCTCTGATGCAGTGATTCTCTCAACCAACGTAGAGCATGTTTACGACTTGGAGATGGAGGCCCCGGATACAGCCTACAGTGTTGACCCGGGTCAACAATTGGTCATCCCAATCACGACTACCAACGAAGGTAACGGCCCAGATCGCTACGATTTGCGGACTGCATCCATTACCGATAGCAACGGGACACAACTGCTGTGGAACATCGAAATTCCACGCGCAACACTGTCTGAACTTGACCGCGACGATTCCGAAACCGTCGATGTGAAGATCAACATTCCCGGCCAAATCGTAGCCGGCAATTACCAGGTTGTGTTGAAAGCCTTCAGTGAGGAATACTACGACGGTACGGATGAGCGTGATGCGATTCTCTTTGACATCACCGTTAACCAATTCCATGACATGCAGATTTGGATTGACGAAACAGTCGAGAGTCAAATCAAGACCACCGCCCCCGGTCGAACGGTTCGGTATTTGCTAAACGTCACCAATAATGGAAACGTTCCTGACATCCCCACACTTCACAACCATACCAAGGGTGGAGACGAATGGAATCCAACCCCAGACATGGGTTCACTGTCAAAGTGGAATATTGAGTTCGCTATGGTTGAGGATTTCGATACGGAACTTCCCCGTGAAATCCCTTGCACTGTTCTAGGTGTTGGCGAAGCAGCACCCGAATACGGGTGCGCTTACCATGACGATGGCACATGGAGTTTAGCAGAGATGCCAGCATACACCACGGTCCAAATCGTGGTCATCGTTGATATCAGCCCAACAGCGACACTGGCCAACCGTGAAATCGGAATCAAGGTCTTGTCCAACTACGGCAGCTCTCCGAATGGAGACACCGATGAGACCCCATCATGGGCGGACAGTTGCACGATTGACAGCGACAACGACGGCGTCTTGGATAATGTATACCCATGTGA
>PBPV01000082.1 GCA_002724815.1 Methanobacteriota archaeon | reverse complement strand
TTCAAATTTCCAGATTCCGTTGGCTGCTACCCTCAAAACAGCGTGGGGAACGCTGGATAAAGCTGCGGTGGGAGTTGGAGGGGGATTGACCCACCGAATTCATCGTGCTGACGCTTTGATGTTGAAGGAAAACGACCTCGCCTCAACGGCCGAAGAGGGGGACGAGGGGGCCGTTCGCGTTCGCAAGGTATTGAGTGATGTTCAGACCGAATCAATCGGTGCATTCGTAACCGTTGAAGTGCGCAGTTTGGATGAAGCGCTGGCTGCAGCGGAAGCATGGGCCGAGAGAATGCTTGAGCATGAAGAAGGTGTTCGACTAAACATTCTACTCGACAATATGGGACCTGAGTTGTCACGAGATGCTGTTCTTGACATTGAAACCCGTGGACTGCGACAGTATGTCACCCTTGAGGCCAGCGGCAACATCACATTCGATGATTTGGAATCATGGCGCACCTCTATGGTCGATGTTATCTCGACTTCCGCATTGCATCGGGCAGCCCCTCCCTTGGATCTCACCTGTATCTTTGAGGGCGTGTGAGCCATGGGCGAAGTCCCAGAATCACATCCCCGATTCGCTTCCCTGATGGCGAGAAAAAAGTTGACTGAGGCAGCTGCGGCTGGACTTCTAGCAGACTCAGCGCTCATCGCCCATGGTCGTGGTGAAGCGTTTGACTACCTCTTGCAGGAGCGGACTTGTGATGCTGCTCGGCAAGCCATACGTGTTTGTGCGGCGAGCTTGGCTTCGGCGAAGAGTCCTGTGATTTCTGTGAATGGGAACACTGTGGCTCTAGCGGGCCCGGAACTCCTCGCGTGCGCGGCTGTACTGGAATGTCCCATTGAAGTGAACATCTACTATCGGACTCCCGAACGAATGAATGCATTGCTCAAAAAATTGGATGAGCAAAAAGTTGAGGCCGGACGGAAGTACCCTGATTTAGTGACAAAGATAGAGGCTGTCAAGATTCTCGGAGATGCTCCTGATACTCGAATTCCGAACCTTGAGGGGCCTAGAGCAAATTGTCACCACGATGGAATCTTTTCTTCTGATGTCATCTTGGTTCCGCTTGAAGATGGCGATCGGTGTGAGGCTTTGGTCGCCATGGGAAAAACCGTCTGTGTGATTGATTTGAATCCGCTCTCCCGTACAGCGAAGATGGCGAGCATCACCATTGTCGATGAACTGACGCGATGTGTTCCGATTCTTCTGGATGATTTACGAAATGGGGCAGATTCATCGTTTCCAAATTGGGATAATCAAAGCAACCTGAAACAAGTCACAGCTGAAATGTTGCGGGTGCTGGATTAAGCCACAGCAAAGTGTTCGCGCAACATCTTCTCCAACTGGGCAACCACGGCGTCACCGACATCGGTGGTTCCTGCAGAACCACCCAAATCATACGTGAGAGTATCTCCCTTGAGGACCTCAGCAACGGCACGATCGATGAAATCACCCACTGCACGACAATCTGCATCATCTTTGGTATCGCCAAGCCAATCAAACATCATTGAAACGCTGCTAATCATTGCCATCGGATTGGTTGTGTTTTGTCCCGCATATTTCGGTGCAGAGCCGTGTACAGGCTCAAACATACCATGCTTGTCACCCAAATTTGCACTGGCTGCGATCCCCATTCCACCTTGCAAAACACTCGCAAGGTCTGTACTGATGTCACCAAACATGTTTGGCGTCACCACTACATCGTACCATTCTGGGTTGCGTACAGCCCACATGCAAAATGCATCGATGAATGCATGGTCAGTTTCCGTATCGGGATAATCATTGGAAATTTCATGATAGATGCGATTGAACAGTTGGCAGCCCCGGGTTACGTTGGATTTGTCGACACATGTAACCCGCGTATTTCCATCACCAGGTGCACCGTTACGGCGTTGGGCGGCTTCGAAGGCAAATCGGATCACTCGCTCGCTTCCAGCTCGTGAAATAGGTCGTGGGTCCCATGCAACTTCACCTTCTAATCCAGGGAATTCCATGTCCTCGGGTTCCCACGGTTCTCGACCCTGAGCTTTGTCAGCTGAACGTCGGAGTAGTGCATGGTACAGCCCTTGTGTATTTTCGCGGATAATGATCATGTCGACTTGGCCCGGTTTCCAGACTTGAGTAAACTCGCCGTGAATTTTGTGTCGGACGCCTTCATAGAGTTTGATGGGTCGGACATTTGCATAAAGGTCCAAACCACTTCGTAGACCCAGGATGACGGCGCCTCCTGCGAGGTCGCCATCTTTGGTCTTGGCTCCGGGCCAACCAATTGCACCGAGGAGAATGGCATCGGCTTCATCTCGGCAGAACTCAAAACTGCCCTTTGGCCATTCCTCTCCTGTCTCAAGGTAGTACTTTCCACCGCAAGGTATCTCATTCAATGTGAGTGAAAGAGGAGTGAGATCTTCAACGCATTGCAGGACTTTCTTCGCCTCATCCATGACATCTCGGCCAATGCCATCACCGGGTAATAGGGCCAAGGTGTAGGACGTCATGGCGCTCGCCAAGCACTCCCCCTACATGAAGGAGCGCATGCGTTTGTTGACAGAAAAAGTCAGCCTTGAGACGAACTCTTCATGTACCGTCACGAGACCGTTCCTGAAGATGTCCGGAATCCCATCAGGTGGTGATGAGCGCCCTCGACTCGACGCGGCCTCTCTCCCTGATGAATTGCAAAGATTGTGGGACACCATGTTGAGATTGGATCCAGATTGGGACATGTTTGAATGGCTTACTGAAAGGGCCAAGGAAGAATTGAAAATCATCGATGCCAATCTTGTCAGGGAAAAAATGAGGTTGGAACAACGAATTGCGCGTTTGGAAGCCTTGGCCAATCGAATTGGTCGAGATGTTGAACTCGATGAAGGGGGAACTCGACAGTGCAATTTGTTTGATGTGTTTGGACCTGCACGTGAATCCGTCGAACCCACTCACCTCGACGAAGATGCTTGGGACCCTCATCCTGCATCCGCGCATTTGCAATATCTGCCCGATGACATTGGGGATGATCCTCTTCTCGCTGTTTGCGCCCAAGCCATTCTGCTTCATTTTGAAATGAAGGCCGAAGATGATGAATTGCCTGAAACCTTGGAGGGATTGGGTTTGGCTTTGGTCCCACGCGGAATTGAATCCGATGAATTGGTCGAGGGATTGGAATGGTTGCTCGACCAAGGTTCGTTAATTGAAATCGATGAAAATGTGTTCACCCTGGCTTGATGGGGCTCCCGGGCCCCCCCACATTTCTCACTATAGGGGGTCAGTGTCAGAACAAATCGATTGGGATGTCTAGACTTGTATCACTCCTCGCGGGCCTAGCGGCAGGAATTTGGTTGACGATAATTTTGCAAGAACCGACGGTTGGAATCATCATCGGTACGTACGTGGTGTTGCTGTTTGAATTGCCACGGAACGGAGCGGAAAAACGCAGACTTCGTTACGTCATTAACGGGCAATATTTGCGTTTGAAAGATGCAGCCTCGAGAATTGGAACCCTAGATCAACATCTACGATTNCGGAACCAAGAATTGACTTCAGCGGTTTCTGAGTTGGAACGACGTGATGCAGTGGGTGCACCTGAGGCCCGGCGATTAATCGAAAGTCAACGTGCAACTTTACAGGCTCAAGCAAGAGCCATGGAAGAAGCACAGAGATTAATCGAATCGCAAGAATTGATGTTGGCACAGTTTGAGGAGCGAACTGAGGACGTTAATCGACGATGGGATGAGATGATTCATACCATGCAGAGAGTGTTGGGTTCTCAATCCAATGAAGCGCATCAGGCCCAACAAAAGTTAGCCGATGAGAGTGGACGCCTTACTGAAGCATTTGCAGAGCAGAGCCGTGAGATGCAACGTACGATGAGTGATCTGTTGCATCGTCTCGCATTGGAGCCTCGGACCTCAAACGTCTCCGTTACCGATTCCGTTGTTGTCAGTGGAAGTGATGAGCCTCCTGCGAGCATTCGAATACCAATCATTGCCGATCGGCCGTCAAGAAAACCATCCCGAAAAATTCCGAATATTCCCGATTTGGTCCTGCAGGCCCGGCCCATAAACCAGGAAAATGATGACGATTGGGTAGAAGCATTCAATGTCGGTGCGGCCTAGGGAAGGCTGTGTCGAGTGACGATTTGATTTGGGTTGGCTCCGCGCCGCTCAGTCCTGAAGAGATGGGGCGTCTGCGTCGAGACCTCATCCTTCAACGAACTGTCCTATGGGTCCCGACCGGTCTGATTCTTTCGATTTCGATGCTCTTTATCTCAGGACTNAAACTCTCAGCTCCCGAGTCAATGGCTACNGTTTCAATCTCCTTTTTGGCTGCCTTGCTNTTTGCACGAAAATCAGGAAACCATCGNTATCGACTCATTCGAAATGGGCTCATTTCGGGCATGAATGTCACCCCATTGCTTCAGCAAGAAAGTCGAGGGATTGCCGCTCGAGTATTGGGGGTACCTGGCGGAGCAGATATTCTCGATGTATTGATGCGCCCAGATGAAGGTGGAGCTCTGTCCAAGGAACAGGATGAATGGGGCCGAGTTGTCTACAAGACACGTGGGCGTGATCCAAAGGGTCCTGCGGAAGGATCTGGAGCAGATACGATCGATGCAAGAATGCCCCGAATTGATGCGATGTCGGCTCGACCTGAGTTCGAAGGAATTGAAGNTGAACTGACTGAAGGAGAGAAACTCATGGCCGAAGCCAATGTCGCTCGAGATGAGCGGGCGCAAGAGGCTTGGGAAATCGCTGAATCACAGGANCCCGATTTGATTGAGGCAGGTGTTGAGAAACTCGGTGACTTGGTGGCAAAGGGTCATTTCTCAGAGAGTGGAGAGGGGGGGAATTTCCCGGAAGCCCCTAGTCGTGCTGCGCCCAATACGCCTCCACCGTCGCTGCCAACGCACGATGAGGATNCGTCTCAGGATTGAATCCCAATAGGGTCCGGGCCTTCTCGATGGATGTCGAGGAATGCAAGATATCTCCATCTCTAATGGGTTGAATACTCGGTTCCACCAAACCAATCTCTGAATTTTTTTCAGCCAATAAATCACGTACGGTGTTGAATAATTTTGAAATCGAAATTGAGGTACCAGAGGCCACATTGTAGACTTGATTCACTGCGGATTCAGATTGTGTGGTCAATGCCAAAANNTTTGCANTCGCGACATCATCAACAGTCACAAAGTCACGAGTGGCTTCACCACTGCCGTANATGATGGGTGNTTCACANTGCATCAGTTTGTGGATGAATGCGGGAATGACAGCCGCATAGGCACCGTTGGGGTCTTGTCGTGGACCATGGACGTTGAAATAGCGCAATGAGATAGCCTCGATTTCTGAATTGAGAATCGCGACTTCAGCAGCCAATTTGTCCTCTGCATAAGGCGATTGGCAATTCGCAACGGTCTCTTCAGTCACCGGCATCTGGCTNGCATCCCCGTAAATGGCTGCAGTNCTTGAGAAAACGATGCGTTGGATTCCGAGTTTCTNGGCGGCATGGAGAACATTGAGGGTGCCTTGCAAATTGATGGCTGCAGACAAATTTGGATCCGCTACTGATGCTGGAACAGAGGAGAGTGCGGCAAGGTGTGCAACATGGGTACAGCCTTGCATTGCATCGGCAATCTCCTCTAAATTTCGAATGTCCCCCGATACCAAAGTTGCCCCTGCGATTTGGTTGTGCCCCGTNGACATATTGTCGAAGATGATCACTTCGTGTCCTAGCTGCAGTAATTTTTCACAAACGTGTGAGCCGATGAAACCGGCACCGCCTGTGACAAAAACGCGCATATGCCGCCCTACGGGCGGCGTTCTTTGATGCATTTGGTCAACCGAGGGCTTCATGAAGCAAGAGAGAAGCCGCAAAATCATGGGATGGGATGCTTCATTCGCGACCAGAGCCGATTCNGGCGACCTGAATGTCGGCATCATTGGCCTCGGNTACGTTGGGCTACCTACCGCNATNGGATTCCGTGATGCNGGATTCAATGTCTGGGGNGTAGACTTNTCNGAGCGGATTGTCAACGCCTTGCATGAAGGNAAGAATCCCCTTGGAGATCCTGACTTNGATGACATGATCCCNGCNCCAGGNTCTGATCNTTGGCANATCACACGAAGTACGGCAGANGCGACNGCAGAATGTGATGTTCTCATNGTGACNGTNCCNACNCCNGTCTCTCCAGANCTCAANCCGGATTTGTCCTATGTCGAAAGTGCAGGNCGNGCNGTCTTNGANGCNGCNGGGAACGGGAATCGCAAANTNGTCATTCTCGAAAGTACCGTTTATCCNGGCGTGACCGCAAGTACATGGTTGCCCATTCTTGATGAATTGGGCTTGGAAGAAGGAAAGGATGTCGAAGTCGCGTACTGCCCTGAGCGGTTCAACCCCGGGGACCCAAACCACGG
>PBPV01000081.1 GCA_002724815.1 Methanobacteriota archaeon | reverse complement strand
CAGACAATAGAACGGCTTCATCGGGATTTTCTGGGTTGACGTAAACAGTGATGTTTTCCCCGGGCGGGTAATCTTGATCGGCGTTACTATCTCCTGAACTACAACTGTTGTCTTTGGAGTAGCTGACCATGTCGCCATTATACGAACGATTTTCGTAGACGTATTCGTATTCAACCCATAGACAGTAAGTGGTTGAGTCTCCTCCTTCAGAATCTGTGCTATGTGATACATCCACGCCACTGTCGATGACCACTCCATCCACAGGTGTCCATTCACTGGTACCAAGGTCAGCGACCAATGCTCCTCCAATGAACACGGTAGCGATGAGTGAGGCACCGCACCATATGATGGTGAACAACCACCCGATTGTCAGTCCTCCAGCAGAGACAGTGTGGGCCATTGTCGAAGAATCACTTTGGTTACTATCCCATTCACGCATCTCATCTGACGCATTTACGAGCATTATTGCATAATCGAGCAATTGTCTCGCATCATTGATTGAGTCAAAGTTTCCAATCTCGCACGTTATGAGAAAATCATTGAGTGATTTTTCTGGCCACTTCCCTCTACGCTCGTTATACCAATCAACGATGAGTTGAGCATCATTGTTGCTGTCCCAATTGTTGACTGGGAAATCTTCGAGAGTGGCGGTGATCTTCTTGTCCAAATCTGCTTCAGATTCCTGTTTCGGTTCACGATTTTCTGGCTCAACGGTTTCTTGATCGGTAAGCCCGTCTAACGTAAAGATCGATTCATACTCTTCATCTTCTGGCAGAATCATTCCTCCTCGTCACCCAGTGGTCCTTCAAACACCAACCACGCATAAGCGGCTGCCAACAGAACCATCAAAGCGCAAAGGAGCAAAATCAGAGACAGAGGTTCAGGGAGAGAATCTACAGTTCCAAGAAGGTATGATGAGAAAAACAACCCGACCCCGATAGCAGCAAGAATTCGGGTAGAACTGTGAGGGTTTTGCCACATGTGCAGGGCGGGAATCACCGACCAAACTCCAAAGGTGTGACGATACCAAGCAAGATAGAGCAAGAAACCTCCAGCCAGGCCAAACAGGCCACGAGAAAACGACTCGGATTCCCACGGACCTTGTGGTGCCCAACCTGTGATGAAAGTTGAGCCAATCAGCAGAATGCCGAGAGTCGCAACCATCGGATGGCGGGAGTCGCTGGACTCGCCCATGGTGTGGCGTCGTGTGTTTGGTTGAAAGCATCTGCCCCGTCATTGGGGTAAATCGGTGCCCTGCTCAATGTGATTGCGCCAGGCCTCGGCGGTTTCTGCAGAACGAACTTCCAAGATTCTCCAGAAATCTTCCAAGGAGTTGTCTCCATCCATCTGAGAAATTCGAGTGAGAATATTCGACAAGGATGCACTGTAATCCTCCAGCATATGAAGCAGCAATTCTCGCAAACGCGAACGGACGACTTCATCGCCTTCAATCCACAATTGAACAGTCAATCCTTTGCGATCATCGGGATGCATGACCATGTAATCTCGTAATGTTGTCTGAGCAAATTGTCGAGATACTCCCGAGTCCCCCAGATGAACCAAGCGTGCACAACGTGTCGCAAATCCCTCCGAGTCCAAGTTTGTCGTGAGGCGAAGTGAACTGGTGGCAATTCGAATCACATCCATGGATTCATCTGAAAGGAGTTTGTCAATCAACGGTAGTGCTTCAGCACCTCTACGATGGATGATTTCATCCAGCGCATCTGCCAATGAACATCGGACCAAGGGCTCTCTTGACAGTAGGCTCTGTTCCAATCTAGTGGCACCCTCCGAATCCAAATCCCATGCCCGAGGCAATAGCGTTGCAATTCGGCTGGCCAATTCGATACTACCATCACTCGCCATTCGATTCAATCGAGAAAGGATTGCCAGAGGATGAACGAGAGTCTTGCGAGACAATGCGATGTCCAACCATTCAACCAAGACAGGTCGAGGCGGATCGGCTTCTTCCATACGATCCAACAACCAACCTGCGGCGAAAGAGCCCCCTTGATGAGATTCCAATGGTGAGGGTGGAATCGATTCTCTCCCTTCTTGCCAATCGATGAGATGAGGTCCCGGTGTTGCTCCACCGTGCCAGTACCCTGGAGGCTTGGCTAGGGCGATGCTCTCCATTAGGTGGTACCCTTGCTGTTGAGAAATCGGGCTGTCCTTTGCAGACATTCCATTTAGCAAGGCGATGGCGACCCACCAACGGTCCACATCTGGTGCTCCTGAATCAAGAGCCTGGGCAAGCAGAGTCTCGACTCGAATGAATAGAGCTCGTTCAGCCACTTCATCTCGGCGCTTGTCTAACCATTTACGGCCCTCACGAGCTGGGTCTGCAGTCAATGACAAACGGTGTGGAATCAGTGCTTCTCCAATGGACTCTAAATCTCGATCGAATGCTGCTCGATTGGCTTGGAAAAGGGCGTGTGCGATCTCTTTGAGTTTCTCGGGATTCTCCGGTGGGTGGACTGGAAAGTCCGGATCTGAAAGTGGTGGCTCTGGCAATGGCCAATCTTCACAGCCTCGAATAATGACGGACTCTAGCGCCTGCTGCGTGTGTTCAAACAAACGCTGTGAGAGCTGGTTCTGCTCTCGCCAATCGCTCATCGGCGATCACACCATCAGATGTCAAGCTCAATGTTGAGATTCTGAATGAGTTCCTTGTAGCGGTTGCGGATGGTCACTTCAGTGACACCTGCGACCTCGGCAACTTCACGTTGGGTTCGTCGCTTACCACAAAGTACGCTGGCGATGTAAATGATCGAGGCTGCGATACCCGTAGGTCCACGACCACTGGTCAATTCCTTCTCTTGAGCGGCTTTGATCAATTCGTATGCTTTGGCTTCAACCTCTGCATCGAGGCCGAGTCCAGAGCAGAATCTGGAGATGTAATCCTCAGGGCCGGTGGGCATGATCTTCATCTTCAACTCACGAACCATGAATCGGTAGGTTCGGCCGATTTCTTTCCGGCCCGTTCGACTTGCTTGACCAATTTCGTCAAGTGTTCGAGGTACACCACACTGGCGACAGGCAGCGTACAGGCTGGCTGCAGCAACACCTTCGATTGAACGGCCTCGAATCAATCGCTTCTCGACGGCTTTCTTGTAATTGACAGCGGCGGACTCGCGCACGGTCTTGGGGAGCTCAAGTCGGCTGGCCATTCGATCTAATTCTGCCAATGCCATGGCAAGGTTTCGCTCTGTGGCATTACTGACACGGCTTCGCTTCTGCCACTTTCGCATTCGGTAGAACTGGCTGCGGTAACGACTGTTGATGGTCTTACCAGAATAGTCCTTGTTCTGCCAATCGATATCTGTAGACAGACCCTTGTCGTGAAGCATCACTGTCATGGGCGCGCCCGTACGGGCGCGCTGGTCGCCCTGCTCTGGGCTGAAAACACGCCACTCTGCACCTTGATCGATGACATTGTCTTCAAGGACAAGGCCACAGTCTTGGCACACAATTTCACCACGGGTTTCATCCCGGTCAAGATTTCTCGAGTTGCATTCTGGACATTTGACAATGTCTTCTACCTGTTCATCAGCCATACTTTCACACCCTTTCCCTACGCATTAAACTTAGAGGAAGTGATATAATCCCCAAAGGGGATGCTATATAAATTTGATTNCTTGATAATCATTAAAAAATATTGTCAAATTTGGATTTGAAACGTGTGCTATTGAGATTAATCTCCACCATAGGTGGAGAAAAATATTGCCCGAATTAGGATTGAGTGTTTGCCGAACCGTCATATAGCCCACCTTGCTAGACAAAATTGGGTGTGCTTGTGTCAACGTCGTGGCCTCCGGAATTAATCACNCTTAATCCGAACAAGCGTGTACTGTTCTTGACCAAGGACTTGCAACTCATCAAGGAACAATTGTACAATGGATTGAACCTTAGCATGCGGGACTTGACTGTAGACGATTTACTCGACGACATCAACACCGACGTGATGACACCAGCTTGGGTTTGCTTTGATCATGAGCCCGGGGTGATTGCAGAAAATGCCTATGCTGGGTTGCTCCACGAAGGTGAGCGTGTGTTCAATCCCGGGGCACTGAAAGATGGAGGATTTGAGGTCATTGTTAGTGGCCATCGGAAAGGCACGGGTAGCAGTCGTGAAACTGCTCCGCAGTGTGAACGGTGGTCGGGGATTCGAATCGTCATTGCCGCTTCTTTTGCTCCAATTCATGAACGAAACAACATCAACTTGGGCCAGGTGATGGGAGACCACAAAATGTTGGAACGNCTTCAGGATGGNGAATCAATTCCCCTCGCCGAATTTACTCNANAATACGANCCTGTGACTCGATTGATTCTTGAGAATGGTGGCATCTTGCCTTTTGCCAAGAAATTGAAGGNGGGCGAAATCGAGTTGCCTGACGTCTCTACAGAGCGNCGNGGGATGACCATGGCCGAGAAAATTGTCGCGAACAAANTNATNGGNCGGAATGGTTCNGCNCGCTATGTNTCTCCAGGAGATGCTGTGCTCGCCTCCGTTGACGGAGGGTACAGTCACGAATTTACCACTGCACAGGTTCACAACTTCCTCGCTGCAGAATACGGTGAAGACTACAGTTTACCGAACCCTCCAAAGTTTGCTGTGTTTGAAGATCACCTTCTCTATGCAACCGGTGTACCGAGGTTTGGTCCATTTGCAGATAAAATTCAGACGCTCCGAGATTTGCAAGTGGCATTCCAACGGCATACTGGAGTTCGAGACTATTCGGCAAAGGATGGTGTGAGTCCCGGAATTTGTCACCAGGTTGCGCGAGAGGAATTCATCGACGTTGGTGATTTCATCCAAGCCACGGATAGTCACACCTGCATGGGTGGCGCTTCGAACGCATTGACCTATGGTGTGGGTTCGACTGAATATGCGAATCTTGTCCACAACCAATTTGCATTTGTCAAGGTCCCTGAAAGTATACGATTTGAACTGACTGGAAGTTTGAATCCCGGCTGTACAGCCAAAGATGTGATTCTCCACATCCTGTGGCATTACGCTAAGCACTCTGANACCCTTGACNGATCGATGGAATTCGGTGGCCCCGGTTTGGCTTCCATTTCCATGGATGAGCGCGCTACTCTGTGCAATATGGCGACAGAGTGTAGTGCCAAAACAGGAATTTGTGACCCCGACCAACTGACGATTGATTGGTTGCTGGAACGTCGCAGTGACTTGACTGAAGAGGACATTCGTAGCGCGTTTGTAATTCCGGATCCTGACGCCCACTATGATGGAGGAGTCCATACAATCAATCTCGATGAGATTCGTCCCATGGTGGCTCANCCNGGCAACCCTGACGAAGGNATTCCATCCGATCCAACCAATGGTGCGTATATCGACGAGTTGGGTGATGTAGCGATTGACATCGCTTATGCGGGTTCTTGCACCGCTGGAAAGGACGATGATTTCGCCTACTATGCGATGGTCACAAAGGCCGCACTTGATTCTGGATTGACGGTTGCCGAAGGGGTCGATTGTTACATTCAGTTCGGCTCAAAGGCCGTCAAAGACTTGTCCGAGCGGAACGGATGGAATGATCTGTTTACCGCTGCAGGTGTGAAATTGATTGATCCTGGATGTGGAGCTTGCATTGGTGCCGGCCCCGGTGTCTCAGATGATTCCGAGCAGGTGACGGTATCCGCCATCAATCGAAATTTCCAAGGTCGCTCAGGCCCTGGCAAATTGTATCTTGCAAGTCCGTTGACTGTGATGGCATCGGCATTTACTGGGAAGATTACCGCTTGGCAACCTGACCTGTTCGAGTAGGTGATGGTTTGGACGTAGTACTGGTTCTCTCATTCTTGTTCTTCATGTCCATCTTTGCGGGTGTCGGCATGGCCTCAATGCTCGTCAAGCAAGATACCACGGATGATTATCTGGTTGCGGGAAGAGGTATGCATCCAGCGCTTGCAGCATTATCTGCAGTGAGTACTTGGAATTCTGGATACATGTTCATTGGATTCATTGGATTTACCTATGTGATGGGTTTCAATGTACTTTGGTTGGGGATTGTATCCACCATTGGCCAAGTTGTCGCATGGGCTTGGTTGTACAAATTCATCCAAAAAGAAGGTCATGAGCGAGGTGTGCGATCACTGTCATCACTGGTCGCAGAGAAGGCGGGTGCACCTGAAGCAAAGTTGGCCGCTGTACTGTCTGTACTCTTCTTGAGCATCTATGCCGCAGCCCAACTCACCTCCGGTGGAAAGGCCCTGTACGTGATGATGGGTTGGAATGAGATGACTGGAATCCTGATTGGATTTGTTCTGGTGGTGGCTTACTGCTATGCTGGGGGGATTCGTGCATCGATTTGGACGGATGCGGTTCAATCATGTGTGATGATTGTCGGTTCGACCATCTTGTGTTGGATTGCGCTACAAGAAGTTGGAGGATTTAGTGGCCTTACCAGTGGACTCGAGGCGCAGGATCCCGTCCTCACAAGTTTTCTTCCGCCTGATTTGAAATTCGGATTCTCGATGTGGGCCTTTGCTTTCTTCCTCGGAGGACTGGGTGTCGCTGGACAGCCTCAAGTTGTGTCACGCGTAATGACATTGGGCTCGGATTCAGATCGAAAGCAGGCCATGGTCTGGTTCTTTGTT
>PBPV01000080.1 GCA_002724815.1 Methanobacteriota archaeon | reverse complement strand
AAATCTACACTGAGCTCATTTGGAATGACACTGAATACGTGGCGCCCGCTTCCGTGTTGGGTGGCTTTGAGCGAACGCTGACTGTGACGGGTCCGAGCAAGACCCATGCCATGACGGGATGGCGAATTGGTGTCTTTGCTGCACCCACTCCGATTGCCAAAGTCGTTGGCCGATTGCAGGGCAACACCTGTTCACACATCCCTTCGTTCCTCATGCCCGCAGCTGAATTGGCTGCNAAGGATTGGAGTTCGGTTGAGAAGTTTAGAGAAGANTACATCCGTCGCAGGGAATTGATGCTNNCGATGCTTGAACAAATTCCCTCNCTAAGTGCAAGTGAACCCGAGGGGGCATTCTACGTCATGGTCGACGTNCGTCAAACTGGAATGGATGCAACNACCTTTGCCAAGNGGGCGATGGANGAAGCATTGGTNCAAGTGATTCCNNTNGATTCTTTGCC
This sequence comes from Methanobacteriota archaeon, assembly GCA_002724815.1. Taxonomy (GTDB): domain Archaea; phylum Thermoplasmatota; class Poseidoniia; order Poseidoniales; family Thalassarchaeaceae; genus MGIIb-P. The sequence goes on along the minus strand of PBPV01000080.1, from coordinate 6,249 downwards.
NGGTGGCGAAGGATACATTCGGCTTTCATATGCTGCTGACGATGATGTGATTCGTGAAGGAATTCAGCGCCTGCAGTCCTGGTTGGCTCAGTAGAGNTGGGTGTATTCTTCACACTCTTCCGCGATTCTCANCAATTGATTGTACTTGGCCGTACGNTCGCTTCNAGCNGGTGCNCCCGTCTTGATTTGCCCCGCGCGTGTCCCCACTGCGATATCGGAAATGGTGTCATCACTGGTCTCNCCTGAGCGGTGAGAAATCACAGTGCCCATGCCGTGTTCCTTGGCCATTTCAATGCACTCTAGGGTTTCAGTGACCGTCCCTATTTGATTGGGTTTGATGAGAATCGCATTGGCTGCGCCCATCTCAATNCCTTCTGATAGTCGCCCCATATTGGTGACAAACAGATCATCACCGACCACCTGAACACGATGTCCATCTTGCTTGGTAAAACGTGACCAACTGACCCAGTCATCTTCCCCAAATGCATCCTCGATTGAAACGATTGGATATTCATCGATCCAGCTTCCATACATCTCTCCGAGTGCCTCACCATCGATGATGCGGCCATCGATATGGTATCCGTCTGCATGATGGAATTCTTGCGCTGCAACATCCAGTGCAATCGACATTTGGTCGCCGGGTGAATATCCTGCACGCTCAATGGCTTGTACCAACAATGCCAGGCCTTCCTCGTTTTTGGGAAGGTTTGGTGCAAAGCCGCCTTCATCACCCACTCCACCGAGNAGGCCCTTTTCTTTCAGGACTGATTTGAGAGAGTGNTAAGTTTCGACACCGGCTCGAAGTGCTTCNGGGAAGTAATCGAANCCGTGTGGNATCACCATGAATTCTTGNACGTCAACGTTTGAGGCGGCNTGAGCACCNCCGTTNAGGATGTTCATCATTGGAACCGGGAGACTGCCTCCAGAGATGCCACCAAGGTAACGCCATAGTGGCAATTGATGCACATTTGATGCGGCATGAAGACAGGCTAGACTCGTGCCCAATGTTGCATTGGCACCCAGACTGGCTTTGTTCCCAGTATCATCCAATTCAATCATGATTTCATCCAATACTCTCTGGTTGTCGACNGGGAGTCCAACCAAGGCATCTTGGATTCNTTCGACGACGTTGGTGACGGCNCCTTCGACNCCCTTGCCCATCCATCGATTCATCTCTCCATCACGCAATTCCACAGCCTCATGGCTGCCGGTNCTGGCACCGCTTGGGACGGCTGCACGGCCTCGCAGTGCCCCATCAACGTAGCAATCNACCTCAACCGTTGGGTTGCCTCTGCTGTCCAAGATCATTCGAGCTTCAAGGCCGCTGATGTAGTATGACACCGTATCCCTCAAATCCATGTGAGAGAAGGCACACCGTCAATGTGACGCTACTCTTCGTTGAGCCACTTAAGCCATCGAGATACNCTCGATTGNACATTGGGGACTTCTCGCTCAGAGCGNCATTTGATCTCCCANGCCAACTGTTCTTCACTNGGAGAAATACTGAACANTTCTGCTCGCATGACCAATCCATCGTCATGTTCTCCATTGTGNCTNAAATCATCAACGAAGCAATGAATCAGATGTCGNGGNTAGTGCGCAATATGGCCCTTTTTCGGGACGCAAAGNACGGCACTNTTGTTGAGGAACAACANTGATGATCCGGAGTCAGAATTGACTTCGTGGCCGTGAATTTTGCAACCATCAATGGCTGCAGCAACTTCGACGTTGTACCACTCGTGGAATTTATGTTCCAAAGACATGGAGGATACCGAGTCAAGGAACGCTTGAAGACGCTCGGGGGAGTACGACGATTCGGTCGTCATCGTACCATCGAAACGTCAACCACCTATGAATGGCACGATTCCTGTGCTCTAATCATTTAATGCTATTTTCTTCCAATAAGCGGAAAAAAATTGCCTTAATCTAACAGATTTCGGTAGAGTAGGGTTCATAATGGGGCGATGTGCCCGCAAAATGATGGCGAGTGTTGATGAGACTGATCGAGCAATTTTGAGTGCGTTGAGAGAAAACAGTAGACAGGCCTTTGTTGAATTGGCAAAAATAGTCGGTGTTTCTGAAAGAACCATTCGAACNCGTGTNCGTCGATTGGAAGAGGATGGGATNATTCGTGGCTACACGATTCGTGAAACGGGAATCGGATTAACGGCACTCATCCGAATGAAAGTTGGACCCGGGGTTGAAATCGGATCTCTTGCCGGAGAATTCGCTAACTGGAAGGGTGTCGAATCTGTCTACGAAATCAGTGGTGAAGCGGATTTGGTTGCAGTGGTTCANGTCGATGACACNGTNGGNCTACGTGAATTGTTGGATCGTATGTGGCTGACCGCGCCGGCAGAAATTGCCAGCACCACGACAGAATTGGTTCTGGAACAGTACTGATTATTTGCGNAACAAACAGCGATAGTACCCAATNTCGCCTTTGACAAAGGCCTCGTAAACAGGTGTGCCTTTCACTCCTGCAAAGGTCTCGAAGCTGCGACGAATGATTTTGCCCGTCCCCTTTTCGATTCGGGACTTCTTTTGCTCGCTGATCTCATCTAGGGCTTGAATCACCTCTTGAGTGATGTCTGTATCCTTGAGTTTCTCAAACTTGGTTTTGTCAAACATTTCCCGAATTGAGTTCATCGTTTTCTCGTCACGGAAATCGGTCCATGCAAAATATCCACCTGGCTTCAGTACACGGTAAGCTTCATTGATGAATCCCTCCATATCACTGTAACAATGACTCGATTCAACGTTGTATAGGACGTCGAATGATTCGTCATCAAAAGGCAATTTCATCGCATTGCCCTCGACGTAAGTGAGATTCTCTTGCAACCCATACATCCGATTGCAGAGCTTCACTGCTGCGGCCGAGTAATCCAAACCTGTCAACTGTGTAGGGGCATATGTTCTGGCAATCCAGCTGGCTCCTCCGCCTCTGCCCGAACCCACTTCCAAGACTTGTTTACCAGCGAGATCAACATCTCGGATGTTCATATGATACAATTGGATGAACAATCGGTCTGATTCGTCTTCGGGTTCCAACTCGGGAGGGTTGTCATCGATGAATCCATAATTCATGAAACCAAACTCACCCCAAGCTTTGGCCTTGGCAAGGCGCTGATACCACCAACGCCACATTCGGTCTCCTACTCGACGCGGAAGAATGCGGAGCATTGTCGCAAAGATGCGGGCAGGCAACCCCAAGCGCAAGCTCACACCTTCCACTTCACTGAACAACCAATACTGTCTGTACGTGGTGTATCGGGCTGCTCATCGGCGAGTAGTGCAGCGATGGCGTCCATCAATTCATGGGTGGTGGCAAGGCCGGGATCTTTCGGTGAATCATCGAGGCGCCCTCGATACGTAATCCTCCCTTGGCCGTTGATCAGATAGAACTCTGGTGTGCGTTCAGCACCCCAAGCTCGGGCCACTTCTTGACTCGCATCATGGAGATAAGGATAGGACATGGTCTCCGCACGCTTGATCATGTGCTCCCANTTGTCAGTTGGGTAATTGTCAGGATCGTTGGAATTGATGCCCACAAAGCCCATCCCTTGCTCGCGTGCATGGGATGCANCGGATTCGATTCTTGATTCGCTCCCGACCACATAGGGGCAATGATTGCAAGTAAATACCACGATGCAACCGACATCTGTCGTCTGACTGGACAGTGTGCAATGCTCAGGCCCGTTGGGGTTGGCATTGGGTAGGTCAAAATCTAGCGCATCGTCTCCAGGTTCCAATCCTCGGCTCATGGTTGACTGACCGAGGTTAGATGCTTGAACTTCACGTTCACAGCGGTCCGAATCCAAACTCAAAATCTTCTTGTTCGATCTCGGAATTGCCCTGGCCTTCGTACTTCTCATACTGCGCTTTGATGTCGACAGGGTCGACAATTGTCGGTGAGCAATAGAAGATGCGGAAATTGTTGAGTTTATGCTTGGTGAAGCAACTTTGCAACTCGTAATTCATTCGCGTGCGTTCCTCCGTTGTGATGTCTTCAGGAATCAAACCTAATTTTTTGAAATCTTGATTGATGACGCCGCCGTGCTCATTGATGTATTCCTCTATTGCATCGACCCAATCCATCGCAGTGCCTCTAGGCCTGTCGGGGTCTTCCTCACTGACTGTAGGGATTTCGACTTCAATCGGGATTTCTTCGTCCTCTTCAATGACCTCTTCTTCGACTTCTGTCGCGGTCTCAATTTCGGTGGTCAAATCCTCCGGGATTTCGACTTGAATTGGAATTTCAACTTGGACTTCCTCAGTTACAGGTGTTTCGATTTCAACGACGGTTTCGGGCTCCACCTGCGCGATTGCAGTTTCAATTTCAACGGTTGCTGCACTCATGTTTGTAGACAAGACCGCGGCCTTCTTGGTTGCGGATTGGCCGTCGATCGCCTCTTGGATACGGCGACGAGCAATCCGATTTTCGGGCTCGACATTCAGCACGTTTCTCCAAGCCGCTTCTGCAGCGTCCCATTCTTCACTGGTGTGATGAATCGCGGCGATTCGCAAGAGTGCATTCATGTGATGGCGGTCACGCTTTGCTGCAGTTTCGAAGTCAGAAAGTGCACCCTTTAGTTGACCAAAGGATTCGTACAGAAGTCCTCTCTGGTACCACCCTTCTGCTGAGTTTCCATCGAGTTTGATGGCTTCATTTAGCGGTTGTTCGGCCTCTGTCAAACGTTCCTGTGCAATCAATGAGGCAGCCAACTGAATCAAGGCCTGTGGATTCTTTCCTCTCCTTGACAATACGTCTCTGAAATTGGATTCTGCCTCTTGCCACTCACCTAGCGACATCATAATTTCTCCACGGCGAAGACGTGCCAAATCCAATTCAGGATGGGCTTCAAGCAAGAATTGTACATCATCAAGTGCGGCGTGGTGGTCTTGTTCAATCATCAGTGTTGTGCAGCGATTCAAGCGGGCACGCACATGATTTGGATTGGCTGATAGGACGCTGTCAAAGAGACGTTTTGCCTCGACCATGTCGCCTCTTCGCGCAGCCACGACACCCTTGACATATTCGATCACAGAGGAGTCTCTTTCCAATACATGTGCTTCCGAGATTAGACGGGCAGCAGCATCGACATCATTGCTGTCCAGCGCAAGAAGGGCTTCTTCGGCGGCAATGAGTGGTTCATCAGGAAGTAGCCTACGAGCGCGTGCGAGTGAGATTTGAGCTTCGGACAGGTCTTGCAGCATCCGCTGGATTCTGGCCTTGCCCAACCACGCTACACCACTCTCTCGGTCAGCGTTCAATGCGGCTTCAAATGCCAAATCTGCCTCCGAAAGCAATTCGCGATCTCGGTCGCCTGTACCGTCTCGATATCGATCCGCTTCGGCGAGAATCAAGCGACCCTTCTGGATGTATAAGGCGGCTCCATCCCAAGCACCGGCAGGAGCTTCTGCTAAAATTTCAAATGCGGCCTCTGGATTTCCTTCTTGATGGTGTAAGAGGACGAGTTGGGCTCGGATTTCTGCGTTCTCAGGTTGCTTGGAAAGGGCTTCGACTAGAGATTGCTTGGCCTCATCTGCCCTGTCCATGGCCTCCAGCAGTTCGGCCTTCANGATGTCNAGTGGCTCACCTAAAGCAACTGCATGGANGGTGGCTTTGAGTGCCTCCTCTAGGCGACCGGGTTCGTCTTTGAGTAGCTGGGCGCGAATCGACCATGCTGGGCCTGATTGGCGGTTTAGCGAGATGGCTTCATCGACTGCTGAAATCCCAAGACCCCGCTCATTCCGCTCAAGATGTAGTTCGGCCTTGCGTAACCAATCATCGCCCGTTGGATTGCTAGCAAGTGCGGCTTCGATNGATTGCAATGCTGCATCGGTATTTCCTGCCCGNGCAGCCAGACTGGCCATCATCGATTTGTCTTCGGCAGTTTCAATCCCCATGGCCTCGAGGCGGCGAAGATCGACCTCAGCCGCGGCGTCGCCCATCTTGGTGAGTAGGCGAGCATGTTCTCGAAGGATTTCGGGTTCGTCAGGAGTGATGTTTAGCAAGCCCTCAAGATGTTCGCGGAGTTTTTCTTCGTCACCCGATTCTCTTGAAAGACGGCAAAGACTTCGCAGAGTTGCAGGTTGACCGGGGGCGATTTCNGCAGCGGCNAGNTAGCAAGCATTGGCCCAACCTCGGTCGCCTGCTAGGAATGCAATCTCACCGAGGCGCCGTGCTTCAATCTCAGTTAATGTGAGGTCATCAATCGAAAGTTCGAGCTGATCCAATGTTTGTAG
>PBPV01000008.1 GCA_002724815.1 Methanobacteriota archaeon | reverse complement strand
AACTGCAACCTACATTCTTGACATGCTAACGCAGCGATACAGTGGTAGATTCGGCGAGGATTGTTTCCGAAATTGCGACGTTGTCGACATGACATTTGCTTGTATTGGGGCGGTCGATGCTCTGCACAACACACTTGATTGGGTCGCCAGAGGTGGCATGGAAGAAGATCGAATCGGAATCGTCGTCTTTAGTGACAATGCAAAGTACGATTTGGAATCTGCTGGAGAATACACCCAGGGTGCTGGCGGTGGGGCGCTGTTGATTCGTCACAACCCAAGGCTGATTTCGATTCCAGATCGTTGGGGTGTATCCACATCACCTGTACACGATTTTTTCAAACCTCGACGTGAAGTCTCCATCAAATCAGTGATTTCACATGTGGTTCAACTGGCACGCGAAACAGGGGCTTCCATCAAGGAAGGCATGGTTGATCGAATGGTCCGCCATCTCCCTGAATCCACTGTGCGAAGAATGGGAATTTTCAGTCACGGTGTTGACAGTGTACAAGTCCATCGAGATGAGCCCGTTTTTGACGGTCAATTCAGCAACCAATGCTATCAGGATGCTGTCGAAGAGGCCTTCCGTGATTTCCGCGCTAAGGCGGAAGCAGATGGCCGTTGGGATGCTGAAGGTGAGACTGTTCTAACAGAAGATTGGGCTCGAATCATCATGCATCTGCCCTATGCATTCCAAGCAAAGCGCATGTTCCCTGCGGTCTTTGCCTACGAACGACGAGGAAGTGCTTCCTGGACCGATGTTGAAGCTGAAATTGGTCTACCTCCAAGCATCGATGACTTCGATGATACACCCGAAGGTCAGGCTGAGCACGCCAAGGCCATGGATGGGTATCGACGAAGCATCTCCAAGACACAAGCATATCGTGAGTTCCATGCCGAGCGAATCGAAAAGGGTCAACGCGCAAGTTCACTGATTGGAAACCAGTACACTGGTTCAATCTTCTTGGCCATGATGTCAACCTTTGAGTCCGATTATGAGGCAGACAGTCCACTCGATGGTCGTCAATTTGGTCTCTGTGGATACGGTTCTGGCGCGAAAGCCAAGGTGTTCGAGGGAGTCGTCAGCGATCGATGGCGAGAAGTCGTCGCCAGTTGGAACCTGTTTGAGCGAATGGCAGGACGAATGGCGATCGACCAGGTCACATACGAACTGCTTCACAAAGGGATTCACGACGGAAGTGTCCTCAAGCCTAGAGGTGAATTTGCCCTGGTTGAAATCGAGGGTGGTAAAAGTGAACTCGAGGGTGCACGAACCTATGCTTGGGTCGAATAATCCTTCAGGGACCTCATGGGAATCGTTCATAGACGGGATTCGTCGGCGCATCACCGTAGGTGATGATGAATGGCAGATATTGCAGTTCTACTAAAACAAGTCCCAGATACCAATGCGAAGATTGTGGTCAATGGTGGCCGTGTCGATGAAAGTGCCGTGAACAAGTGGTCCATGAGCCCATTTGACGAGTATGCCCTGGAAGCTGCTTTGGGTCAAGGGGGCTCGATTACAGCCATCACCTGTGGACCTGAGCGCGCGAAGAAGATGTTAACCGATGCCGCGGCAGTCGGGGCAACCGATCTTATGCACATCGTGGTTGACGATCTTTCAGCACTCGACTCCAATCAAATTGCGACCATTCTAGCCGCCGCGGTTGAGAAATCCGGAGCTTCAGTCGTCTTCTGTGGCAAGCAAGCGGCCGATACCAATGCGGGCTCAACGGGTCCCGGTGTTGCTGAAAAAATGGGTGCAGGTTGTGTGACCATGGTCAGTGAATTGACCGGTGATTCCTCTGGATTCATGGCATTGCGCCCCAGTTCAAGTGGGATGGAGCGTGTCAGTGTCTCTGCGCCCTGTGTCATTGCATTCGACAAAATGGGCACTGAACTTCGTCGCCCGAACGTCAAGGGCATTATGATGGCCAAGAAAAAGGCGGTTGAAACACTAACCGTTGCTGACTTGGGATTGGACATCGGATCTGCATCAATCAATCTTGACAATCAATCTCCACCAGCTGAAAAACCCGCAGGGCAGAAATTTGAGGGTGCTGAAAATGTCCCGACTGTGGTTGCCAAACTGCGAGATGAAGCGAAGGTGATTTGAGGAGGAATAATCATGGTAACAGTCATTGCAGAAATTTCAGGAAACAGTCTACACCCCGTCACNGCCCAACTNGTGGGCGCAGCAGGGGGNAACGCAACCGTTCTTTGCCCNGGTGGCNTTGGAGCGAGTGAAGCAGCCGCNATTGCCGGAGTTGCAAAGGTCATCTCCGTCGAAGGCGATTGCTTTTCAGCNTTCGACGGTGGNTCATGGGCTTCAGCACTTGGTTCTGTAGCCGAGGGNCGCATTNTTGCAGCCTCAACNGCCACNGGTCGAGAAATCGCNGCACGCATGGGNGCCTCGAAAGGNGTTGCAGTNGTGCAGGANGTCACAAGCATNGATGGNNATTCCGTGACACGTCCAATTTATTCGGGNAAGGCCATGGAAACCTTGACTGTGGCAGACGATACAATCCTCACTCTNCGNCCGAACACCTTNGCCGCAGCTGCAGATGGNGGTAGTGCGGAAGTGAGCACCGTCAATCAGAGTGCAGATGTTGNNACNTCTGTCAANGAGGCCATTGCCAAAGCCAGTGAGCGNCTTGATGTTGCAGATGCAGACATTGTCATCTCGGGTGGCCGNGGCATGGGNAGNATCGATAATTTCAGCCACCTTGAAGCGATTGCAGATCAATTGGGAGCTGCAGTTGGTGCGTCAAGAGCCGTCGTCGATGAGTGGGGAATGTCTCACAGTATCCAAGTTGGGCAAACCGGGAAGACTGTCAATCCTAGCCTATACATCGCCGTAGGGATTTCGGGTGCCATCCAACATCTTGCAGGCATGCGTTCATCAAAGTACATTGTCGCCATCAACAAGGATGCAGATGCACCCATTTTTGGTGTCGCTGATTACGGAATTGTAGCGACTTGGGAAGATGCACTACCTGCATTGGCCGAAGCCTTGTCCAACCTCTGAGATGATTTTGTGACCGACCCCCTCGTGGTCGAACCCTCTGCATCTCACGATGCCTCAATCATTTGGATGCATGGATTGGGTGCAAGCGCCTACGACTTTGTGGACATGCCTCGGCTCATTGCCCGTCCGGGAACCCGGTGGGTCTTCCCGAATGCACCTGTTCGCCCAGTGACTTTGAACAACGGCTGGAAGATGCCCTCTTGGTTTGACATTCGATACCTTGCAGGCCAATCGGAAGGGGAGAGAGAATGTCCCATCGAGGCTCAAGAATCCTCTGATATAATTGCTGAAATCATCGAATCCGAGCACAAAAAGGGTATTCCGTACGATCGGATTGTCTTGGTGGGATTCAGTCAAGGTGGTGCGATGTCGCTCTACACCGGTTGTCGATTCCCCCATCGAATTGCCGGCATGGTCTGTCTTTCGGGCTACTTGCTATTCCCAGAACAGCACATTCAATCGTCTTCAGATGCCAATCGAGGGACNCCAATTTTGCTGTGTCATGGCATTCGAGATGACATGGTTCCGTTCAATGCCGGCGAACAGAGTGTGGCCTACTTGCGAGAGCATGGTTGGTCAGTTGAATTCGAATCTTATCCGATGTTCCATGAAGTTTGCATGCCCGAAATCAATCGTGTTGGTGATTTCCTAACAAGCATCTTGGATTAATCATCCAATAAATCGTAGGTGTCCTCGCGGGCAGTNCCCTGGACTTGAACCGTAATCGTGTCCGTACTACTCTCACGAGCCGGATCGCTCACGGTCAAAGTGAATGTATGGTTGCCGACCGGTAGTCGTACCTTAACCATCGGCGTATCGCCTATTTTTTTCGACATCCCATCACGCCAAATCCATTGCTCAATCCCCTGGCTTCCGGGTGAGGTGGCTGAACCATCCAGCAGTATGATTGCCGTTCCATCTTGGCTGGCATCGACAATCTGATCGGTCCCTGCATCCGCAGAGGGAGGGACATGTGAAATGAAATCATCATCGGAAAGACCGGCCATTAAGTCGGTTTCATCCTCTTCGACTTTCGCCATCTGCTCAATCTCATCGTCCAACATGGCAAACAGCTCGGAGTCATCGATTGAAGGTCTTCCAGCGTTCAGTTTCTGTTGTTCTTCGGGTGTCAGGAACGATGCCATGTCTTGTCCATCATCGGCATACAGATCATCGTCTGCACTGGCCACAGGAGATTTCAACTCCGAACCTTCCGCAAATTCAAGCAAGTCAGCATCGATTTCAGAGTCCGCAGAAAGGGCATAGGGGGTGGCGTTAGGATCAATCCAAAGAATTCGATTTTCACGAGTGTAATCATTTTGATTATCACCACTTAGTGCGATTCGTGTCCCATCTTGATTCGATACAATTGATTCGACCAAACCCGTATGTTCACATCTCCAAACTTCTTCACCATCTGCATCGATTCGATGCAAGTAGAACCAAGATGCAACCAGTAAATCTTCGCCATGGCGTCGCAAGTCGTTGATGGTGTACATGGATTTCCACAACGGCTGCTGTGACAAATCCTCTGACAGTTTGATTACTGCACCGTCAAAATGACCTGAAATGGCACCTGTTCCATCTGCTACCAAGCACACACTGCGAGTTCGGATTTCTTCTGAATGAAGTAGTTCGCCGATTGAAGACCATCTCTCTAAAGCGATTTGTGCGATGTCGGAGGGTGTGATTCCCATGACTTCTCGACACAGGAGCAGTGAGCCATCGTGTAGAAAACACATGGATGAAATCATTTCACCATCATCTTGTACAGGGGATCTTTTCCAACGTAGGTTTCCATTTGAATCAAGGACGTATACGTGCCCCTCATCATCGTTAACAGCGATTCCTGTACCATCATTTGCGACCGAGAGCCCAATCAATTCACCAGAGGAAAATCGACCTCGCTTGACACCATTCTCTGTCACGATGTGGACATGACGGCCACCATCGATACATGCAATCAGTGTGCCATCATTTGAGATGCCCATCAGGTCGCATCCACCCCCTACGGAGTGTGTCCATCGCCTTCCCCCCAAACGCTCATGTCCATACACGTCACTGGTATGTGTCCCCACAACAATGACATCGCCATATGCAAAACGAACATGTGTAACCGAATCTTCAACGTTAAACGGTTCAATCGGTTTTGGGGAACTTGACATNTCGAGAATCCGTACCGTTCCATCCTCGCCTCCCCATGCCATCCACTTCCCATCTGATGAAACATCGATGGCCTGAACGATGGCCTCACACTCAATTTCCGAAATCGGGTCGATGACCATCGGCATGGCCCTGTGACTCAAGGTCAACATCTTGAGCGTGCCGCCAGANTGATTAGGNAAACACCTTNCTTCTNAGGGCCTCAATTTCGCTTTCGCTCCATCCTACGAGTGGTTCCAAGTTTACTAGAGGTGTCCGCACATCTTCATCTTCACCAATGCTTGTTGGTGCTTCGGCGAGTTCGTGAGCCACGACTCCCCATGGCTCTGGATTTGACACTCCACCAGGGCCCGTGACCAATTGAGTACTGTATCGCTCCGAAGCGAGTGCAGGGTCCCATTGTTGAAGTGATTCAGCAGATCCTTTGATCGGTCTGATTCGACATCCTCTGTGCATCATCAACCAAGCTGAAAGCATGTCTTCCTCGGATTCTAAATTGGCCAAAACCAGTCCTTGAACACCCGAGGGCAAGCCCCCTGGTCCCATGAATCGGGTGCCTAAGAGATGCACCTTATCGGGAAATAAGGCGACTCGAAGGGCCCAATCTGGATCGCGTAGATTGACCTTCAAATCGACTTTTTCGAGCACCTTTGCACCGACAGTACTCGCAAATGATTGACTGGTCCACTCACCTCTTTCGCCGTGCCGTCTACACTGTACTGCGAAGGTACCAGAGGGGTTGGGATTTCGTTCAAGTGCCAATTCGGCAACCGCCTCGGGGTCCAGTTCAACTTCGGTATAGGGGTCGACAGCATTCACCCCAAATGTATGCTTCAGTGCATCCACAATTTCTTCATCCTGGTCTCCACGGACGTAGACCAGACCCCCTTCTGCACGGATTTCAATGGTTGCACCACGAAGCCGACATTGAGCAATGAGGGTTTGAGTCAAGACCCGTGTGAATTGCTTACGAACCGGTCTTGATTTCAGCATGGATTCCCCAATGCGGACCATCCATTGGCCCATCACATCACCTCAGGGCTCGTTGTGGATTTCGATAATCTCATCATTCTTGATTTGAGCCGTTTTCACAGCATCATTACGGGAGTTTTCCAATTTCTCAAGATAGGCATCATCGATGTCTCCTGTCACATATTCACCATTGAAGCAAGACGTATCGAAGGTGTCGATATTTCGGGAACCGCCACTACAGGCATCAATGAGGTCTTCCAACGTTTGATAAATCAACCAGTCCGCACCAATTTTCTCACTAACTTGCTCTTGAGTTCGTCCATGAGCGATGTATTCAGTCTTGGCAGGCATGTCGATTCCATACACGTTTGGATGGATTACAGGGGGTGCCGCACTGGCGAAGAAGACTTTGCTGGCTCCAGCGTCTCTCGCCATTTGAACAATTTTGGCACTGGTGTTTCCTCGGACGATACTGTCGTCCACCAATAGCACGTTTTTCCCCTCAAATTCGTAAGGGATTGGATTCAGTTTCTTGCGCACACTGTCTTTTCGAATCGCTTGTCCTGGCATGATAAATGTGCGGCCAACATAACGATTCTTCACAAATCCTTCACGGAACGGGATGCCCAAATCTTTGGCCAATTCCATTGCAGCAATTCGACCACTGTCGGGGACAGGCACGATCACATCGATGTTTGAGTCAGGGAATTCTTTTGGGATTCTAGATGCGAGTTTGCGTCCCATTTTCAATCTCGCACGATGTACGCTAATTCCATCGATAATTGAGTCTGGGCGTGCGAAGTAAACATGCTCAAAGATACAAGGCGAATAAGTTGGGGATTCTGCACATTGTTTCTCATAGAACTGTCCACCAGCCGTGATGAATACAGCTTCACCAGGGTCGATGTCTCTGACGATTTCACAACCCAATGCCTGCAAGGCAACCGATTCGGATGCGAGAACCCATTCTTCCCCACCATTCGTACCTTCACGACGACCTAAAATCAGTGGGCGAATCCCCCATGGGTCACGGAATCCGAGAATTCCATAACCGGTAATCATGGCGATGATGGCGTAACCACCACGGCACCTCTCATGGACCTTAGCGACAGCATGGAAAATATCTGCCACATCGAGATGCAATTCTTCACCAATGTACATTTTCCCTCGCTTGTGCAATTCGTGTGCAAAGATGTTCATCAATACTTCAGAGTCACTGTTGGTGTTGACATGCCTCAGATCTTCTCTGTATAGCTGTGTTCTAAGTTCGTCCGCATTGGTCAAGTTGCCATTGTGGGCAAGTGAAATTCCATGGGGTGAATTGGTGTAGAACGGTTGGGCTTCAGCACAGGAAGATGTTCCAGCAGTGGGGTATCGAACATGGCCGATTCCCATGTGTCCTGCCAAGGTTTCCATGTGGCGCTGTTGGAAAACATCGCGAACCAGACCGTTTGACTTTCTCTGGAATAGTTGCTCACCGTCACAAGTCACGATTCCGGCAGCATCCTGTCCGCGGTGCTGCAAAACAGTCAGTCCGTCGTAGATGACAGGAGACGCAGGGGTCCCGACTTGGGCGACGACACCGATGATGCCACACATGAGGGTACCCGACCCGTCGTCGGACTGGCGGCTTTAGAGTTTGACGGCGTCCCTAAAGGGACGAAAACCGCTCATTTCTTCTGATACATGGTGCGATTTCGCTTGTTCCAGCGGTATCCACGCATCTTGGAGGTGACGCCATATCCACAGGAAGCACATTGGCGCTTTTGCTTGTGGTAACTGTGGCGTCCGCAGCGACGGCAGCGGATATGCGTGGACTTCTGGCGCTTGCCCATGCTTGGAGTACCCTTACTCATCTTGACACCTCAGCGGCTCGGCGACCAACCCTCTGTATATCAGGGTTGTCACCCGCCCTACGGGCGTCTTGGCTCACTCATTCAGTTCGATTGAGACGTCGCCACCGGTTGACTCCATCTCTAAAAGAGGGTCAGCGACATGTTCTCTTCCGGTCACCAATGCCAATAGCAACCCGAATACCAGTCCCACTGCGGCCAACATTGCCGAGAGTCCAGAAAGTAGGATGGTTCCGCCTTCCCGCATCCCGTCAATGGATCGACCATATTCAGAGTGGGCCAAGTACAAAGCGATTACAGAGAGTAATAGCAAGCCAGTGATTTGCTCTTTCCATTGTGAATGGCGATGCAAGGAACCGAGGCTGATTGTGAGCAAGGCGATGCTGGTGCCACCGAAGGCCAAGATGAATCCTCGAATCGCTTCCTGTGCGATGGTAGAGAATTCAACACCACCTGATAGTTGCCAAACCAACAGGTCCATGCCGAAGGCGATGACCAGCATCAGTAACGCGACTGGCTTCCACCAAGCATCCTTCTTTTGCGTCATTCTTCGCCCTCCATCAGATTGAGATTCGTTCGCAGAACGGCCTCAACTACACTCTTTTCTTCCTCGGTCAAAGGGGCGACAACATCAGGGTCGGGAGCGCGCCTTTCGGCTATATAGACCAAAGCAATGAACGCGATTACAGAGCTGAGGGTTCCAAGTAACCCCCCGAATAAGAACATCAGTTCACTCCAATGAATCGAATGCCAACCTGAAGCACCCATCCCCTGCGAACCATTGTGCATGATCTCGTAGAACATTAGCCCTCCCGCAATGGTCAATCCTGCCAAGGTTAGCGCCTCCTTGTGTCGCTCTTCACCCATCATGATACAGAAAGCGCCGGCAAGTGCAGAGATCAAAATCAGAATCGTCAAGAATGCATCGACCCATGCCCCCCAGGTGGTTTGGCCGATTCCATTGGCGATGGCTGAGGGGGGTTCGGAAATCAACATCCATGCAATCCAAACCAAACCGAAGTAGGCCATGAAAAATCCCATCGGCCTTAATCCACGAGGAAGGGGTCCAACAGGGGAGGGTCCTGAGAAGGTGGCAATCAATGTCCCTACGGCCATGCAAGTGACGGGCACCAGCATGTGCAAGAATACTGCAAGAAGAGCAGTTTCTGGACCATCCTCGCCACGAGTGGTGATGCCGAAGGAGGCCACCAATGCAACGGATAGAACAAATCCAGGAATTGCCAATCTTTTCCGTGGATCTTTACGATCGGTGAACCAGAATCCGATGGAAAGACAGAACAAGACCAGCGGTAGCCAAAAGCCAATCCGCGGGTCCGACATCCCGAACATGTGACGACGCCATTGGTTTAGGTTCATCAAGGTTGACCGACTTTGCGGCGCAGTCACTTGTTTTGCAGTCCTATCGTGCGCGACACCCTCATATAGAGGTCGATGGTCGCAGGCTCGCACCCAACGGTGAGGAGGCTCAACCATGGTCAAAATGCCACGACAGGTCAAGCGCTACAGCCCCAAGGCTGGACGCCACACCATGCATACTGTTGAGCGCGTAAAGAAGCGCCGTGCGAGTGAATTGAAGTGGGGTCAGCGCCGTTTCCGTCGAGTCATGGCTGGATACCGTGGTTTCCCACGTCCTAAACCCGAAGGCCGTGAAAAGCCAACCAAGCGAGTCAACATCATTTACCGTTGCACAGAAACCGGTAAGGCACATACTCCTCCATGCAAGCGAGCGAAGAAATTCGAACTCGTCGACAAGTGATTCAGGTGAAACAAATGGCGACCAGTAAGTTCCTTCGTGTACATTGCAGAGATTGTGGCAATGAGCAGATCATTTTCGAGCGAGCGAACACCGTGATCAATTGCGGTGTTTGTGGCTCAGTTCTCGCCCGCCCCGCGGGTGGAAAGGCGCAACTTACAGGCGCAACCGTAGCTGAGATCCTCGAGTAAAGGGGGTCAAGCAATGTCGAATCAGGATACTTGGCCGGAACTCGGTGAATTCTTGGTTTGCACCATCGGTTCAGTCAAGCAAAACGGGGTTTACGTTGATTTAGATGGTTACCCTGGCCGAGAAGGATTCATTTTCATTGGTGAAGTTGCCTCCGGTTGGGTCAAGAATATTCGATCTATTGTTCGCGAAGGACAACGTGTTGTTGCAAAGGTCATCAAAGTCAAGAAGGACAAGCGTAGTGTCGAACTCAGTATCAAATCTGTGAGCGATGAGCGTCGCAGGGATACTCTTCAGCGCTGGAAGAATAAACAACGAGCCAGCCAATTGCTCCGCATTGTTGGAGAACGTTCCAATTGGGATGATGACAAGATTTCTGAAATGAGTGTAGAATTGAGTGAAACCTTTGGTGGGCTTTATGCTGCATTTGAGGAAACAGCCATCGACAATGATGCACTCAAAAATGAAGGATTTGAAGGGGAATGGATGGCCATTTTCATTGAGACCGCCGTTGAAAACATCATCCCCGAATTCGTCAACATCCGTGCCACAGCTGACATACAGATTCACGGCAGTGAGGGGATTGAGATTATCCGAAAGGCGCTCTCTGCTGCGGAAGATTGCGCATCTAAGGAAGATGAGGTTGAAGTCTCGGCTTACTACGACGGTGCACCTGAATACAGGATTGAGTTGAAAGCCCCCGATTGGGATGTTGCTGAATCACACTGGGATTTGGTGGAGGCTGCCATTTCAGAGCACATCAGCGCCGATGTCGGTAAGGTCGAAATCTCTCGTCAATGAACCCTTGAACAAGAGAGAGGTTCAAAGGCCTCGCAAAGAAGGGGCGCGTTATGGCTCGGACACGATTGCAGAAATGCACGGCCTGTGGTGCGTATGGCTTGTCTGAAACCTGTGCTGAATGCGGCGCGCCTGCACAGGCTGCTGTACCCATGCGATTTTCACCGGAAGATTCGCGTGCAGATCTTCGGCGGAAATTAAAGAACGTAGAGTCGGAAGAATGGGTCGATCAATTGCCCTCCCCGGAGGATGAGCAAGAATGACCGCTTCAGTCCATTGGATTGGAACAGAAGGATTGCCTGAGCACCAACTCCTTATCGTGGCCGTCCCCGGTGTGGGCAATGTCGGAAAACTCGTGGTAGATACCCTCAATGAAGAGCTAGAATCACACCTGATTGGTAGAATCATCCATCCGGATCTACCTCCTCATTCCGTACTTGAAGACGGTTTTTTGGTCCCTCCTCATCTCTCAATTCATTCCGTTAATTTGGGCCATTCGCAAACGGTGATCACCATCTCTGGAAATGGGCAGCCGATGACTCCTCGTGGTCAACATGAAACTGCAGAAGCCATTTTGCAACTGGCCCGAACTCATTCTACACCATTCGCCGTCGTTCTTGCAGGATTGAGTGCAAATCCTGGCGATGAACAAATCCATCTTGCCAGTCCTTCAGAAGATACGACCTCTGAGTTGAAGAAGCGAGGAATTCTTGTGAGTTCAGAACAGCCCTCTGGGGGCATGCTCGGCTTGGCGGGCCTCATTGTCTCACTCTCACCGTTGAGTGGTGTGAGAGCCGCAGCCTACTGTGCAGAAACGGTGGGGACCAGTGTCGATGTTGTGACTGCAGATCGACTAGCACACCGCCTAAGTTTGGACTTTGAATTGGGGCTTGATTTGCCCATTGACAACACTCGAGAAATGGCTGCACGTTTACTCTCAATGATGGAAGGGAAAGAAATTGCAGGCATTGATTTGAGTGAAGATGACTCGGGCGCCGGCTTCTATGTTTAGACTCGTCAGACTTATCTCAAGCATAAGCCTCGACGTACTATAGCCGAGATCGCATAGCCCGGTATTGCGGTGGATTCGAAATCCACTGTTCTCGTGACGCGGGAGTTCAAATCTCCCTCTCGGCGCCAAACACTCATCAAGGGAAGGCTTCAGCCGATCGGCATGGAGGTTGGCATTACCCACGAAGGCGAACGCACAATTCAGCAGTACGATTCACCTGTGACCATCGCCAAAGTCCTTGAAAAAATGGAAATACCACCTTCAACTGTACTCACGGTTGTGGAGGATCAAATTGTACCTCATACCTCTACCATCACTGGCGACATTGAGATTGAACTAATCATCGTATCCAGCGGTGGTTAATCTTCACGACGACTGAGAATTGCCAAGCGTGTGTTCTTCTGGAACTTGATCTCAGGCCGTCCAAAGAATTCTGAGTATACACCGTTCAGAATGGCGATTTCATCCCCTGGTCGAACTGAACGGGCACTGGGTGGGACGGCAAAGGCATAGGCCACGATGTCAATGCTCCCGGTGGCATCCTGTATTGTCAATCGCCATTTTGGTTTGCCCGAACCTGAGCGAAATTTCTGCCATGTCGTGTCACGAATCGTCATGACTCTGCCTACCACACTACCGGCTGTGGTCATCCCGACAATTTGTTCCCCATCGGCATCATTTGGATCGATGATTTCAATTTCTGAAAGGTCATCCAATTCGACACTTGGAGTCAGGTTCCATTCTGTGGGTCGGCCACCCTTAATGCGTACATGTGCCCCATTTGCAATTCGACGTGTAATTCGTTTTGGTTTCGGGAAATAGCAATTTTTCACTTCGACCCGGTCCACACCTTGTTGTAGATTGAATTTGATTTGGATATTCCCTTCATCATCGCTTTGGGGGGACAACAGTCCAGTGACTTCACCACAGATATTAATTCTTGTACGCAATTGATTTGAGGGTGTAATGGGCCATTGTCGCCCTTCATGTTGCAAACGATCCATGTTTGGCAATTCACTTCGATTTTCTCCATTCGGACAGATGCTTCGATGAGTACAATCGATGCATCTTGCGAGAGGATCCTCACTCGTACCCACGTGGATTCCGCCCGCTTCAAACAATTCAAGTGGCGCCGGTTTGGCCGGATAATCGACAACATCTTCACTTCGATTTTCAAAGAGTGAATCATAGGTTTCACGAAGTTGAACGTCCAATTCCAACAGTCGTTCTTCATCCGGTGCCGTGACTTGTTTCACTTGATTGGAACCTGCATACCAGATTCGCAGGTCTTGGACGCGCGAAGAACGCCCGTGGGTTTCCCACCACAACCATGCATAAATCTCCAATTGCAGCACATATCCGGATGAACGATCGTTGTCTCCCATCGCTGCTTTGAGATCGATGATTGAAACATGTCCTTCCCAATCGTAGACAAAATCGTATTCGCCCCAAAACCAATGTTCAGGGTGAATGGTTCCCAGACTGAATGTTCCTGCGTCGGGGTCGACAAACCATGGACGTGCAATTTCCCAAGCTTCCATTAGGGTGCAGTCACCCGTGGTTGCAGCAGGGTGTGGGGTGTCCCAATCGTATGGAAAACCATCTGGTGCAGGCCATTTTGGACGAGTTCCTGATCTAAATCCCGACAGTTTCGGCCCACCATTCATATGCAAACAGCGTTCAACTTCTGTGAGGTGAAAATCGATGGTGGCATAGGCCATTTTCTGCATCAATTCATCATCCAAATCTGAACCGCTACCNATCGACATCGGATTGTCTTCGAATTCTTCGACATGGATCTGCTTGACCATCGGGAGGTGGATATCACATCGAGCCTGAGCCCATGTTCGGAGTGATTCGATCGAGTCCAAACCTTCCCCTGGTTGAATGCTCGGAGCCTTGTAACCTTCAGCAGAATCACGAGACGGACGCTGTTGGTCATCAAGTGGAGTTTCTAGGACATCCCATGCATCCGATTCGGAAACCAGTAGAGGTGTTTCACGAAATACTCGGCTGACGGTATTTTCGACAATGTGTCCGCGCATCATCGCCGGTACTTGCGGTCCACGAAGGAACTCAATTCGTTGGTGGTACCATGAACGAGGACAGTTCCGATACTGAATCAANCTTGTAGCAGANAATCGTTTGAATTTACTGACCAAAAGGTCCTCTTCANCGACAATCTGTACAGGCACGAAGCATCGCTGTGCGTCAACGTCCTTGAACCATGCGGAAGTTGAGAATCATTGAGTTTCCTTGGAATTCGGTACCTCTACGATCAATCGAGTATTGCGGGGGTCGATTCGCAATTGAGGCGTCCCTTCACGCCATCCGATTTCTGCCGCCATGAGTTTGATTTGATCGCCAACCTGTAATTTGTCAAACGTTTCGCTTCGCCCCATGCCAAATGCGACCACTTCAGTGAGTCCAGTGCCATCCCAAACGTGAGCGGTTGCCATCGACCAACCCTTGCCCTTGGCATTCGTTCCACTGTTTTGTCCACGACTGATGACCGTTCCACAAATATTGGCTCTCGTCGGGATAAGTCCGATTCTTGTGATGTCCATCTCCTCGGCTGCCGAGAGTGGGATGACTTCACTCTCTTGGTCAAGATACAAGCGAATCATCCCTCTCCATTGTCCTGGTGCTGCGTTGACAATGACTACCTCGCCTTCATGTTGGTGCAATTCGGGAAATTGATCGATACCCATTTCTTCGATGACAGCGGTTTTGTCACCTGCGGTAATGGCTGCACCAATGACGGGGTCTCCGTAATGATTTGCAATCGGCCCCCAATGTCCGTGCAAGGTCCCTTTGACAGTCACGCGACTGGGTAAATCCGCAATGGTTCCGTAGGGGGCAATCGGTTCCACATTCTCAATGGTTGGAATCAGACAATGAAGGGGTTGCTCTTGTCCACCTCTTGGATAATCGCAAGTGTGTGTTCCACAGCAAATTGCACAACCCAGTGCCCCTTCTTCAGAGGGTTCCGTGGCTGCGAGATTCAAATCCTCCATATTCGAAGATGACATTTCAAAGTGGATCGATTTGAGGCGCTCAGTCTCAGCAGAGATGTCCTCAATCAATTCTGCTCGATGAACAAAGCCATCGGCCAAATGCCAAGAATTTGCAGCATCGACGCAACCCTCTTCGACACGATTACTCGGTTTCAGTGGATGATCTCTAGTTTCATGCCACAACCATTGGTAGAATCGGAGTTGGTGCGCAACCCCGTCGTGATTGCGCCCGTGACCACGGTTGGCTTTGATATCGACAATTTGTACTGTGCCTTTCCATCGATGAGCGACATCAAGTTCACCGGCAGCCCATCCATCCGGGTGAAACAATCGCTGCGCAGTAGTGAGTCGAGGATCCTTTGCCCAAGGTCGTGCAATTTCCCAAGCTTCCCACCATGTACAGGGTTCTCCTTTGGATTGCCAACCCTTGCCGTGGCCCTTTTCCCAGCACGGTGCGGGGGTTCCAAACGGGTCTCCTGCTTCTCTAAATGCCTCAAGATGAGGTCCACCATTCTGTTCCAAACAGGCTTCGGCTTCGGCGATTTGAAGTTTGATTGCATTCTTGACCATGGCATTCAATTTTTCACGCTTGAGTTCCGAAACATCTCTTCCATCCGCTTTCCAAAGGCAGTTATTCCATGCTTCTTTTGCCTGCGCAAGGATTTGATCTACAATCGGTCGCATCAGTGTTCGTAACCAAACGGCAAGAGAATCAAGCGAATCAATCGCCATTCGTTCTCCAGCATGGCCGGGTGCCCAAGAGGAGTCTGCTTCAAGCATGCCTTCGGTGGGGTGCGGTCTTTCCATCCATATTCCCGTCGCCGCATCTTCGACAATATGACCGAGTAACATCTCCGGATGTGTAGCCACCCGGATTCCAAGTCGACGTGTCAAAAACCAATCACGACGGCAACGTTCCCATGTGACTAGAGAAGAGGCACTCAAACGGCGCCTGCTCCGCGCATGAATTCCAGTGGGTTGTGGGATGACTGGCATTGAATCAACCCGCGTAGAAATATTCGCCACTGGACTTCTGTTCGCGGTCCTTGCGACTGTCGAGTTTGTTTATTCGTGGCCGATGACTATCGTGATCTCGGCGGAAGGTAATCTGAACTTGCTCTAAGAATCGATTCATTCCCTTGCGTAATGGGAGAGGGCCTACGGCCCTGCCTGAGACGCCTCCTTCGCCCTCGAACACAAGTAATGAATCACTTACAATATCGATGAAGTAAATGTCATGATCGATTACCATCGCCGATTTTTCATTCACTTCCATGGTTTTTCGGATGGCCTTCGCGGCCTCCATTCGAGCATTTGCATCCAAGTGAGCGCTGGGTTCATCCAACAGATACAAGTCTGCTTCTTTGCCCAAACAAATCGCGATGCTCACGGCTTGCAATTCACCACCAGAAAGACGTCGAACATCTTGTTCGATGAGTTTGTCAACCTGCAATGGTCGTATCACTGTGGTGTGAAATTCACCTTGGCGCCATTTCATTCCAAGTTCGCTATCCAACCACAGTTGAACACTTCCTGCAAATTCAGGCTTGACATGCTGAGGTTTGTAGGAAACCTTTGCTTCCATGGTGCACCAGCCATCATCCATTTCCAATTGGCCTGCAATCATCTTGACCAGGGTTGTTTTTCCAGTCGCATTGGGGCCGACCACGCCGACCACTTCCGAACTGTGCACCTTACCATGCTCGGTTTTGAGATTGAATGTGCCTTGTGTCTTCTCAAGGTCACCCCATTCTAGAATCGGCTCTCCGATTTCTTCTCCCCGCATCCTTCCTCGCAAGAATTGGATGGGCTTGTCTCGAATCCGAATGTTTTCTTGTTCTAAATACCCGTCCAGATAAGCGTTGATTGCCGTTCTTGTTTGCCTTGGAGGTGTGAAAATTCCGTATGCGGCTCGCTCACCATATACAACGTGGATTAAATCACAAATGACATCCAAAATCGCGAGATCGTGCTCAATCACAATCACACGCTTTCCTGATTGTGACAACTCCTGGATGATTTTGACAACCCGCATTCTCTCATGGATGTCAAGGTAAGACGATGGCTCATCAAAGAAGTATACATCTGCATCTTTCAGCAGCGTTGCTGCGATAGCGACTCTTTGCAATTCACCACCCGAAAGTTCGGGTAAATTTCGAGAAAACAAATGGTCGATGCCGAGGTCCTGGCTAACTTGTTCAATGACGCCACGCTGATCGATTCGTTCCAACAAGGCACTCACCTTACCATCGAAAGCTTTCGGAATTTTGTCGACATATTGTGGTTTAACGGCGATTCTGACCCCATTCTCGGCTACGTTGGTCATGAAGTCACGCAGTTCACCCCTCGGAAATGCTTGGAGAACTTCTTCCCATGGTAAATCGCCAACCAACCAGTCGCCTAGATTTGGCCTCAGTGTACCCGAGAGAAGATTGATTGCGGTTGATTTCCCCATGCCATTGGCACCAAGAATTCCCACAACTTCGAGTTTCTTCGGTGCCGGTAAACGAAACAACCTGAATCCATTTTCTCCATAACGGTGAGTCAGGTCGGTATCCAACTCTTCGGGGAGATTGATGATTTTGACTGCATCGCCAGGACAATGTTTGGCTCGGACCAAGCAGGGAGGGCAAGCGCTTTCGAGAATTTTGCATTTGTTGCCATTGACTTGGATGCATTCTGCACCACAGGTTCCGGCATATTTTTGCAAGTACATGAAAGCTGGAGAATTCGGTTTGCACCGATCTTCAATCAGGACTGCAATTCGCATCTTCGGCCTCTCCTATTTGCTCGCGCTTGCTGTCATTCTTAATCGGTTGCGTTGCTCACCAAAGGTGAGCATACGTTTTGTTTGGCTCAGAAAGAGAAGAAGCGGTGGCGCAGATACACACCTGCTGCCAATGTCAACTTCTCTGCCTTGCTCAACTTTACGCGCTCGGTGAAGACGTCTCCACCGGTCTTTACGATTCGTCGCAAAATACTGCTGTAAAATGCCATCATCGCCGCTGGACTGTAGCGACTCTGTTTGGGAATCAGTGGCAAGAGTTTGAATCCCTTGTCGCGATAACTGGCGACTCGCTGGCTGTATTCCTCGACAAACGGCTTCCAACCCGGGTGCTCTAGCAATTTCTCACCAGACATGACATCTTCCTCTGTGATGCCATATCGCTCCAAGTCTTCGAGGGGCAAGTAGATTCGATCACGGGCAGCATCTTCCTGAACGTCTCGAAGGATATTCGTGAGTTGCATTGCAATACCCCAGGCTTCAGCGAATTCTCGCTCTGCAGCCGTACATTCTAATCCATAGATTCCGATGCATACGAGGCCAACGGTAGAGGCAACCCGGTAACAGTAGGAGTACAATTCTTCGAACGTTTGGTATCGATTCGTGTACAAATCGTCTTCCATGCCACTGATGAGGTCATCCATGTATTCTCGAGGGACCTCATACTTGGTGACGACATCCTTCAAGGCCAAGAAAATTGGATCTGTACTGGATACGCAGTTGTATGCAGTCGAGAGTTTTTTGCGGAAGAAGAACAATTGTGCCAACTTATCCTCAAACTCGGTTCGCTCAATGACTGGCTTGGCTGCAGCCAATTCTTCCAGCTTCCGGCGGTAATCAATGGCTTCAGGATCATTGGCACCTTNGGTTCCGGGGAAGATGTCGACGTAGTCGCCGTCAGCAATATCATCAGCGCGTCGGCAGAATGCGTAGTACGCACAAATTGCTCGTCGCTGATCATTGGGCAGATATTTGAACGAGTGGTAGAAGTTTGCCGCTTCTCGCTTGGTTAACTCCTCACAATAATCGTAGGCNGCTTGCAACATCTGGTCGGGNACATCTTCCTCTTCCCATACCGCTGCTTCTATGTTATCGAAGGGGTTCAACAACTCGCCGCCTGTACTGACGACTCCCATGAAATGAGCAGATTCTGNTGCCAATTCCAANGCAGTGATGCTGGCTGCTCGAACGGCTTCTCGTGTAACGACAACTGCCGCTCGCAATTGCTCTAATCGCGAGTTGACTGGCATTCCCTCCTCGCCCTTTCGAACGGGTTCATCCTCGATGAGAATGAACTCATCTAGGAATTCGGAGGAACGCTGGTTCACGGTCTCAGACATACGCGTCAGTGTCAGGGTGGGCTCATTCCTTATTGAACCCACCCCTCAAAAGTCCAAATGGTCCCCTTTGGGGACCGAATCGTGAAAAAGTTCCTGACAACTCAGAATCAGCGATTTCGATTTGAATTCATCAATCTCTGGCTACCACCAGGTAAAATCAGTGCGCGTTTGGTTTTCGAGATTAAATTCTTCATTTCATCGCGCGAGACTTTGACTCGATTTTCTGAATCCAACACATTCTCTTCTCGCAACATTGCAACGGTTCTTTGGCCNATCAGGACCGGAAGCATGCAGGCGGCTCGCAGTCGAAATTGCGAATAGGGTAGCATTGCGATGTATTGGGTAGCCGCTTCCAAATGTTCGTCTGTCAAATCCAGATATCGATTGTACAGGGGCCGGAATTTTTCCATGCTTTCAGATCGGAGTAAATCACTGGGTTCCAATCCGATATCTTCTAAGGAGTGTACCGGTATATAGCATCGACCAAATCGCAAATCTTCAGGGATGTCTCGGAGAATATTGATCATCTGAAGTGCCTTTCCAAATCGCACTCCAAGGGCAAACAGCTGTTCTCTCTTGGGCCCACTTGAATGGGTTCGCTTGAGGATATGATTGCAGGTCATGTGTGTCCAAAAATCACCAACACTTCCCGCAACCCTGTATGCATAATCGTCCAACTCATCATCGGTCTCAAGAGGTGATACTGAACCGGTTTCGTTGGCGGGTCCAAATCGCTGCAGGTCCAGAGTTTGTCCTGAGATGATGATGGCGAGACATTCACGCATCAACATCTTGTCTTTATCATCAAACAAATCCAAGGCTGAAATTGCCATTCCAACATTTTCCATCAGACGGGCTTCACCTTCATGTTCTTGCAAAGAGGCGATTTCAGTAAAATCAGGCAATTGGTTTGAATTTCCTTGGGCCACCTCGTCGTACTGAGCGAGTGCCTCGATCAGATGTTCTGCGGAACCCGTTTTCGTATCGGCGATGGTATCGGCAACTCTGGCGAGTAAGTAGAGCAAGCCGACCTGTCTGCGAATATTCTTTGGCAACATCTCTAGGGTCACAAAGAACGAACGTGAAGTGTCCTTCAATAACGCATCAATTTCCGCATTAATGAGGTCCCCCACTGCATCCCCTCGACCGTTCTAAGGGGCTCGTGTTCTTGACAGTGTGGGCAATCAATCTAGACAACCTTTTCAAAAGAGAGCATGGCCCTCCCACCCATAGGGGTGGGATTGTGTACTGTCAGGTGTGTTCGGAAGAAATCCCTGATGATTCCCTTTTCTGTCCTGAGTGCGGTTCTCGACAGGACCCCTCAAATTCCGGTGCGATGGGCGGCCGAAACTTCGGTGTGGTCAGTTCACAAGCCGTTCAAGCGACGCATGATATGCAGGCCACAGATGCGGCAGGAGGAACTGCAGGTGCATCTCCTTCCGATTTCTTGAACCAAATCGCGGGTCAAATGACTGGTGCATCAAGTCCACCCACTGCTCCACAACAAGCTCCGGCTTCACCCCATTCCTCGGTGACCGATCAGGTCGTGGATCGAATTGTCGAGGCAGAAAAAGCGGAGAANGCCGATGCNCGAAATGAATGGNTGGCCATGAACCAACAAACNGCCAGNGGNGTNTTGGCNGGNNTGTCGGGNGGAGANGTNCCCAGTCATTTGGCGACATCCAGTGGTTCTGCTCGATTCCTGGATGATGGTGACGATGTCGGGTTGGAAAAGAANCGAGCCAAATCAAATCAGCCTTCAACCTCTCTACTGCGAAGAATGGCAGAAGTTGCCACACGGCGTGTTGCACGAAAGCGTGGTGTTGCAGTCGAATCTCCACAGGTGGCTCTCACTGATGATGATACCATTCAAGTCAACGTCACCTACATTGATGATGGTCGAGTTTTGGATACTCCACCTGATTTGTCGAACGCCTTTGAGCACGCCATTGCAACCGAATTGGCACTGAAGGGCTTTGATATTGGAATTGAGATTGCTTTGTTCCGCTCAATGGATGGAGAAATCGATTTGGTTTGGGGAGATTCTCCAGACGGAGCAGACGATGACGATTTTGATGATGATGAAGAGTTGTTCGCCTGTGATGATTGTGGGTATTACCCCATCCGAGAATCCGACTCGAGTTGTCCAGGATGTGGGGCCCAATTCATTGATGATGATGAGGATGATTACGAGGAACCCGCACCTCGCCGAGGTGGTCCTCCAAGCGGTGGCCCTGGAGGTCCACCCTCACGCGGTCCAAGTGGCGGTCCTGGTGGGCCCCCCAGAGGTCCATCCCGTGGTCCGGGTGGTGGCCCTCCCAGTCGAGGTCCCAGTGGTGGCCCTCCCAGTCGAGGTCCCAGTGGTGGCCCTCCCAGTCGAGGTCCCAGTGGTGGCCCTCCCAGTCGAGGNCCNAGCGGTGGCCCNCCCAGTCGAGGTCCCAGCGGTGGCCCCCCCAGTCGAGGTCCCAGCGGTGGCCCCCCCAGTCGAGGTCCCAGCGGTGGCCCTCCCAGTCGAGGTCCCAAGGGTGGCCCCCCTAAGCGTAAGGGCCCACCACGTTGATTAGGCTAGGATCCAGATCCCTAGTCCAGATAGGACGATTGCCATGGTCAATTCAAAACCTCGTTCATGTTGCTTCAACATGGATAGAATGGGTGTTTCTGAAATCACCAGGGCGACCAATACATACCAACCCCCATCAATCAACAAGGCAATACTTGCAATGATTAATCGCTCACTCCATGTGAAATCAGGTTGGACAAATTGACTGAAAATGGCAATGAGGAATACCAGAATCTTTGGATTNAGAAAAGCGATTAGAAATCCTTCGGTGAAGCCACGCTTGCTGGAATGCTTGTGTTCTAATTCTTCATCAGAACCTTTGACCATCATTGCGGCTAGGATGATAAGAAACAATCCACCTGTGAGTTCTAAAATGGTCGCAGCTTCACTCGCGCTTGCCTTCAGTTGTGCGATTCCAGCAATTGCAACAAAGGCATAGATTCCAAACCCAATTCCATGACCGACTCCACAAGATACTCCCCGTGCTTTACCACCTTCCATGGTGTTGCGGAGGAGGACGGCCAGCGATGGCCCAGGTGACATTGCACCGAGGACTAGGACCACGAGAATGGGTGCGAGCGCTGCAAACTCCATGTTAATTTAGCGAAGACCTGCAGCCTTGAGGCTTTCCAGCAATACTGCACCAATTTCAGATGGATCATTGGCACAGCGGATGCCCGCAGCTTCCATGGCAGCGACCTTTTCTGCAGCCGTTCCCTTTCCACCACTGATGATTGCCCCCGCGTGACCCATGCGTTTCCCGGGAGGTGCAGTCATTCCAGCCACAAAGCCGACCACGGGCTTTGTCATGTTGTCAGCAACCCATGCTGCGGCTTCTTCCTCAGCGTTCCCACCGATTTCACCAATCATGACAACTGCAGCGGTTTGCTCATCATTTTCGAACGCAGCCAAGCAATCGATGAATCCAGTCCCATTGACAGGGTCACCTCCGATTCCAACACACGTACTCTGACCCTCATCGATGCTCATCGCCTGAGCCACAGCTTCGTAGGTCAGGGTTCCCGACTTTGAGACAATTCCAATTCGTCCTTTTGCGTGAATGTGTCCGGGCATGATTCCAATCTTCGCCCCACCCGTTTCTCCTGGTGTGATAATTCCTGGACAGTTGGGTCCAATCAGACGAACATCGGGATACTTTGCCACGTGTTCTGCGGCCTTCACCATGTCCAATGTTGGAATGCCTTCTGTGATGCAGACGATGACACCATTGCCCCGAATCGATGCAAACGCATCCGCGGCTTCGATGATTGCGGCTCCTGCGAATCGGGGTGGGACGTAGATGACACTCGCATCCGCATCCGTGGCTTCAATCGCTTCGGCCATCGCATCCCAAACAGGTGCCTGTACGGCTCCTAAGTCAACGGTTTGTCCACCTTTTCTTGGAGTCACTCCACCGACAATATTGGTGCCATATTCGACCATCTTGGTGGCATGGAATGTTCCTTGATTACCAGTAATGCCCTGTACGAGCACCTTTGCATTCTCTTCAATCCAAATGGCCATCAAGCCTCACCTCCGACAAGTTNAACGATCTTTTTGGCCCCTTCAGCGAGGGTTTCAGCCGTGTGAATGTTNANTCCACTTTCGGAGAGAATTCGNCGTCCCTCCTCAAAGTTCGTGCCGACCAATCGGACCACAAGCGGGTCCTCCAGTTCAAGNGCCTGAGTTGCTGCAATCACACCTCTTGCAATGATGTCACAACGCATGATTCCACCGAAGATATTGACAAGAATNCCCTTGACATTGGGATCTTCCATGATAATGCCAAACGCAGTGGTCACCTGTTCTTCATTGGCGCCACCTCCCACATCAAGGAAGTTGGCGGGCTCTCCTCCGTAGAGCTTGATGACATCCATGGTCGCCATCGCCAAACCTGCACCATTGACCAAGCATCCAATGTTCCCATCGAGTTTGACATAGGACAAATCGGCCGCCTTTGCTCGAACCTCCGTCGGCTCTTCCTCTGACAAATCACGCAATTCCATGATGTCAGGGTGGCGGAATAATGCATTTTCATCAAATCCAACTTTGGCGTCTAGCAACACGATTTCATCTTCTTCGGTACGAACCATTGGGTTGATTTCGACCATCGAGCAATCCTTGGAAACAAACAATTCAAACAAACCGGTGACATTCTCGACGAACGAATCAACGGCTTTGCCTGTCAAGTCGAGTGATTTTGCCAATCCTTCCGCATCCGCTTGTTGCAAGCCAGCGACGGGATCAACATAGATTTTGAAAATAGCATCAGGTGTATTTTCAGCCACCTCTTCAATATCCACTCCACCTTCTTTTGAAGCCATAATCAGAGGCATCTTCTCTTCACGATCAACCAAGATTGCGAGATAATATTCGTGAGCAATGTTGCAACCCCCTTCAACGTAGAGATTGTTGACCATTTTTCCTTCGGAACCGGTTTGCTTTGTGACGAGAATGTTGCCTAGAATATTTTCAGCATATTTCTCAACATCTTCCCGACTGAAGGCGATTTTGACTCCACCTTCCATGACCATGTCACCGCTCTCAGGATGGTACAGTGTACCTTTTCCTCGGCCGCCAGCGTGAATTTGGCTTTTGACAGCGACAACCTTGCTGCCTAAACGATCGTAGGCAGCCAAGGCTTCGTCGACCGACATACAATGCACTCCGTCTTGTACCGACAAGCCTGCTTCTCGGAACAGTTGCTTTCCCTGATACTCGTGGATGTTCATGGGCGTTCGACCGAAAGTCGCTCTTTGAACACTCCGCCACACCCGCTTGAGAATCATCGACGGTCAGCAAGGCACTTGAGGGAAGTCCACCTCGGATGGTCGATGGACGTCATCGTATTGGCTGGAGGCTTCGGTACGCGTTTGCGTCCTTGGACTTTGCATGTCCCGAAACCACTGATTCCGATTCTAGATCGAACGATGATTGAGCATGTTGTCAGTATTCTCCCCGAAACGATGGTCGACAAAGTGCTGATTGCAGCCGGCTATGGAATTGAGCAAATGCGAGAACATTTCGCGTCACTTGATTTACCCTACGAAGTTGTCATCGTTGAGGAGACGGAACCCCTCGGGACGGGTGGAGCCATCGCCAATTGCCGCGAGCATCTTAGTGGGGGGACCTGTTGTGTGATCAATGGAGATTTGCTGACCAGTTTGCGAGTCGATGAAATGTTGGTTGCACACAAAGCATCGGGGACACTTGCTTCAATCTCTTTGTGGGAGGTCGAAGACCCCAGTCGCTTTGGAGTCGCCGATTTCGATTCAACTTCGACCCGTATTCGTCGATTCCAGGAAAAACCTCCGCGCGAAGAAGCCTATTCCAATCTCATCAACGCAGGTACCTATCTGCTCGAACCCGAAGTATTCGATCGAATGCCCCAAGGCGCATTCAGCATGGAGCGCGTGGTATTCCCAGTCCTTGCCGAAGAAGGCGAGTTGTCAGGATTCCCATTCGAGGGCCATTTCGTGGATGCAGGCACCCCTCCATCCTACATTGAAGCCGTTCAAACATCCATTGTAAACCAAGCTTGGGTCCGTGGTAATTCTGCAGAACAGAACAACTGGTTTGGAGATCGTGTGGTCGTAGATTCAACATCTAAAGTATCGGGCTCCGCAGTCGATTCTGATTGCAATATTGGAGATGCATGCAACATTGTAAGTAGNGCCTTACTAAATTCAGTATCCGTTGGTTCAGGCACCTCGATATCAGGTTGCATGATTGGACAAAACGCTCAGATTGGTGAAGGTTGTAATTTGCAAAATGTCGTCGTTGATCATGATGCAATCGTTCCTGCTGGCCATGCGCAAAATGGCGGTATGTTCCCGACGGCAGATTGAACATCTTCCTTCATCTCGCAGGGTTTGATGAGCGCCCTCATCGTTGTCAATTTCAAAACATATGCTTCAGCCCAAGGAGATGCCGCGGTNACTCTTGCCAAAGCCATGGCTGAAGTCGATGCAACGACAGATGCGACGATGGTTGCCGTGGTCTCTNCGTTCGACTTGAGTGCNGTCAAGGCTGCCGCTCCGTCTCTCGAAGTTTGGACCCAACATCTGGATCCAATCGGTTGGGGTTCAAACACAGGCTGGCTGCATCCAGAGACTGCAATGGGCTATGGTGCTACAGGCTCGATCATCAACCACGCAGAGCATAAGGTCGAGATGGGCCATGTCGAGTCACTACTCGCTCAACTTCCTGACGATTTCCCCGTGTGCGCGTGCGCTGCAGACATCGATGAAGCTCGGGCACTGGCTGCGCTTTCTCCAACTTTCATCGCTGTAGAGCCACCAGAACTCATTGGTGGAGACATCAGTGTGACGACTGCAGATCCGGGCATTGTGTCGGGTACCGCTGAAGTTGTCAAGGCAGCCAATT
Source organism: Methanobacteriota archaeon (assembly GCA_002724815.1). GTDB lineage: Archaea > Thermoplasmatota > Poseidoniia > Poseidoniales > Thalassarchaeaceae > MGIIb-P. The sequence goes on along the minus strand of PBPV01000008.1, from coordinate 17,500 downwards.
CGAATGTCCGCGTACTCTGTGGCGCGGGAGTCAAGAACGGTGCGGATGTGGCCAAGGCCATTGAGCTGGGAACTGAAGGCGTGCTTCTAGCCAGTGGTGTTACCAAGGCAGATGATCCGAAAGCAGTCTTGTTTGACTTGGTTTCAAAACTGTGATTCATCCCAGTAGATTGCTGGTACTGAACCAGAGGATGAGCCAGATTACGATTCCGACGTTGATGGCTCCCCAACTGCGTACGACTACAGGTCTAGCCAATGTGCCTCCGAGGCGAGACAATGGTCCACCCCAAGATGCGACGAGTCGGAAAAGTAGAGACACAATCCCGGCCATGAAGATGAATGCAATCAGCATCAGGGGTCCGGTCAAGAATCCCATGCCTCCGGCGGCCATTCTTGAACCAAATCCTTGGCTTACAAGGGTCGGCATGGCGAGCCAAGTGAGCCAGGCCAACCAGTGTCCCATACGTGTATCCCAAGACCACATTTCCTCGGAACGCCACGCTCTATAGTCCTCAGGGAGCAGATTGTATGTTCGCTTTGAGATCCAATCTACTTCGGGAATCCGTTGCCAAATCAGCATGGCAATTGTTTGCCAGCACAACCAACCGATGAGTACAGCTTGGACCCAAATCCAAATCGAAGCACCGATGGTGCCCAAGATGGCAACGGGTAGCGCCCAAATGGTGAAGCCAATCGCAGCAGAACCGATCGTCCCTAACCAACCGGCTGCCGGAATCATGACCGTTTCTGGGGCCTCAATACGCTCTTTGGGCAGTCCGAGAAGTAACAAGGGAAGGAACACCAAAACACTTGACAATTGCAAGAACTCGAGTGGAGTTCGACCCCCTCCGGAGTTTGCGACATCAACCGACTTTTCGATATCAATGGGGTTCATTGTTGACGAGTGCCATGCGACGATGAATCCTGCAGAGTCGATCACAATGACACTATCCTCCATTCCATTGGGGAGTTGCTTGGCAACGGCACCATCGGCCTCATCAATCATCAACGGCCAAGAACCATTCAATTTGGCAGCATGACTGTCTCCATCGTAAATCTCGACACTTTCTCCAGTAATCATTTGAGCAAAGGAAACCGAATCACCCAATTTCTCACGAACATCGATGAAGTCCTGCATCTGTAAATCCGCAGAGGGTGAACCTGCAGTGAATACACCCAGAATCAGCGCATCCTTTCCATCNAGTAAATCTCCGAGATTCGCACTACCATTGCCGTGTTTGAGCAAGATAAAATNGGGGGCACTGGATTCGTTTTGTTGCTCCCCTGGGCCAATGTCTGGCAGGGCCGTCAAGGAAGCCATGGTGGTTGCTGCCAATAGAGCAATCACCAACAAAGCCGGCCAAGGAGGGATTCGAGTTTGGAAGAAAAATCCGAATAATCCCAGTGCCGATAGGACTGGCATCACCGCAAACCATCCTGATTCCAACCAAGCGCTGGGGCTTTCCTCCACCTCAAATCGCAATACTCCGACCAAATGGCAATCAATGGTGTAAATCCCATCTGCCATGGTAGCACAGACGTCAATCACATACATCCCTTGGTCAAGTGGATCTTTTGTAATCCAAGTCCAAGCCATCTTTCCAGTATCGGTTTGTCTNGACCCATGAGGTGGTTTTTCTGCATCCATGGTAAACCGATCTTGGAATTGTTCCTCTTCCGGTGGAATCGGGTAATGNACACCTTGCTCCCATGAGTCGAGTGGGCCAATCACATCGATTTTGAGTTCCTTGTAGTCGTCTGAACCGAAGGGTGAATGGGGTGTGAATTCAATCCGGGGTAGCCCGTTTGAGCTGACTGAGATGTTTAGCGAGGGGGTCAGCATTTCTGCATCAATTTGAATGCCACTGGGCAAGTCATACGTATCCCAAAACAAGTGCCCATTTGCCGCGTTACAATTGTGTTGAACCGACAAATCGAGTGTGATGGTATCGTCGATATTCAACATGGTGTCAATGGGNGCTGTGATGGTGAATAACTGCGCATTGTTCCAATCATACTCCAAAAATTGTGGTTCACTCGGTTCATTGTCAAGCACCAAACTGCTGCCCACCATCACTGTGGCATAGAACGTGGTTTCACCAGCGCCAAATCCAAAATTTTGTCCCTTGCATTGTGTCCCCTGAGCATATAGNCCCGCATACAGTTGCACGGTTAGATTCCCTTGAATCAACGTCGCTTCGGTTGCAGGAATACTTGTGATTGAAAGCAAATTTTGTGGGGTCGGGAAATATCCAAACTCAAGATCTCCATCGGGTTGCCCGGTTTCACTGGGCAATGTACGGTCCAACGAGGTTTGTTCTCCCGCACCGACAATGTACATTCCATGGGAATCTGGGAATTGCCAATCGAGTCCAGGTCCCGTCGGGAAATCATCGGCTGTACTTTGGGCAGGAATCGCCAGCATTGCGAGCAAGACCACGAATAGGACCAGCATCCGTCGCAAGGGGCGAACCTCGGGTCTCGGATGCATGATTCGGCCAAACACATCGCATAGATGAATCCGGCGGCCCTAAGGGCCGCCGTTCAAAATCCAATAATCGGATGAAAATAGCAGGCGATTATTGCCCCTGTTGCAATGGCCAATGTATTGACTGTTCCTTTGCCAATGTACCCGCGATTTTCGAGCAGTGCACCGAGTAAAGAATCGACCTGGCAACCNAAAAAGCCGATGATTGAGATGCTGACAATNAACTCNACNGGNGATGAAAGGGCTTCAGCACCGACCAACATTCCCAATGCCGTGGCAACCAATGAAATCAGGAGTGCACCCACCAATGCTGCGATTTGCCCATTGGGGCTGAACCCTCCATTCAGTCCAGGTTCGCATTTTTTGAGAGTCGTAATCATGTAGACTCGCTTGTCGAGACAGCCAACCTCACTAGCGAAAGTATCGGAGGTGGCGACGGCGACGGAAGCGACGAAGATTGGAAGCAATTCTTGCCAATCTTCAGTCATGAATGCATACAGAGAAATGAGCATCGGCACACCCCCATTTGAAATCACATTGGTCCAATCGCGTTCACCATCTTCTCCTTCGTTGAATCCCATCTCTTTCTTCTCACCATATCGCCATCGTGTCACGAAGAACCCTGCACTTAGAAATGCGAGTAGAGTGACCAACCAAGTCCAATGGCCACCGATGGCGACTACAAGTCCCATGATTGCGGCCGCCCAAGTACCCGACTCATTGAGAATTTTTCGAATTCGACTGATCACCATTAGAATCATGACCAGCGCAACTGAAATCAGCAGGTTTGTTTGGTTAAATCCACCCACCATTTCGAGATTCATTCCAATCCGCCGACCTTTTGAAATGGAGAATGCGGTTCAATGTTTTGACTGTAAGTCACAGAAATCACTGACTTCTTTAGGATTGGTTTCCAGCCGTAATCGAAGCCAATTCAGATTGGTAATCGTCCACTTGAGACCCATCAGGTGCAGAACGAACACTGTGTAACAAACCCGATCCTATGACCAATACACCGAGGACCATTGCAGCCATGATGAAAATCGACAATATGACTTCAACCATGAGGGCCATCCCTGTATTTTCAGCATAGATTGCGAATACGGTAAACGTCCCATTCCATGAGGCGTGACCGACCATGGCCAAGATCAATGCAAAAAAGATGTTTTTTGGTAACGGAATTTTCAGTACAGGATCTTTCTGAATGATGCTTTCGATAGGTTTCCAAATTTCAATGCCCGATGGTGTGACTGCCACTCCGCTTTGCATTTCTTGACCTGCGGTTTCAATCAATGCGCCGGTTTTGTTGTCCACCAATTTCCATTGTGTAGGCTCACTTTCAGGGGGTTTAATTTGAATCCCAGCCCGTGCTGCAATGTGCAAATCATTGGCTCTTTTGTTCATCATTGTCCAACCGATCGCACCTCCTGTTAATCCGGTCCATACGGCATGTCCTGGAATTGAACCAATTCCCCGAATGAAAATGGTCATCGGGCTTCCAGCTGTACCAAGAACATACATCAAATTCTCTAGGATTGCAAAACCCAAACCCACGGTAAATCCAATTTGGAACCCATGCTTTGGAGACTTGATTTTGGAGGCAAAGTACAGGATGGCCAATCCCTTGCAAATTTCCTCGCCCACCGGGGCCGAAATCACTGCTCCGAGATTTTCCATCTGTTCGGCGCTGATATCAGGATCAAACAAAAGCACAATTTCCGGGAAGAAAATACTGTTGATGAACAGGGCAGGAATGGTTGAGAAGATGCCTGCCATCAACCATGTTTCGGCGTCGCGGCGTCGGGTTGGCAATCCAATTCGATTGGTCGAATGGGACCACCACGCCATTACAGGAATGCTAAATCCAACGACAATAACCGGAATGAGTGCCAAAAATGCCAACATAATGGCGATCTCACTTCCGACAATAATCGTAGCCCAAAGTCCGATTGAAATGATAATCGTCAATGTGAATACGACCCAAGATGCGATGGTTGAGGGTACATCCAATACCGAATCATCACGAATCAGGTGCCGATCAAACCTTGTTGGCATTGGNGTTTGAAGCGATCCACTTTGTGTCGTAATGACATGCAATTGAGTTCCATTGGTGTCAGGAACCGCTCTTTCCAGCAATACCGCTCTGGGTTTCCGGACCCCCACGACCCAAAGTAACCATGGGATTGCGCAGATGAATGAAATTGCACCCGATGCAGCATCACCATACATCGCTAAAGCCCAACCATAGAAGAAAAAAGTCTCAAACATGAACAAGAGAATGACCAAACCGACAATACGGCCATACATTCGCCACGGTTTACTCGGTCGAGCCATTTGCAAATTTGAAGGCGCAGGGGACAGTTGAACGGCTTCTTGCAAAACCAATGTGGTGCCGGGTGGTTGCTGTGTCATGCCGACAATCTGAGGGCCGGTGGGCACTTGCGGTACTCCCGGCTGCATGTAGGAGGCTACACATGGTAGCATTTGAGGGTCCCGCTCAGCTCGCCCATCAATCAAGCGGCAGAGCCGCGAGCATCAAGTCATCATCACAGCGGGATTGATGCGAATGGACANNGGGTCAAGAGTTCTCTGTTCAGTTCCCCAGAATTCCACCGCATTCTGTACAGTAAATTTCACTTCGTGAATCGTCTCTTTTCATGGCAAACAACCCACAATGCGGACATGGTGGAAGCCCATGGCCACTGTTGGGTTCACGAAACCGTCGNCGCATCCGCCGCGGCTTGAGAATACGAGGCCAACCTCGCTTCGGCTTGCGAACCTTGGGCATGGAGGTGCGTTTGTCGCCCCTTCTTTACGGTTTACGATTCATCAATCGTGCTTGGCAGCCCAACCATCNTCAACAGACAGTGCTTTGTTCTTCAGCGGAATGATCTTTCGATACACCTCACCGGGTGCCCNNACTTCCCCTTCAACCGTTAACAGGGCCGCCAATTGAATTCCAAAGTGNCCCTCGTTTTCCATTAGCAAGGGCTCTAGAATTTGCCAATCAGCATCGGTCAAATCAGTGAAATCTCCACCGTTCAGTTGACTTGCACTCAATCGGCTGTGGGGGTCACGAACATAGATGGCTCCACCACTCGATAGACTGAACAAGTTGCCACCTGGATAAGGGGTTTCCATGGACTGGAGGTTTCCTTTCTCATCGTACTCGATTCCATTGATGATGACAAATCCACCGCCTTCTAGTGGATCTCCTGCCATGAACGATTCTGCAAGGTAATCCAGAGCGGTTCCGTTGATGACCAGTTTCGGACTGCCGACACTGTTGATCATGGGTCGGCCTGCAGCGTTGCCTCGAATGAACAATTTNCCACCCTTGGCTCCATATCCATAGCATTGCCCAACATCACCGTGGACAATCGTNGATCCTCGCTTGTGNATCTGACCAATTTGGTCCTGTCCATTCCCATGCATGTGAATGGTCATTCCATCATTTCCACTGCCAAGGTAATCGCCGACACTTCCGTATACATCAATGCGAACATCATGGGTTTCCATGCCAAATCCATTGCCGATGAATCGGTGTCCATGGCAAAGGACAACGTGGAAGTTGCGCCATCCCATGCTGTGCAGCTCCACCAATTCGCGGGCCAAACTGTCCTGTCCTTCAATTGGATAGGGGCGAGCGTCGATCACAATCGCTTGGTCGGTGTTTTCCGGTTCAGGACGGTGCCCTGGTGTCTTTTGTCCGACAAAATTCTCGCAAGGTGTAGAAACACTACTGCGTAGAATNTCTACCAGGGTGTCCTCGACATGATCCAACCATCGGCTCTTTCGTAGGTTTCCAGTGGAATAACACCGGTCCAATAGCAACTGTAGACATGCAATCGCTTCCGTTCGACTCACTTGTTGAGAGTAGGTATTGATTTCAGATAACATGGTCTTGGCTGCAGCCCAATCCATCCCTTGCAACGCCTCAACACTGGCCTCGAAACGTGCAACTGCATCACCGTCTTCCGGCCATTCAACCTCGCTGGTCATGGCTGCATCCATCACAGCATAATCGCCATTGGGGTGTGTGTCAACCAAACCACCAAACTTGTCGGTCATGATTAACTCAAAGTTCCCATCATCCTTTTTGGTCACATCAAACAGGAAGGCACCTCCATCGGTATACGAACCTCCACGAGCATTCCAATATCGATCACAGCGTCGCCAGAATCTGGAGTCCTCCGCAGAGAGACTTTCCATGACTGCATCGATCACTTGCTTCTCACTGGCACAAAACGCAATGGCAGCCTCGCCTCGCTGGTAAGCGAATACTTGAGGCCGAAGCATGCTCGTATCGGTAATCCCAATCAATCGATGATGACCTTTACCCGCACCTTGTGCGATGATGAAGAACCAAGGTCCATCGGGGGAGCCGTGAATGTGTGTTTTCTGAATGGCCTCATACACCTTTTGTTTCTCTTCGGGGAGCATGACGAAATCCAATTCACTGGTCGGTGCCAGTGATTCAATGAGATATTCCATTGGATATCCATAGACACGATGATGCAAATCAAATCCAAGCGCGGCGACTTCAGTATCTGTGAAGAACAACGGTTCCATTCCGCGTTGGGCCAAGTAATCCTTGACGGACACGTAATTGCTGAAATCTCCATTGTGAACCAATGCCACATCGATGCCTTGTCCGAACGGGTGNGCTCCGCCAGGGTGTGTGACTCGACCTCGAGTTGGATAGCGATGGTGACCGATCCAGACGTGGGCGGTAAAGTCGTCCAAGCAGTAGTACTTGATGACGTCCTCAGCATAGCCGACGATTTTCAAGATGAGCATGTCTCTTCCATGACTCAATACGAACGCATCAGCGCGNCCATCTTGTGCATAAAATTCGACATTCAACTTGTGGGTATTGCGGTAAACATACTCGGAGTGGATGGCTTCTTCATCGGCAAAATCACCTGGNTTGAGTTCGGATTCGTCAAACATTGACGCAATCCCTGCTTCCGTCGGNCGGACCCAATAGCAGGTCACCGCAGGAGGGCATACTTCCAACGCGGGCAANCTCTTCCAATCATCAAGAACGGGCATGTCAAAGGTATGGAGGACATCAAAAACCGGATTGATGTACTTCGATTCAACTTCTTCTCTGTGTCCATCATTCACCCAAGCGATGGCGACGAGATAGGAGTCCTCGAGTACCTCTTGCGAGGTATTGAATTGTGCGGGGTCGAGTCCAACCATTGCAACTCCACCGCCCTTGCCATTGCCTCGGTTTCGCATTTGCTCAAGGGATTTGAACAAATGTCGACCGGCAATCGGCACTTCACTGGCCAACCCGACCACACCGCAACCGCCCTCGGCCGCATCGGCTTCGTTCATCTCGATTTTTGGCAATGAATCGGTCAGCATTTTGCGGGCTTTAACCACGGCTTCAGGATTTGCTGGAACGTCGCCGCGTGGGCGNCCCACCACGTCCACATTTTGCTTCGGTGTACCTGGCATGTTTGCATGCATCAAGATTCACCCCCAGCCATGTAGCGCAACAGATCCGTTCTTCCACGCAATTCACCGATACTTGACAATCCAAGGNTACGAAGAATNTCCTTCAATCGGCCTGCAAGCGCAGTGTAGTACTTGTCCAATCGGTCCGCACCCCAAGCTTGCTGAACCCATTCTTGCAACTCTGCATCTGTCGTGGTCAACCCCCATGGGCAACCTCGACCACTCGGTCCACCTTCACAATTGGAGCAACGAGTACAGCCCATTGCGACCAAATCGCTGGTGCCGAGTACACAACCATCTGCACCCAAAGCAATGGCCTTGGCAATATCGTCAGCCGTCCGTACACCACCACTCGCAATGAGGGTGACATTGTCACGAATGCCTTCGTCTTGCATGAATTTGTGAACCTTGGGAATCGCCAATTCAATTGGCATGGCGATGTTTTTCTTGGCGATTTCAGGTGCTGCACCGGTGCCACCGAAGGAACCGTCCAAGTGAACGATGTGTGCTCCGGCATAATACGATCCAACAGCCACCATGTCCACATCGTGAGGTGTGCTGACCTTGACCGACATCATCGCGGTCGGGTTGACCGTCTTGATCCAGTCCAAATGTTTCATATGGTCCTCAACCGAATAGGTTGAGTGGAAGGGGAAGGGACTGAACAGGCTAACAAACGGAACACTGCCGCGCATCTTGGCGACTTCCTCTCCGGCTTTTGTTGCCAATAAGTGTCCTCCCAATCCGGGTTTTGCACCTTGTGCGTACTTGAATTCAACAATCGGTGTGGCCTGAATTGATTTTTCTTCGACACCGAAGTAACCGGTTGCAACCTGAGTGATNACGTGGTCCGAGCACTCGTACAATTGAGGTGGGTATCCACCTTCGCCCGTGGACATTAGCGTATTCCACTTCTTCGCATTGAGTGCACGTGACATCATGACGTTGACAGAGACGGAACCGTAAGACATCCCGCCCCCATACCAGGGGACGTCGATGGTGCGCTTAACTCGGTCATCTCCGCGTCGGTTGAGTTCCAATGTAATGTCGACATCAGCATCGGAGGCGAGTTGTTGTTCGGCGGGCAATTCCTTGAATGCCAACTTGTCGAATCCACCGCCGCTCTTGCCGGTTTTGTAGTTGAGGTGATCTGGGCATTTGCCGGTTTCAGCCATGTACCAAGTACTGGCAATCANTTCATCGGTCCAACGGGCATCTCCCAAAGCCTCNGGCAAATCGTACTTGGTATCGGGGAAGGCGCGNAGATGGAATCCATCGTGCATCAAATGGTGAGTTTTCTCCATCAGTTTCGGACTTGGCTTTGGCCATTCTTTACCCATTAGTGACCACCTCCCGGAAAGCCTTCGATATCACCAAACGCTTCTTCNTCCAAGTGGCCGCACCACATTGCACGTCCGGTTTCTCCACGCAAACGACGAACTTCTCGAACACCCATGGCTCCAAGAATTTCCAAAAGTTGATCTCGCCATGAACAGGAGAGGTTTAGAATTCGTTGTACACCCCAAGTCTTGTCCAATTTCGAAGGAAGTTTGACCTGTGTATTNCCTCGTGATTTGGTATCNCCNTTCAACCGTGCTTGCATCGCNATNAACAATGGTAGATCGATACCGACTGCATCCATGCCAGTGATGATCGCCTTTGGCAGATGATCTGCACCTGCAATCCCNCCGGTTCCAAGCAATGTGACTTCATCTCTGCAGCCTTTCTCAACCAAGGCAAAGTGAGCTTCTTGGTACAAATCCATGACGAANCGACCATCATCAGCCTCTCCATGATAATCGGATTCCAGATGAATGATTGAGACTCCATTTTCCACCATTTCCATGAGTGTTGATTTCCAATCACCCGCAAATGGAAGCCTGACTGAGACTAGCAATGGGTGGTCCTTGACTTGGCTCCATGCCTCCGGATTCCAGGAAGTCATTTCGACCATACGTGTTCCATTGCCGTGGCTTTCGATGTTTCCAATCTTTGATGGCGCAATCATGGGGACGACATTTGGGCCTGCCAATCCTTGGGATGCGACCGTACTCTCGGGTAGGAACACCAATGTGTCGACTTTGGAAGCCGCTTCAGCCAAAATCTCAGGCACAATTCCGGTTCCAACCGATTCGGGAGGAGCNGTGTAAACAAAAGGCACCTGAATGGTCATCATTTTCGGCCCATCTAGCAATTTTCCATCCGATGTAAATTCAAGACGCATCGGTTTTGAACCCAAATCGACACTGGTNCCGATCAGTTCTCTGCCGTGGATTCCATCTCGGCTTGGACGAACAATCTCGGACATGTCAGTGAACATTTGGTCGAACCCAGGGCCTCCGAACCGACCACGGTACCCTTGCCCTCTAACGGGGACTGAACCCTTTCGGGCTTCTTCATCGATGGTCGCGATATGCTTGCTGGTCAAGTAAGAGTCGCCCAATGCAGCAAGTTCGGGGTTGTGGGTCACCTTCACGAATTCAGGGTGCTGAATTTCGCATCGTAGGCAACCGACACACAAATCCGGTCGGGGCGAAAAACCGCCCACGGGGCCGCTGAATACTCCGTAAGTACAGGGTCGACTAAAGACAACGTCCCAGTGCCCAAAATACTTGAAAAANTCCTTGAACAATAGGCGCGCCAATCCAACCTTTCCAACTTTAACATTGAATCGACGTGGATACTTTTGTCGATCTTCCGTTTCGCTTGCATCGATATGGTATCGATGATATTGATCGGCTCGTTCTCGATTCATCCTGGCCTGTTCTGCAACTGGCAATTGNATTGTCACCGTTCCATCACTCATTTCGTCACCCGTCTTTTCTACATCTGTGGCTAGCATNGCTCGCCCCCCTACGGGGNCTACGGTTGACAAACCCCCTCTTAATCATTCAGAATGAAAAGAGGTCATTATCACAAGAAAAAATGAACATTCTGTACGATTGAACAGTAAACAAACAAATTATTGAACATTTTAGCAAAAATCAGCGGTTGATTTATTCAGACTCATCTGAGGCATCCCAGGCGTGACTTGGTGTCGAATCAATCCATGTTCTCCCATCCATATTCAGACGCACAAGACGATGAATCACCCAGCCGGTCATCCACAGTGATGGCAAGCTCATCAGCAGTGATTTGGTGACCAAATCTTCCCCTGTGTATTCGACCAAAATGTGGACGGAGACAACACCATCAGCTGAATCATTCAGGTGAACTACAGCCAAGTACCAGAAATCCAATGTGTCGATGGGTTCGAACCGATGTGTTTCTCCTGGGGCTACAGACACGGCGTCATCAGCAATTTCACTCCAAATGATGCCGCCGTCGTCTTCGTCCATGGCCAATGTCGCATTTTCCAATTCAATGATCAGGACCTCGACAGGATATTGATCATCCATGTTTGTCAGTGTGAAAATAGCTTCCTGGCCGGGAACCAATTCTTGGATGATATCGATGTTTGAATCACCAGGACCTAAGCGCATGGATGCGCGTTCATCCATGGTTTCCTCTTGGTAGGCCATGCTGCCCAATAGTGTGCTAAATAGCAACAAGACAATGATGCCTTCNACCACGGCATGTTGTCCGGTTTTTCCCTTCGTGAATCCCTTGAATGTCGCCCCGAAGTCGTTGCGCAATCGAGGTTGCACGTGGTGGATAAACANGGCCCCTATACCGCCCACAAAAATTCCGAGTGGGATGTCGATGATCCAGTGAATGCCCAAGTACAAAATTGCGAAGGCAAACAAAACCGTATTCCAGAAAATNAATTGGTGGTATCTTCGATGTTTCCATTCNTTGATGGAGATGCCCTTTTCACGCACATGCAACCAATTCAAGGCCAATATACCGAATGGAATCGCGATGTGCAAACTCGGTACACAGTTGTCAAGTGGGTCGTGGCTACCATAGAAGTAACCGTACCAGGGGTCTTCGTAGAGCAAGGCTTCCATGCCAGGGATGTATGAACTGGTGACTTCGACATTGAAGAACAAGTAGTAAGGCACCGCAAGTGCGTAGATTAGCAGGTAATTGAGTGTGACTTTGTCAGTCAAATCTCGTTCGCCCGTATACATGTAATAGATGGTCGTAACGTAAATCAAAAACAGGTAGATGAACAAGTAATGGAANTTGAGAATATCCGTAAANACGACGTTTTGGAANGTGTTCTGTACCCAGAATACCAATTCGCCCTCAAGTCCATGGACCCAATCCGTATAGTGTCCCGTCGATGTTTTGATGGGTTCGTTTAGGCCATCAGTGACCTTCTTCCAAATGAAAATCGCAAGGTAACCTGCCACGTGGAGGTAGTATTTTTTCTCCCACATTTCAGCAAAAGTACGCTTCAAAGGAACACGGCTTTCTGTATGGTTTCTAGAAAACAACCAACAGATGATTGGAGTCAAGAAAAAGATGAGACCCATCATCACCCAATAGGGACTCATGGNCCCCTCCGATGTCACTCCGTTCATGATGTCTGCGGCAGATAAATGTGGATAAATTAGATTGTAGCAATGGTGGACGCTGGGGGATTTGAACCCCCGGCCTCTTGAGTGCCACTCAAGCGATCTTCCAGCTGATCTAAGCGCCCTTCCACAACCAAGTCCTGCTTGTTGCGACCCGGCGAGCCCCCCCGTTCATTTAAGCCTCTGCGTCTGTTCAGACCCTCATGGGCGATGACACGATTCGGGGCCGAGTCTCTCGATTTGTCTCGGCCACTGCTCGGGCAAGTAAGGTCCCAAAGTCTCCTCCTCAGATCCCTGACGGAATGNTTGAGAAAATCACCTCAAAGTTAGATTCTCAGGTCGCTCCGTTTCTACCTCATCTCGCGCGCGTGCGCGTNGAGTGGCTCGGAGTTGAGGAAGATCGATTGGGCAATACCTGCTTTGAAATCCCTCCACATGAGTTGGAAATGCGAAAACGGCAACGTCTCCCTCCGGGTCCCATAACCATCGGTATTCATCCGATTCTTGCGGATGATGCCATGTTGTATGCACACACCTTAGTCCATGAGTTGCTTCATGCAGCTGGACTCACCGAACACAATGCAAAGCATGCAGATTTGGTCAATGAAATTGCACCCAGTCCGAAATTATCTGAAAGCCCGCTGTTGCGTGAAATTCGAGATCAAGCCTTGGGCCAACAGGAGGTCAAGGACTGGACCTGCACTCATTGTGGATTCGTGTGGAATCGGACGACAGTCCGGTCACCTTCTCGATGCCCAAAGTGCGCACGCCCNTTCAGGTGAAGTTGATGAAGGGCGAATGGTCACGACCTATCACGGGCGATTAGTGTAGCTTGGATATCACCTTGGATTTCTAATCCGAGAACACGGGTTCGAATCCTGTATCGCCCACTTATTCACTCCCGAGTCACCCGATTCGCTCATATACGGGGAGTAGGTCGGCCGAACCCATGAAGCGAGGCAGTCGAGCCTGGAAGAAGGCCGGCAATCAGCGATGGAAGTGGCGTCGCAAGAAGCTTCGACGACGCCGTGCTGCCCGTAAGCGNAACAAGCAGTGAGTGCGAAATGCTTCACCGCTCTGTTGAAATATCCTAGGCGTCGGCCGCAGTTTACCCTTGGGGGTATAGTATAGCTTGGTATTACTACCGGCTCCAGACCGGTGGAGGGGGGTTCAAATCCCTCTGCCCCCACTTTCACGCTAATATTCGACGGGCTCGTCATCGATGGTTCGCCAGAGAAACCATGTCGCCACTGTCCTCCATGGAATCCATTCCTCCGCTTTGTCCAGCAAAGCTTGCTTGCCCATAGGAGATCCACCATTGTAGATGTTCTCAATCGCTCGAATCGCCCCAATGTCGTCGATTGGGAACACATCGGGTCTCAACAGTGAAAACATCAGAATCATCTCTGCGGTCCAAGGTCCGACCCCTCGAAGCGCAACCAGTTTCCCCTTCACTTCATCATCGGACATGTTGTCCCAATCGAGATTTGCATATTCTTGCTCCCATGTTTTTGCAATTCCATGAATNTACTCGACTTTGCGATTGGACAGACCACAATTTCTCAACTCCTCTGAATTGTGACTGAGGATGGATGATGGAGAGATGATCTCCACCAATTCACTGAATCGACCCCATACTGCATCAGCCGCATATACGGAGATTTGTTGCCCAATAATTGAACGAATCAGAGTTGAAAATAGATCACCCTTAGAGGATAATATAGGTTCGGGGAACTTCNCAATGACTTCGGCCAACGTTCGATCTTTTTCACATAATTCANCACATGCCTGCAACCAATAATCGGGGGTCTGAGGGNCTACTGACACAGTCAATCGTTTCGCTTTCCCTACAAGAAATATCGTTTGGACCAATGACACGNTGAAGCGTTGGATTGATGATGGGCACACGCGCACGCGCGCGTNATGCAGACCCAACGTGCACCCGTGGCNATGATGATTGTCCTCATGCTTTCGATTCCATTTGTTGGAACAATTGCACCTCCGATGGACAATGGTTTCCGTTCTCTTGGTGACGGGCAATTGATTCATGCAGACTGGTCCACCGATATTCCGGCACATCAACCATTGATTTGGAACGACTTGCCATGGTGGGAGCGCACGACCTTGGATTTAGATCGAAACGGGATTCACGACAGTCTACAAACCGAAGTGGGAACTGTTTGGGTGGGGCTTTCTTATGACCACACGCCNACTCTTGAAGATCAGAATCGTCTCAGTGACCTGGGTTACACTCCAAAGTGGGTCATCCCTGCGGTAGATGCCATACTAATCGGAGCAGTGGATGCGCTCAATGTGACTGAATTGTCCCAAATCGAGGGNGTCGTCATGGTCGAGCGATATGGTTCGATTCAATTCTACGGAGACATCCAAACCATGGCGGTGAAGGCTCGAAATTCCACAGAGTATCCAGAGAGTGCTTGGCAACTGGGGGTCTCAGGAAAGGGCGTCAACATTGCATTGACAGACACAGGTGTTGACAGTGAACATCCAGGTCTCGAAGGCAAGCATGTGGCTGGATTTGATGCCGTTTGCTTTGTGCATACTGATGTCCATGATTGTGTATTGGCTGGTGGTCGGGAGACCGATGGTTCCTACGATCCAGATGATGGCAACCAGCATGGCACTGCATGCATGGGGATGGCTGCTGCTACTGGAATTGAAGCNGACGGGTCACAATCAGAATTCTATGGCAGTGCTCCAAATGCATCCTTGGTCGATGTGCGAATTGGAACCGATATTGGGGCGGGTCCGTTTGAGACCTACCTCATAGAGCAGGAATTTTACGAATCAGCCATGAATGGTTTGCAGTGGATTATCGACAACAAGGATACGGCATGGCCGGGAGTGGATGAAT
Source organism: Methanobacteriota archaeon (assembly GCA_002724815.1). Taxonomy (GTDB): domain Archaea; phylum Thermoplasmatota; class Poseidoniia; order Poseidoniales; family Thalassarchaeaceae; genus MGIIb-P. The sequence continues at coordinate 2,206 of PBPV01000008.1, read as the reverse complement.
CTCTGCATGGGATTGACATCATTTCACTTTCTTGGGGGATTACCAGCCATGAGGGTGGTGGCAGTGACGGTGAAGACATGCACAGTCGAATTCTCGACGAGGCNACGGAGGCAGGNGTCACCGTNTCNAATGCTGCNGGAAACGATGGTGACGATAACGATGGGCTCTCAGGTATGAGTTCCTCATCACTATCGATTACTGTTGGCGCNACCGATGACAAGAATACAATCGATCGCGAAGATGANACGGTCGCCGGTTATTCTTCGAGAGGCCCTCGNCGTGACAACGGCGATGGGAATCCAATCAACGAATTGATTCCAGAAGTATCGGCCCCGGGCACCAACATCATTCAGGCAGAGGGATGTGTAACCAGCGGTGGTTGTCACAATGACATCCCAGGTCAAGATGCGAGTGACAATACCTACACTGGTCGTGGTTCAGGGACTTCCTATGCGACGCCATCAGTCACAGGAATCATCGCATTGATGATGGAAGCTAACCCTGACCTAAGTCCAATGCAAATCAAGGAAGTTCTCAAGCAGACTGCTGAACGTCGCGGCCCGGCTTCCGCACCCACCGTCGACCCCTATTGGAATCGTGACTTTGGATATGGAATGGTGGATGCACGCTCAGCCGTTGAACTCTCGATGCATTTGCTTGAAACCAACCAAACTNCCAACATTGATTGGACCATCCAAAATCACTTGCTCAATGTGACTCAAGAAGGCAGTACGACCATTATCACTGGGCATGCTTGGACACAATCGAATGTTATTGAGCGCGTCGAGTATCGAATTGGGGATGGTCCTTGGAGAGAGGTCACTTACGAAGTCGCACCGGAAGAATTGGGTCCATTGACACCCTTCAATTGGACCGTAGCATTAGACCTCCCATCATGGGATCAAAGCGTTGAGGTGCGTGCAGTCCGTGGTGATGCTCAGTCACTTCCCGTTCTTGTGGAAGTCGCGGGTATGGGCGGCGAAGCGGGGGCATCTGGTATCAATGTCGCATTGGTTGGGCTCAGTATTGGTTTACTGATTCTGCTCATTGTCGGGGCTGGATTCATGTTCCGCCAAGGCACAATGATGCAAGGCGATGAAGATGAGATTGTTGAAGCTGAAATTCTCGAAGAAGAGAACCTGTTTTCACTAACCGTAGTCGAATTGAAGCAAAGATTGGCAGAACAAGGACTACCCGTTTCTGGGAACAAAGGGGAACTGATTGCTCGATTGACCTCTCAAACCGCTTAAGGGCAAGAGGCTGTTCCGGCCGAATATGGCCGGCTTTTCGGACCGTGCATTGGCGATTCAGCCTACAGGTGTGCGGAAAATGTTCGATATGGCTGGTGATGATGTCATTTCCTTTGGCCTTGGTGAGCCTGATTTCCAACCCCCTCTTGTTGCTATCAATGCATTCCACAATGCCATGTTGAACGGACACAACAAGTACACTACAACAGCAGGATTGCCCGCATTGCGCAAAAGAATCGCCGAAATCTGGACTTCTCGCTGTCCCGGTTTGGATGAATCCAACGTTTGCATGACCATGAGTGGTACTAACGCCTTGCTGAACATTTTTGCCACATTGGTCAATCCTGGGCAAAACGTATTGCTTCCTGAACCGTATTTCCCTCTCTACGGTCCGGATGTCGAACTTTGGGGTGGTGAGACTCGATTCTATGAGTGCTCGTTTGAAAACGAGTTTGTCCCGACCATCGAGCATCTTGAAACCCTCGTCGATGAGAATACATCTGCCATTTTGTACAATTTCCCTTCAAATCCAACCGGGGCAACCATCACTGCAGAACAAAGAGATGAGTTGCTTGCCTTCGCACAACGACACGATCTCTGGCTGATTACAGACGAAGTTTACGATCGCATTGTCTTCAATGGAGAACATGTTTCCTTCGTGGGCTGCGACGATGAGAGAGTCATTCTGATCAATTCATTCTCGAAAACCTATGCAATGACTGGTTGGAGAATTGGATATATTTTGTCAGCCAATCGTGAAGCCATCGGTCAAATGATCAAAATCCAATACTACATCACGGCCTGCTCGAATGATGCCATGCAATACGCCGTTTTAGCAGCCATTGATCAAGCCGATGATTACCCCGATGAAATGTGCGCAGAGTTCCAAGCACGCAGGGATCTGATTTGCTCTCGGTTGAATGCCATGCAAGGTGTTCAATGCCATGTTCCCGAAG
>PBPV01000079.1 GCA_002724815.1 Methanobacteriota archaeon | reverse complement strand
CTGGTAAAGGTGGAATTCCTGGTGAAGTCAAGCCCAGATGTGCGGAAAATTGGCCCGTTTTGGGAGGTAAGTTGGGTCGCAATCAGATGCTCGCAATTGACCCTCGCCCCCTGCGTCCCCGTCAAACATCATTGCCCATTTACGATCAACGAAATGGGGGGTCTAACGAGGCCAAACATTCTCGAAAAACATGGTCAGCGAGTCGACTTCAAAAGTGGCAAAAATGCCCACGGCAGGGATGGCTTGAACGCCGACTAAATGCGGGCCGAATGGAGCAACAAGAGGAGGATTTGGATGCACGAATCCGTGGAGATTTGGTACACAATTCGTTAGGAAAGTTGTTCGAACAGGTATTCTCTTTGCCAGAAGGAGATGTACGCGATTCAACCGGTGCCAAATCGTTGGCCAACAGTGGCCAATCGCTGCAATCCATGTTTGGTCATATTCTCGAATATGTCGCAGAACATGCACCATGGCTTGAGAGAGATGATGCCACCGCCGCTCAACGACGATACGATTTGATTGGACTCTCAAAGCAAGCCTGGCTCGATTGGCTCGCATCCTCGACTTCAGACACTCTCACTCCGTCGGGTCGCCTTGGGAACATGTTGCAAGCTGAAATGGGGTTGTACAATTCCATTCCAATTTCGCTGGAGTGGTCTTTGGATCGGATGGAGGTCGTGCATTCGGATGGACGAAAAATGTCCTTGACAGGCTACATTGACCGCGTCGATGTAATCCACCATCCTGAGTTGGAAGATGGTGGTGATGAATCTGTAGCCCCTCTGGATTGGAATTCTTCATCAAAGTGGAAACCGAAACGTCTGATTCTTATTCGCGATATCAAATCTGTCGATGGTCTCTCAAAAGGCAAGATTGGTGATCGACATCGAAAAGCCTTGTTTGATGAATTGCAATTGGGCCTATACGCCCGATGTTGGGAAATTGCTCATCCAGGAGATCTTGTCGTGGGTGTCGGAATCTCAGAAGTAGGAATGAAGACCAGTCATAGCATTGAGTTGAGTCCGGCATATGCAGAATTGTTTGAAGACAATGGCATTGGCAAGGTGACGACCTTTACCCACGATACTCACCGATTCCCTAGCGAGGATGCAGAAGCAGAAAGTGACCCATTTAGGGCTTGGATGGCCGAGCGCCTGAACACGGCATTTGACGTTGCCGAAGGAGCCGAATCTGGTTTGGTTCACGCCAGTCCGGAAGAGACCACGTGTACATGGTGTAGCGTCAAGGAAGCTTGTGGTCTGGCACCCATTGTGGGAGGTGACACCTCATGGAATTGAATGTGGGTCAGCGCTTGGCTCTCGCGATCGACATGCATTTGATTCTGGATGCCGGTGCAGGGACGGGAAAAACACAGAGCATCGTTGGACGTACGATTGAGCATTATCTCTCAGTGGACCAGCGCGCAACTCGACTATTGCCTCCAGGTCCCCGTCCATTACCCCTCTCAGCGGGTTCGCTCCGAATCGGTCTATCCGAACGTGAAGACCTGACAGAGTGGCGCGGTTTGTTGCCCAGCGAAGTCGTTGTTCTGACTTTCACCACCCGGGCCGCAGAAGAAATGCGTCACAGATTGTGGGTGGAATTGAACCGATTAAGGCCGGGTCCAACTCGCGACACAGGTGGAAAGAGACGTGACTCAAGGGTCACTCATGAGGGTTTAATCGACCAATTGACAGCCATGTTAGAAGATGCCCCCATCGGCACCATTGATTCCTTCTTCTCACGTCTTGTCGCTCCTTGGCGGGCCGATTTGTCCCAACGACCCACAGACGAAGTCATCGACGATGCGGAGCGCCATGTATTGCTTGAACAGGCCCTTGAGGGGCTTTGGCGTCTGCGTTCACCATCCGATGCCGTCGCGGCTGGCGTCTCCGGTGAACGCGCCCCATTGCTGATTGAATCTCGAGATCGGTTGGCTCGGCGATTCGGGAGTCGTCATGATGTCCGAACCGTTCTTTCTTCCCTGCTTTCGAATCGAATTTTCGTGGATAGTGTTGCGAGACGACTGGAGTCTCAAGGTGCTGTGAGCGAATCCGATGTTCGCCATTTGATTGAATCAATCATTGCCCCGTCCGACAATCATTTTGACACCTTTATTTCCAATATTCATCAGGCTTGTTTGGACTGGATAAATCATGCCAGAACACATGGCAATGACCTTGATGTAGCCAATGCATTGGTTGGAGGTACACGTTTCCAGACATTGGTAGAGATGGTCGATGTAGGCCCTCCCGCTACGCGATGGGAACGATGGCTTTGGTTGCATGGACTGTGCATGGTGACCTGTACGAAATCCACGCATCAAAGCTCAAAGGTTAGCGCATTCAGCCGCGGTAATTTGACCGATTCAGCCGATTGGCCACGTGGTATCGCCACTTGGGGCAATGTTTCAGATGCTGCCGCAAAAAAACTGGCAAAAGAGTTGGGTGCCTCAATCGCTGATATTTGGAGCAGTCCAGAAGGCCGAACTTTGAGGTCCTTGGCCCGTGCTCTATTCTTGCTTGACGACTCCAGCTTCCAAGTACCACACATGCCCGCTGTAGATGGATTGTTTCCAAACAAGATTCAATCCCCAATGCCACATTCTCCTCCCGATTCACAGTTGGCGATTGGGATTCAAGAGGAAGTCAGTCACTTCCAAGATATGCTGATTTGCCACCGTTCATTGCTCGATTTGCTTCATGAACTCAAAGTTCGAAAGAGCGTACATGAATTCGATGATATTGCCTCATTGGCAGCGGATCTCTTGTTGGCCCGTTGTCCGAGAATCATGCGTCCTGAGTATCCGGTTGAAGTTGTACAAACTTTGGACAGGCTCTCGGATGAATCTTGGCGAGATGATCACATCCTTGAGGCCCTGGCTTTGTTGGAGGGTTTTGTCAAAAATCCAGAAGCTGCAGGATTGAATGCCACCGAAGCAAAACGTCTCTACGATGATCTCCAAATCCGCTACACGCGATTGTGCAACATTCGTGCGCGTTATCGTGCATTTATCATTGATGAGGCACAGGACAACTCTGCGCAACAATGGCGACTTCTCGGTCGATTATGGGGTCCACGAAATCTTCCTGAAGGCCACACTGTACCGAATACACCGTGGCAACCCACCGTATGTTGTGTCGGTGATCGAAAACAAAGCATCTACGCATTTAGACAAGCACAGGTATCGGGCTTTGTTGATTTTGGAAATGCGCTCCGAGATATCAACACCCATGAATTCCACAGTGAACCCGCCTTGACCCGTAAGCCTGAGTTGCGTCGTCAGAACGCTGCGAGAGACCCAAGATACAGCGCTGATGGCGGATTTGCAACTGCAACCGATTTGCCTGAATCTAGAAGCAAATCCGATGCAGCATGGCAGCGCTTTGATGAACCCGAAAAAGGCAGTACGAAACCTGTTGATGCACTTTCTCGTTCGCAAGGGCATGTTGAATTGGTAGTCAATTACCGTACTGCAGGATCCCTTCTCAATCAGATGAATGACTGGTGGGAAGACCTCTTTTCACCGGATCATGATCGTTTTCCTGGTGATTGGTATGCCCGCCCGCAGGCATTGATTCCAGCCAGAAAAGAAGCAGAAGGTCGTTTTGAGTGGCTCCTCCCGGCTAGTGTACCTCATTCTGGCCATCCTGATGACGACCTAACTCAGTCTCTTGACCCCTTCAGCACGGGGACGTCCAGTGAAATGGAGAATGCCCTCATCGCTGCACGTATTCGTGCATTGATCGATGGACAATCAACAAGAGTCGGTGAGATGATTCAGCCAGAACATCCAGCATTGTCTCCGGGAGACATTCTGGTCTTGTTGCCCAGTCGAACCCATCTTGGAGATCTAATGGCACGACTGGAGGCTGCTGGAATTCCCGCGAGTGCCGACAAAGAAGGAGGACTTCTGATGCGTCCGGTGGTCCGTCCTCTTCTCGGGCTCGTTCAGTGGATAGCACGCCCCTCAAGTCGGCATGCTGCGGCGACCGTGGCGCGTTCATGCTTGGTGGGATTGAACGATGGTCAATTGCAATCATTCTTGCTCGAAGCGAAAGAAGGTGAGAACTTAATCGAACGTCTTACAACACTCCTTCCAGAAGGTCCACATCGTGCTTTGGCTCTGAATTGGTTACGCTCATCACAATCTGCGTCGGTGATTGAATCACTGAGTGATACCCTCAATCACAGCGATCTACTGGTCGCTCATCCGCGTCCCTCCGAGCGCAATGATGCCGAACATTTCCTTCACTTGGTAGAGTCACAATCGAACGAGGTCGGTGGCGATCCGATTCTTCTTGCAGATCGTGTCTCACATCTCGCTGATGTGGCGGGCAATGACCTGACNTCNTCGGGCCATTCAAACTCNGATTCCGTGCAAATCATGACNATTCATGGTTCCAAGGGGTTGCAACGAAAGTGTGTGATCNTTGGNGGNCTGTTTAGCGAAGGNCAGGGNAANATTAACCACGATTTGCGNCAACGAGTGATTGCAACCCCGAGNTTATTCGCCTCCAATCCTCGCCCTTGGAAATCTCATTCCAATCTTGANAGCGGCATTTGGACGTTGGCTAGGACATTGCAGGAAGCCCAGATTCANGCCGAAGCCCGTCGATTATTCTACGTCGCCTGCACCCGTGTGAAGGATCTTCTCATCCTTGCCGGTGCACCCAATGATTCGGTCCGAACAGGGAATGAGATCTCGATTAAACCACGTTCTGTCCCCATGCCTACATTTGGACACATGTGGCTGGATGCAATGGGTTGGCAGCCCAACGATGAGGGNCGACATGTGTTTCTTACTCAATCCATGCCCTTTGCAGTACACAGTCATGTTTCCGAGCTTTCTGAATCGAATTTAGCAATCAGCCCATTGGTCAAGATTGCAAGACTAAACGAGACGGCTGAAATCGCCTATGAAGAAGTGCAAACCACTCAATCGGAGACGAGTCCAACACGCACTCGAAGTTGCAAGATTTCCCCTCATCAANTGGACAAGGCGTTGTCCTGTCCGCGTTGTTACATGCACTTGTTAAAACTGGGTCTTTCCCCAACGGAGTATCAAGTCAATACCAACTTGAAAGGAAGGCCAGCGGCAGAAAAATTGGGGCTACCTCCTGCCAATGTGATTGGTTCAATCTTCCATCGAGTTGTCGAAATTGGTTTNCAAACACCAAAGANTGAGTTTGAATTGAGTACACCTCTNCCGANACAATGGACTCAACCCAGCCCCGACCTTCTCGCCGATGACGAAGTCATCAAATCAGTCCTCAAGGAATTGATGCCACCCGATGCCGACGCAGATGCTCTACGCACTCTTCTCAAGCAAATGTCAGAGGCTGTGAAGCAAGGCCCATTGGGTANGCTAACGTCTGGCGCTTCGTGGAACAAGGAGAGAGTTGAGGGACTGCGTACGGAGTGGCCATTCAGTCTACAGATTCCGATGGTCATCAATGCTAGCGAGAAGTTGTGGACTCCATATGGCCCTCAATCAGTATCCCATATTGACGAGTTTATGTTTTCAGTATCGGGTATCGCCGATTTGGTTCTTTGTACTCAGATGGACAATGGAAAGGGCGCCATCCGAGCTGTGGACCTAAAGACAACCGGAGCCGCTCATTTGTTTGCAGGTTGGCCTCACCCACTTTTGGAGGCCACCGGTGATTCTCGACATCCTTCAGAGCAATCTATGCTAGATGAATACAAAATGCAATTGGCACTGTATACCGTTGCATTGATTCGACAAGAGGAGGCGAGAGAACGTCTTGGAATTCCACACCGAGAAGTGCTTCCTCCAGCCATTCTCTGTGCAACTACTGGACGGATGATTGTCATGACGGAATCCGAAATGCAATCCTCAATTTCTGAACTCGAATCATTGCTATCCACCCTGGGCAATCTTGCCCTAGAAGAAGACCTAGAGCATGAATGCGATTGTCCCATGAGTTTAGGCAAAATACGTCTCTTTGAACCTTCAGAAATTGAATCTGAATGAGAGCAGTACTTTTGCATCAAATCAAACTCGCAAGGACATGGCGAGCATTGACCTTGAAGCCATTCATGCTTGGGTTGACGAACAGTGGGAATCACATGCATTGGGCAGTTTGGCCGAATTCATCGAAATCCCTGCCCTTTCTCCCGCCTTTGATGAGGATTGGGCGACCCATGGTTATCTGGATGACACCATCGATCTATTCCTCAACTGGTTGGGTACATTGCCCATGAAAGGCATGTCTTGCAATGTCCATCGAATCGAAGGTAGAACTCCTGTACTCACGGTGACCATTGAAGGTTCAGGAGACGGCGAAGTCCTGTTCTACAGCCATCTCGACAAGCAGCCACCGTTCACGGGCTGGTCGGAAGGCAAAGGCCCTTGGGTCCCCGTTCGTGAAGATCCCTGGCTCTATGGTCGAGGGAGTGTCGACGACGGGTACGGTGGTTACCTTAGCATCCTCTCGATTTTAGCGCTGCAGCAACACAATATTGCCCATCCAAAAGCTACTTTCTTGATTGAAACCTGTGAGGAATCCGGTTCGTTTGATCTTCCCGCTTACCTGGATGAACTCTCCGAAGTTCTTGGTACACCAGATTTGGTGGTCGTCATGGATTCTGGCGCAGGCGATTACGAGCGATTGTGGGTGACCACTAGCCTGAGGGGACTGATTGGGGGGACACTCCGAGTTGGAGTTAGCAAAGAAGGCGTTCATTCTGGAATGGCGGGNGGAATCATCCCNTCCTCCTTCCGAATTGCCCGTTCAATCATCAGCCGAATCGAGGACGAGAAAACGGGACAAATTCTCCTGCCCGAGTTGAGCACCAATATATCNGATGAAATCCAAAATGAAGCNNAAGGAATTGCCGATGTTCTCGGCGAAAATGTATGGACAGATTTTCCCACACTGGAAGGTCTTGAACCTCAGACTCCGGGACTTTCAGAGATTGTCCTATCCGGAAACTGGCGCCCCTCTTTGTCGGTTACTGGTGTGGACGGAATGCCATCGTTGAAAGATGCGGGAAATGTCTTGAGAACACATACTTCGTTGAAGCTCAGCATGCGAATTCCACCTGGGGTCGATGCGGATTCCGCACAAGCGGCCATGGTCTCTGCTCTTGAGTCAGATCCTCCTCATGGCGCCCATGTGACATTCTCAACCGATGCAGCCGCAAATGGTTTCTCGGCTCCAGCCATGACCTCAACCTTCCGTGATGCTCTCAATGAAGCGAGCATCGCCACCTTTGGCAACCCAATGCAGGTTTTCTTCGAGGGCGGAACCATTCCATTCCTTGCCATGATGCAAGAGAAATTCCCCAATGCAGATTTCCTTGTGACAGGCAGCCTCGGACCCGGAGGAAATGCCCATGGGCCCGATGAAAAGTTGCACATCCCTGCTACAAAAGCCGTGACGACCTGTCTTGCTGCGGCCATTGCCTCACTCAATGCTTGATGATACTTTTCGGGAACACATAGTGTTCCCAACATTCTGCTCCCTTTAGGGAGCGGGTTATAAGACAGGGCAATCGGTGCGATGTACCGAGGGATACAATGTCTGACACTGATGGTGATTCCGGAACAGTCACTCCTGAGCTGCGTATTCGACAGTTGGAAGATCGTCTTAGTGACGAAACTGAGCGTCTAGTGAAACTCTACGATGCGTATGAACAACAAGAACGCGATATCGTTGGACTGCGTGCCGAAATTGAAGTTCTCGAGAAGGAAGTCATCGACAAGGAAATCGATCGAGAAGGTCTAGAGCAACTCCTTTCAGAGAAGGACAATCGTGTCCGTGATTTGGAACTTGATCATGCGAAAGCAACCAAGCGAATCGAGCACCTCGAGCCCGAACTTGAGAAAATGGAAGAAAAGTACACTCGAGAGAAGGATCGACTGGCACGTGTTTTCGAAATTGCAGAAGAGTTGGACGGAGACCTGCGTCTCGCTGTTGCTGAGATGAAGGCTCGTGACGATTGGTATGTGAATCACATGCAAATCTTTGAAGATTTGAACAAAGCAATCAAGGTACGTTACGATATGATTGAGAATGCGGTCGAGGCAGAACGCAAGTCCACCCACATGCAGCGGGCTCTCAAAGATCGTCTCGATGAAATTCTTAGCGCTCCCCCCGAAGAAGCTGCTGGCATGGTCAAAGAGATTGCCGACGACTTAGAGGATGATGGAGTTCTGAACCGCTCCAACGAAGAAGAGGAGTGAGCCATATGGGCGTCTTCGCCCGAGGTGGCACCCTACCGACCTTGACTTGGTTGTTTATGGGAATCGCGATTGAAGCGATTGCCATTCTTGTCGATGATTTGGATGGAATGGGTCACGTCTTCGGAATGATTTGTTTCATCTTCACCGCGATTGTGGCGAATTTCTACCGTGATCCTGACCGCCCGATTCCCAAGAATGAGGGAATTGTCGTCTCTCCTGCTGACGGCCACATCATGTTCGTTGTTCGAGAGCGNGCCATCGGTCGTCGACCAACAAAGGATGAATCCTCCATTCATGATGAGTTGACTGGGGATTGGCATGAAACACCCTGCGAAGAGCCACTGAAGTTTCCCAATGAGCAGCGATGGGAGGCCGTTCCCGAAGGTGAGGAGTCCGAAACGGATGCATGGCGAATTGCCGTTTTCATGTCCCCATTTGATGTACATGTCAATCGCGCTCCTGTCGCCAGCACAATCGTGCGCATGGAACACCGCACAGGCAAAGGATTGCGTCGAGGTCCGTTCATCCCCGCTTACCGAAAAGAGTCGGCATGGAATGAGCGAGTTCGAACAGTGTTTGAGCGCGATGATGGTTTGCGAGTTGAATCTACCCAAATCAGTGGCCTGTTGGCTCGCACAATCGCACCTTGGTCAGGAGAAGGGGATTCGATGCGTCGCGGTCAGAGATATGGCATGATCCGACTGGGCAGTCGTGTCGATGTGCGTGTCCCCGCTACAGAATTCACACCCAATGTGATTGGGGCTCATGCTGAAAACCCGGAGTATCCCAAGGGTGAATTTGTTCAAGCCGGAACCAGTATACTGTTTACTCCGGCTTAGATCCATCTGCCTTTCGAATGCATTTTGCGGGGATACCCCCCCAAACTTCGCCTGGGGGTACCACGGTGTGTTTTGGCAATACAGCTCGAGATGCAATGACGGCTTTGTCACCAATCACACATCCTGGATTAATTTGNGCACTGGTCCCAATCACACATCTTGAACCGATCTTCACCGGTGCCAAGTGAATTCCATCTTTCTCAAACAGGTGTCCATTGATGACCGCACCCCCTCCAACAATGGTTTTCGAACCTACCTCTACCATGTAACAATCATTCACGATTGGAGACACAATCTGCGCACCCTTGCCTATTTTCATTCCCATCATTCGGAAGTAGAAGTCACCAATGAAGGATGGAACCATCCACTGCAAAGAAGGGNTTGCCAGTCGATGGAAGAGGGACATGAAAGCCCAGCGAATGGTCAACCAACTCTGCGTAGGAGCCTGTGCAGCGACAGATTTCGGTCGTAGAATGAGACCAAAGATTCCGAGAATGAACAAATCAAGGATGCACCATACCAACAGGCCCATGCCAATGGCGGCACCTTGGGCTNCGAGTTGNTGCCANCCATCGTATGCGNCTCCNGCTTCATGGAACATCCAGATGCCNGGGATNGCAGCCATNCCCCAAACCAAGAAACCACAGGGCATGGCCAGTGTCGACAAGACCGCCTGAACAATGCCGAAATTTTTCATCGGCTTGCCCATTTGATCACGACTCCATACCTTGTGCTTCATTACGCGCATCTTCTTCCTGCGCGACGCGTATTCCTTCCTCAAGATCGACTCGACTGGTGAGGTAGGTTCCTGCAAGAATCACGACGGTGATGGTCAGTAATGCCACACGACTGTCAAAGGCCGTACTGGCAATCGCATACAGTGCGGTTCCAATCATGGCCGCAGACTTGCCGAGGAATCCAAAGAAGCCGTAGAATTCAGATGCACGGGTTTTCGGCGTCAACATCGAGAACATTGAGCGTGCTTGTGCACCGGCTGAACCCATGGCACAGCCTACAAACATCCCGAGAATAATCCACTGTAGGGATACACCGATGCCCAGTGGTTCCCAGACTGAATTGCGCATGGTGATTGCCCATGAATCAACAGGACCACCTTGGTCCAGCATGGTCGGATGCCGGTCACCGATTTCGTCTGAACCGGCAATGGCCTCATTTCCACCAATCACGATGATTGAAAATCGATGATCACTTGCGTTGTCGAACGCTGCTACCAATGCCACCGCATCTTCNTCTGAAATTGACTTGGTCTCCACTTCCTCCACCTTCGCTTGATCGGCAAGGAACGATGCACCGAATACNCCGACACCAACCAACAAGAATGCGGCAAGCAATCCCATGATGCCCATTTCCCTCTCTTGAATCCACTTGATTCCAAGGCCCAATAGTCCGACCATGGCCAAAATGAATACACAGACCATCAAGCCCGTACCCAGAGTACTTTCACCTGCTTCTTCAACAGAATAATCGGTTTCAGGNAAATGTGCTTGGAAGGCATCACGGAATGCCGCATCGCCTTCAGAATCTTCGGCAATCCAACCCTCATATCCTCGGTCATACAATGTAGTCATGTCATACATACCGGTCTCATTGTTCCACTCAAACTGGAAATCATAACGCTCAGCATCTTCTTCTCCTTCCAATTCCAGAGGCGCGAAGCCGGCAGCAGTAACGGATACAGCACAGTAAATCAGAAGTGCAACCATCAACGCAAATTTTGTGCCTCTTGCAGCAGCGAGTTTTCCAAATACGAATGTCATCGGTACAGCAACTATGTTCACCGTCAACAAGAGCATGATATTCATACTTGGATCGATTCTTAAGACCGANTCACCGAAAGCGCTCGCCATGCTTGCGATTGTATTCACACCATCATAGAACAACAAATAGGCAAGTAAGAAGAATGCGAGAACCTTGAATTTNCGAATTTCTCTTGCGGTCTTGAACACCTGNCCATAGGCAAGTTTTGATGCCCCAANGACACGTTTCAAATTGTTTTCACCCAAACTATACCATTCCAATTCGGAAGGAATCTCTGGCTCTGGTGTCCACTTGAAAATCAGTGCACCAAAACCCCACCACCANANTGCAGAGGTCACGAAAATCACTGCAAGTTTGAAGTCGGTATCCCAGTTGAATGGACCGAGAAGAAGGATCAGGTGGAAGATGAGTAACAAAGATCCTCCTGCNAATCCNTAGATGTAGCCCCAAGTTGACAATTTGTCTTGTTCATCTCGAGANCCGAGATAGGGCATGAATGAGTAGTAAATCACGTTGCCACCGGTAAACCCGATTGTACCAATCGTGAACATGACAGCGAGTACAATGTATCCATCCGAACCGAAGTAGGGTGCCGCGCCCATCAATGCACAAAATACGATACCAGCGGCCGTATACCATTTGAGCAACTTCTTCTTGATCGGCATTCGATCTGCAATCACACCCAATGCAGGAGCAGTCAGTACAACGAAAATCATCGACAGCGTTAGAATGGTTGCATAAAATGAGTCACCCGTTTGAGTACCGGTTGCTTTGTTGTACAAATTTGCCATCAATGCAGGTGCAATCACCGTCATCACGGTGAGCGCATAGGCTTGGTTGGCCCAATCGAAGAAATACCATCCCTTTACGGCCTTTTCATTTGACTCCGTTTTTTCTGCAACGGCAACTTCACTCATGGTGGGGGCAGCGCAAACCAGCCTATAACGCCACACCCGGCCATTTTGGTTCAATAGAGGGATTCAAAACAGAATGATTGCCCCGTAGGGGCATGGCAGATGATGTCACGGCCGGCTTGGTCTCGATTCCAGGCAAAGCGGTCAAGCTTCACCATTTGGTCAAGGCCCCTGAGAATGCCATCGAATCAATCCGTATTCGGGAGGGTTGGAACGCCGATGAACCAGCCACAGTTTACACGACACCTGAACGCCTTCCCGATGGTACACATTGCACTGCAGCAACGGTGATCCTGCGCACAAGAGGTTGTCAGTGGTGGTGGAAATCAGGATGCACCTTCTGCGGTTATTTCAATGATGTTCGCGACGATGTGACCAGTCTCAACTTGCATGCACAATGGTTGGCCGCGAAGAATCAACTGAACAATTTCGAGGGCTGTGACATGGTCAAAGTCTACACCTCTGGGACTTTCTTTGAAGACGAAGAAAACCCAGTTGACTGGCAGGAAACCGTACTCACAGAAACAGCGGCCATGGGCAAACATCTGATTGTCGAGGCTCAGGCCCACCTTTGCCATGAAGAAAAGATTGCATGGGTGGCAGAAAAGCATCCAGGATGTACTGTCGCCATTGGCCTTGAGGCGTATGATGATGAAGTCCTCAAATTCCACTGCAACAAAGGATTCAGAACCAAGACTTGGAAGAAAGCAGTCGATACCTTGCAGCGACACGGTTTGCGCGCGAAATCATACCTCTTGTTCAAGCCCCCATTCATGTCCGAAGGGGATGCACTCCATCATACCACAAAATGGATTCAGGAAATTGCTGAAGACAGTGATGAAATCAGTGTCAATCCGATGAACATCCAAAAACGTACGATTGTCGATCGAATTTTCCGGAATCGAGAGTACCGCCCACCATGGCTTTGGTCACTGGTTCAAATGATTCGAAATGTGCACGATGATATCCACCCCGAGGGGGAATCTTCCCGCTCTCGATTGATTGTTCATCCTACAGCAGCCGGTTCAGTCCGTGGAGCACACAATTGTGGTCGTTGTGACAAGGAGGTTGCTGCTGCAATCGAGCGATATTCCGTCTCAGGTTCATTGTTGGAGTTTGAGGGCTTGTCCTGTGAGTGTGAATCTCAATGGAAGGCTGAGATTGACCTTGATACATCTCTTCCAATACCGCTTGGAAGTGGGATAGATCGTCGTCTAGACCCGATTGAAGCGCTCCTTTCACCTTGAGTCTGGACTCCCTTCGGAAGTCCTTCGTGACGCCGAACGCTTATGTGCGCTCTACCGGTGGCCGATTTGCCCGAAGGGCAATTCTGGTGTGTGCACAAATGTTTGATGAATCGATGCTTCCCGATGTTACGCTTGGTGAAGATGAACCAGCCATGGCCAAAGTGCTCTTGGTCGTCAGCATTCTCGGTGCGATGGCACTGCTGATTTTGTACGGTGTTTTGTTCCCGGGTTCGGACATTCCAGCCCTTGGNGACGTGGTATCGCTNCTCGGTGGTTTGGCCAACAGCGGAATCTGGATTTTCTTGATTGGAATCCTTGTTGGATTTGGTATGATTTTCGCCAATGTGCTTGGAGGAGCGCTTGAGGATTAGGAGGTGTGATGAATGCTACTTGTTGATTTGATTACAGTTTGGGCTGGATTTCTACTCATTGTCGTTCTTGTCAATCGAGGCGTCCCCATTTTCCAAGAACTGATTCGAGACATGACAGATTTCTTCATGGAAAAAGCGCTTGGCCCGGGTGCAGACCTGTTTGAAGGTCGCAGCGGCTCGGGTACGGTTGCATGGATGATGCACGGCATGCTCTGGACCAGTATCGGAGCTGCATTCACCTTCATCGGTATGTGGATGGCTCACGAACCGGATGCGATTGCAAGTCTGTCCAGTATCTACTACGATCCTTCAGCCGCCACTGTACAAAATGCTGCATATGGAGCAGCAAGTGGTGGTATTCTCATGCTATTGATTGGTGCAGGTTTGCACATCAATGGTCGCCTATCNGGTGCNGGTCTNGCGAGTGATACAAACGCCGTTTTGGTCTCNTATGCATTTTCAATGTCGTTGTTCCTTGGCTTTGTCAGCGATCACACNGACAGCTCATGGGGNGACCTACTCTGCTCAGCTGCAGGCGTCATTTCCGTCTTGGTCATGCTCGCCATTCTTGCAAATCACCTGCTGACCTTGGGTCGAAGAACCAACGACACCGTGATGCCCAGCCAGTGGCTGATCATCGGTGGTCTAGCCCTTCCACTCATCATGTGTGCTGCAGACTTCGTTCTCGACTTGCATGATGCAGTACTCGAGAGCATGGCCATCTTGCCCATGCTTGCGAGCGGGCTTGCTGTAGCCCTCTATGTGGCTCCATTCGCCTCAGGAACTCCTCTTTGGAGTCGTACTCTTGCCGGTGCTACTGTATTGATGACCTTCGTCACATTGAGCCCAATTGGAATTGATGGAGAAGCTCACACCTCGATGGGCGACACTGCAATGCTAACCGTTCTCTTTGCGGCGAGCATGGTCCCAATTCTGGCCGCAGCAGGCAACGTTCTCCAGACGGCCCGCTCAAATTGGGGCAAGGCATCGTCGAACCCTGCTGCCACCGCCGTTTTGATCGGTATGGTCATGACTGTCGGTAGCGCAATTGGACACCTGTTCGTCGGCTCTGATGCTCATTCTGCGGGTGAAA
>PBPV01000078.1 GCA_002724815.1 Methanobacteriota archaeon | reverse complement strand
TCGGCGCTGTCCACCACCCCTTCGGTCACCACCACGATGGTCTCGGCGCTGTCCACCACCCTTTCGGTCACCACCACGGTGATCACGACGTGGACGACTGCTGCCTCCCGCATCGCCCTTGGGTGCATCGCAGCGATTGCAATTCTCTCTCCAAGCGAAGTTATGATTTCGACATTTAGGACAGGTCCAGTCACCATCTTTGACGTGGGATTTTTCTCGGTCATCCCTCCGCCCTCTACGATCATCTCGTCGCTCCTTTGGGGGGGCGACTTCCAATGGTTGACCGATTAACAATTCGACTTCGACATCGCGAAATGGGGTGACGTGGACCACTGCAGCAGAAACTTCACCAATGACAGAATCGACCTTGCCGACCCACTTTCCACCGGGCAATTGCATGACCTGGCCCAACTTGGGTGCGTCCCCTGTAAAGGGTGCTAACATGCCACCTTCGTGACTCATTTCCCGAATGTGGGCTTCAAAGGCCATACTTCCACCGATTCAAGGCGGTGGCGGACTACGTATCAAGGCTCCCTCATTCTTGGTGCCGGCGCCCTAGACCTGCAAGTGCAATTGCACCTAGCGCGGCAAACATTCCAAATCCGGGGAGTCCACCGCCTTCTTCGCTTCCAGAATCGACGATTGGGCCGGGCGTATCGGGCTCATCTCCACCCGGCGTGGCACCCGCTTCATGTGTTGTTGTAGAGCACTGGCCCCAGTTGTCACATGCGGTGAGGACGATTGAATTCGCTTCAGCACCAGGGATACCAGGTCCAGTCGCCATCCATTGGTTGCCACTGACTTGAATGGTGCCCCATGCATTTCCATTGTCGGTCGCGGTGATGGTGACAGGGTCTCCATCGGGGTCATTGAATTGTCCTGTGAGTTCGTAGTTCTCTCCAATCCATTCGCCCATGGCGACGGTCAAACTTGGAGCCGCTGATTGCTTCGAAGTACCCAAGTCGAAAGTATGGCCGAAATCAGCCATTCCGGTACCTGTGGCCGAAATTCGAACCATGAATGGACCGGGTGACATTGCTGAAAGGTCGACATTGACTGTGGTCTCTCCGCTCAAACTGACCGAGTTGCTGCTGGTTTGGGCATCATCTTGCATCAAGGTCACAACTGCACTCATGCTGGGCATGCCGGCAGTAGGGGTGATAACGACGCTAGCGGAGCTGCTACTTGCTGTGGCAGTGGCACGTAGAGGGACTTGTAGCGTGTAACTTCGGACATCGGTCGTCTGACCTGCAGAATCGATTGCATGGCATGTGATGGTCGTACTGTCTTGTCCAGTTGGTGCATCAGCCGACAAACCATCGGCATCACTGCTCATCGACCATCCCTCGGCCCCATCACATGAAATGAGGGGTGAGCCTTGATCATCGGTGGCCCAAGCGGCCATTTGTGAGGTTGAAAGGAAGTGAGCCACACCATCATCAGCAATGGGCATAATTTCACCATCAGCAGGCGCAGAAGCAGTCCAGACGGGTGGATCATCCTGTTCAGGAGGTTCAGTGGTCATGTCGAAGAACATGTCTTGTCCTGTTGGCCAATCCTCCATGTCGTATTCGACGTGGGTATCCACACGTAGCCTAGTTTCACCTGCAATACTGACCAAACGACTTTCTTGGGTGATGGTGCCATCTGAGGTGCATGTACCGATTGTTGGAGCAGTTCCTTGGTTGTCATTGTTCGCTTGATCGATTAAACGACCATCGCATTCCTCAAACATCCCGACACGCAAGCCTTCCTGAGCAGGGTATGTCAGGATTAAATCGGCCTTGGTCATGTTCGAAGTGTTCATGGCGACAGTGAAGTCAGATCCAGCATAATCACCTCCAATGGTCATGCCATCGAACACAAAGGTACCATTTAACCAGATGACCATTCGGCATTCATCGGCTAGATTCACGGTCGTATCACAATTGCGACCCGGTGAGATTGGTACGACTGGGATTTCGAAGCAATCATTGTTCGGAGAGGAAGCACAATCTCTTGCATCTTCATGATTGAATGGCATCAGGTTGTATTCTTCAAGTGTCATTGGCTTTTCTTCAGTATTGATCCATGTCGCATTGTACCAGTTGACGCCATCGCCTCCGCGATGTGCGGGTCCATTTCGGAATCCGACACGTGGGTTGGTTTGCTCAACACAGTCTGCAGCAATGTTCTCAATCGCATTGTACTCATCTGTCGACAACCAGCCGTTATCTCCACCAGGCAATCCCTCGAACAGGTTCTCTAAGTCGGTTCGTGCTTGATCGGCCAAGGTTCCGTTGACCCATGCGACAGCACTGACCTCGGCTGACTCCCAATCATCATTGATGGTCACATCGAAAATTGCATGTGAATAATTGAACATGTCTTCAAAAGTCAATCCTTCACAAGCGGCTTCAACAGAATTTTGTCGGGCCGTGGTTTCAGACGGTTCAACATTTTCTGCAACTTCAGTCGGCAATTGGACAATACTGGCCAGCATCATTGCGGTAAACAAAACAGCCCAAAGGCTACACTTGGTTGTAGTTCGCATGCATTGTTGGGTGACTTGACACTTGAATATGCTTTCCCGCCAAATACCAAGTGCATTTGCGAACACCGTAGGTGTTCAATTTACTGGGAATCAAGCCATGGGATGACGTAATCGCTAGCATAAGGGTCGCTTTCAAAGGGCAAAAAATCGGACATTAAATCGATGGGTTTGATGATGGTGAGTAATCGAACTTCACCGCCCCACATTCCCATGGCTACCGTGACCATCTCTGCGATTTTGATGCCATCAACTTCAATTTGCTTGAGGGTGTAAGGCAAGGTTTTCCCATCATAATCGTGGTCCAATCCAGTAGCTGTCGTTTCAAGTGAGAACCACTCAGAGCGAAACCCGATTCCATCGAGTTGCTCAATGGCTTGCTTCAATCGTTGTTCATCCGTACCCGAACTCTCAAGATACCAGAGCACCATGGAGGCTGAACCGATCGCTGAGAGTGTACCTGGTAAACGGACATGGTTTGCCACTACAATGGTCGATCCATCCATCCAAATGTGTTGCTCCGAGGCAGGCCAAGGAGGTGCCTCGTCATTTTCGGTCAACAGTGGAGTCCCCCATTCCGAGGCTCCAACCGGTTGAGATACGCCTCCGAAACCGGAGAACACGACTCCAAAGACGACGGCGACAACAATCCCACTTCTGCCCTGCCAACGTTGAGGCCACATTGCTCGAGACTCCTCGGACGCAATGGCTCGGATTCCTAAACCAACGGCGCCAGCTGGAATTGCAATCATCCAGCCGAGTGGAATCACAATGATGGCCAACCCACAGGCTACAAAACCCAGGTTGAAGGGGTCGGCTCGGAAGAAGTCAGAGACGTGTACATGTGGATATTTCCATTTCCATTCAATGGCAATTGCACTCAACAAACACAGCAGGGGGAGTAGCCACGCGGTGAGCGTACCTCCGACCTCCATACACTTCGGTACCCTTCGGCCCCATTGAATCATATGGCGATTTGGGAGGATTGGGCCTCATTTCGCATCAACTCCTTGAAGGGCGAGGCATACGGCAGGGTGAGGCCTATGCTCAAGTTGGTAGATGCGACCTTTCGCTACCCNGTGCGCACNCCTCGNNTGTTTCGNCCNTGGTCGACACGCCCGGGTCCAGGGATTCGNGGAATCNANCTTGAACTGATTTCGGGTAAAATTCTTGGATTGGTGGGGCCCAACGGCGCAGGTAAATCGACACTGTTGCATGTGATTGCAGGTTTGCTCCCGCTTGAGGATGGAAGTATCACTTTCGATCATTCTCCATCCATCGAATCACGACGTGCCAACATCGGCTACATGCCCGAGCGTGTCACATGGTCGGGACCCGGAACGGCAAAGCAGGCCATTGAGCGGTTGTGTATGATGCGCAATATCACCGTCTCAGAAGGTCACACTTTGCTTGATTTAGTTGGTCTAACATCACGTGTAGATGATGATTTGTCGACTTTTTCACAAGGGATGAAACAGCGTTTGAGTTTGGCTACGGCATTGCTCGGTGACCCGGAGATATTGCTGCTCGATGAGCCGTTGAATGGATTGGACCCAGTCGCTCAAAGCGCTTTCCGCACACTGTTGAGTCAATTAGCAGAACGTGGAATTTGTGTGGTCATTAGCAGCCACACACTCTCCGATTTGGAGCGCCTGGCACATGAATTTGTGCTCATGCATCAAGGCCGAATTGTCGCTGAAGGACCCTTGTCTGAAATCGAACGTAATCTTGGGCTTAAGGCAACACTCGACATTGCTGGATTGGGCCCCGCTCCGACCCAGTTTGGTGACGACATTGAGGTTGAGGAAATCGACAAGCAAGAAGGGGAAGAATGGGCCTATCGATTGCATTTGCAACAAGGGGAATGGACTACTGATCGACGAAGTGAGCTTGGACCAGACATGACCTTTACTCGATTGCAAGATGTCCCTGCTGGCCTGGAAACGGTCATTTCAGCGGCAACCGGCATCGACATTGAGGACGCAGGATTCGCCATCCTATCTGAGGTGAGTGCGGATGATTGAGCGCCTCCAAACCATTTGGGGCGTGGGCATTCAAGATGCCAAGCGACACATGAGAAGTCAACGAATGCTGATTTTGTCACCTTTGATTATCCTCACCATATCAATGGCATGTTGGGGGTTTGCAGATGCACGAATCGTACCTGCCGGCTTGCCAACCAATACACCTTCAGAAGTCCTGTTTTACTCCAGTTTGCCCATTGTATTCTTCTGCACTTTGAGTGTAGTTCTCATTGGGTTTGATGCCATCAGCCGCCGCCGATTAACCGGTGAGTTGGCCATTGACCTCTCCCAACCCATGCCACGTTCTGATTATGCGATTTCGCAATTGTTGGGTGTGTGGATTGCCGCCATGTCACCAACCACGGTGGCAATTGTGATTGGCATATTTTTGATTCAACAACAGATGGGCGATTGGCCGAGTGCGGGTGACATGGCGATGTTTGTCGGTTCGACGGGTTTGTTGTTATGGTGGTATACCTGCTTGCANTTGTTGGCCTCATCCATGGCACGTGACATTGGGTCTTCCGTAACATTAGGGGTGGGAACTTGGTTGTTCTTNGTCTTCCTATGGTTGATTCCGACTCTCATTGTGGCTCAAACCATGGGCGTTGATATCACCGATCCTAATTCTGTGGGCTTTGATCGAATTCAAGAAAAAGTCGACTTGTTTAGTCCGAATGGNGTCTATCAATTGATGATGGAAACTCGCCTTTCGGGAGAGAGTGAACCGATGATTTCACCTCGTTGGATTTGGCTTTCTGCGATGGCTTGGATTCTGATACCTTCTGCTCTTTTTATCAAGAGAATCGATAGCATGAGAGCCTAAATCTAAGAATTTAGGGTGNCCTAAAGATTATATCCTCTGCAGTAAGCCGCAAGTTTAGGNCAACCTAAACCTAGTGATTATGATGATGATGAAAAATGGAATTTTGAAGAGTTCAGTAGTGGTATTACTATTGATGACAACCGCTTTTGCTGGCTGCTTATCTGAAGATGAAAATGAAGACAAAGAGGTCATTCGCCTCGCCTTTACCGTAAAGGATGATTACGAAGATCCTGACACCAATCCACAATTGATGGCAGATTACATTGCTGCCCACTCTGGATACGATGTTGAAATCTATCCAATTTCCAGTTCCAACGCTGCCATTGAGGCGGTTCGATTTGGACACGCTGATGCGGCATTCCTCGATGGTGGTGCCGGATTTGTGGCTTGGAAATCCCACTCTCTTGAAGCGATTCTAGCTGATACCAAATCGGATGGCAGCACTTACTACACTGCTGCTGCCTGGGTTAAGAACAGCTCGAATATCACCAGTCTAGAACAACTTGAGGGCAACAATTCGTGCCATACGGGCTGGCTCAAATCCGCTGGTATGTTGATGCCCATGGGCTACATGATTGGTCAAGGAATGGTTGAGGTTCAAGGAGATCCAGATGACATTGAATCCCTTCGCACAACCATTGAGAATCACTTCGATGTGGCCACCATCCCTGAGAGCGGAGCGCAGTATTCAGGATACAGTGGAGCCTTTGAGTGCATGACGAATGGCGCTGGTGATGTAGCCTTTGCAAAGACCACCTCTTACGAGGACCATTGTGAAGGAAACGAGTGGTGCTTGGACCGTGATGAATACAGAATGCTGGAGCCGGCTTTCGGGCAAGTCCCAACACACCCAATCATGATTGATCCAAATCAAATGGATTCAGCAAAGAAGGATGCATTTGTTGCAGCCATGCTGGCCATGAGTAGTGAAATGTGGGTTGAGAACTATCCAATGAATGGGACAAATTACACTGGCTGCTACAGTTTGACGACTCACCAAGTCAATGATATCGCGCAAAATACCTGTGGTGGTGAAATCCTCCAAAATGTCCTCGAAAATAGCGGGGCGGTGGTCGAAGTGACCAGCGAAAACCACTTGGGTTCATACAGCGATGCAATCGGTAACATCCCCGGGATTTCAGCCTACTTTACAGACAAGTACAACAGCTGAAATCAACACTTATTCGGCCCAGCCCTTAGGGCTGGGCCGAACAGACCCTTGAAAAAGACCTGCGGGTTGCGCTGAACCATGGCAAGTCCAATTCTGACCATTCGAGATGGTTCGATTGGATTTGAGAACGACAAGCCTNTGCTNGTNGACGTGAANCTTGAGTTGCATCCCGGAGAGATTGTNGGCGTGATTGGNCGCTCNGGNATTGGCAAGAGCACTTTGNTGCGAACCATNGCTGGATTNNTTTCTCCGATTTCAGGAGAGATCACAACCCCGACTGAACGNGGAGATATTGGTTACATTCCGCAACGACTCGGNTTGGTNAATCACCAAACNGTNGGNTACAATGTGATGATGGGTGCATTGCCNNGNGCNCCCTTTTGGCAAACNNTGTTTTCTCTACCGGGNNTTGAGTTNCGACAATCNGCNCGTNATGCNATTGNAGCNGTGGGNTTGACGGACAAGGTTCTCGATTCGATNNCNCAATTGTCGGGTGGACAACAGCAACGTGTCGCTATCGCCCGNTCAATGGTTCAGCAACCGCAATTGTTGCTTGCCGATGAATGCCTGGGCGAGTTGGATTCAGAGACTGCAAAAGAAATCATTCAATTGTTGCAGCAGTTGGCGAATCAAAGCAATATTGCGATCATTATTGTCGATCACAACCCCGTTCGTGTCGCCACCTTTTGCGATCGTGTGTTGCAGGTGAAAGGCACTCGGATTGAGGAGGTGGAACTGTGAAGCTGCTCCAGCACCTGAAGAGGCGACCGAGCGTTCTGATCTACACATTCTTCGCTTTCCTTGCCGTGTTGATTTCCAACAAATTGGGAATTTCCATCGGCAATTTGAACCAAGCCTGGGTCAATGCAGGCGTACTGTGGTCGGAAATGTTCCCTCCCGATTTTAGTGTGGTCACCGAGCGTGCCTCATGGACTCAAACAGAGTGCAATTGGGAGGCCGATTGGGCTTGCAGTGCCGCCATTCATGGCTTGGTCGAAACCATTCAGATTGCCTTTTTGGCCACACTATTTGGGATGTTGCTCTCACTCCCTCTTTCGATGATGGCCGCACACAATCTCTCACCCATTGGGTTGTCCGTAGTCACTCGNAATCTACTCGCCGGCCTACGCGTTCTTCCCTCATTGGTTTGGGCCCTGATTTTTGTCATCATGTTTGGACCAGGCCCATTGGCAGGTGTATTGGCCATGACGCTGTACACTGTAGGTTATCTCGGCAAATTGCAATATGAGGCATTGGAAGGAATTAGCCGGTACCCCCTCGAGGCTGCTAGAGCCATGGGTCTACCTCGTTGGCAAGTCGCTCGCTATTTTGCATTGCCAGAGGCTAGCAATGCCATTCTCAGTCAAATTTTATTCATGTTTGAGTACAACATTCGGCACGGCTCCGTGATCGGGATTGTCGGTGCTGGAGGCATTGGTTGGTACCTCAGCAACTATCTCGGTGTATTCTCGCGCTACGACCGTGCTCTAGCGTTGATTCTTGTGATTTACATTGCGGTTGTCATTATCGATCAAATTTCGTTAAGCATTCGCCATCGATTTATGGACAGTGAAACCCATGCGCCACGAGCCAGATGGCGCGAGATCATCCCCTTCATTTCAAAGAGAGAGTGATATTTTGGTCAATTGGAAAACAATCGCTACGGTTACGGTTTGNATGCTAATGTTGGGCGCAGGATATTGGTATCACCTGATNAGTTCATTTGAATCGGATCTTGGGACAAACAATTCGATTCAAATGGAAGACAATCCGATGTCGCTTTCCAACGCAAGTGACGATCATTTACTCTCGATTTCATTCGATCAAGGTGACGATGATTTGGGATGGACGCACACATCCATTGTGTTGGTCGATGAAAACCGAGAATATGCCTGCACACTGAGCGGNCAATCGTCGATTGAACAACAAGATGGCAAAGTCCAGTCAAGACTGAATTCGGACGGTCAAACATTCACAATCATGGTTGATGCCACATCTGAAGCGAACTTTACGAAATTATCACTAGTGAATATGCAGGAATCCGGAGATGAGAATTTTTCCCTTCGTTTTTCAAAGACCGACATTTTTCTCTCAGAAAATCTCTCATGGATTGCCCTTGACAATGTTGAATTTGATGAAGTAACAGAGATACCAGATGGCACTTTCTCCAATGACACGTCTGAACGACTGGAATGGTATGATTACGATTTTTCAACCCACCGAGTCATGCCGAAAGATCAAGTGTATCTGATTGAAGAAGGACAAACCATCTACAAACTACAGTTCCTAAACTACTACAATGAGGCCGATGAATCACGCCATGTAACGTTGATTGTATCCCATTTGTCGGGTGAACCAATTCCGGCTCTGAATGACCCAAATCTGATTCAATCCTCTCCTTGTATCATCGTGGATGATGACAATGTGTGGTACCACAATGAAACCATTGAATTGCATGAAAATGGGTTTGACATCTGCTCAACGAATTGTACACTTGAAGTGCAAATCAATTACGAAAGCCGACGTGTTAAGGGCAGTTCTCAAATTGCCTTGAGCTAGGATTAGTGCTCCGCACTGATGCGGATCGCTCCATCCTCGTAGTGAACGTAGATGTTGTTGGGAATCTTACTGGTCAAAGCTGCAAGCGCTTCATTGACTTCCTCTTTGGTGACCTTGAATGCCTTGGCCGCACGAGCGGCTTTCCAAGGCACTTCTTCGAAATCAGATTGGCGAATCCACTCGAACAATCGAGTCTCAAATTCGGTCAAGTCCTCAAAGGCCATACCTCGCCCACAGGGTCAAGGGACTTGAGGCTTTCACAGGACAGATTCAGCCATCGAACGCACACATTCAGGTGCCGTAATCTCTCCATCGAGCAATGCGCACAGTGAATTGATGAAAGGAACATCACAACCGACCATGTTTGCTCTTTCAGCAAACATTCGGGCTGCCCGAACTCCCTCAGCAACCATGTGCATCTCCGCAAGTCCCTCTTCCAGAGACTTGCCCGAGCCCAATTTTTCGCCCAGNGTTCGATTTCGAGATCGTGGACTGGCACTGGTCACGTACAAGTCACCCAATCCTGCAGGTCCGAATGCGGTTTCCGGTTGAGCCCCCATCAATGGCAACAGNCGTTGNCCTTCTGCAAATCCAATGGTCACCAAGGCNGCCTTGAGNTTGTCNCCNCCAATGGAATCTCGCAATCCATCGACAACACCNCAAGAAAGCGCGACNGTATTCTTGTACGCACCCCACAATTCACANCCCACGGCATCTTGACTNGGCATCAAGATGAGACAATCGGTNGAGAGTCGTTCTGTGATTCGGGTGGCCACCGAAATGTCGTGACCCGCCACCATGGCGGTGGTAATCACACCACGGGCCACTTCAGGTGCAATCGTGGGTCCAGTGAGGACAACCACAGGGTTGGACAATCCAGCCGCAGAAAGTTTAGCTTCAATCGCTTCCGAAATCAAACCTGAACCACCTTCTTCAGGAGGGGCCAATCCCTTGGCGAGATCTAGGATTACGTGAGAGGGACGCAAGTGCGGAATCACATCGTCAATGACAGACAAAATGACACCACTCGGCAGAGCCATCACCAGCAACTCGCTGGCNTCAATGGCTTCTCCAATGTCCATGGTNACGTCCATCTTCAANGGGACGCCTGGNAGGTACTTGCTGTTCTCTCCCTTTTCCATGATGGAGCCGTACACTTCCTCTTCAACGGTCCATCCAATCACTTGNTGCGAATCGTTGGCCCATGACAGAGCGAGTGCTGTACCCCAGTTACCCATTCCAAGAACTGCAATTCGGGACATTGTTCGCCGGCCCAAAGCCTGAGCATTTGACAGTTGCCTCTTCATCCGGCTTCATCGCTACATTCTAAGCGGTGTGCATAGGAGCGAGGGTCAAGCAGGGGTTGCCAAGCTTGGTCAACGGCGCTGGGGTTAGGTCCCCGTCCTCAGTGGTTCGCAGGTTCAAATCCTGCCCCCTGCATTATTCAGTACCTCACATGCGCGCGCCTTCGTGACTCTCCTATACGGAGTGAGGAGAGTCACTCAATGGATAAATGGCGGAATAACATGTGGAACCAAATGCCCACAGATCGAAGGCAACAAATAGTATTCGCAATCGACGAAATAATCGAGAACAACATGGTTGCATTTCCATACGGGACAATCGGTGCAAAGTTTTCGACTGTAATGCAGGAAGCAATTGATGCTGGATACCGTGAGATATTGTTCCGTAAAGTGATACAGATGATGATCGAGGAGCAGATGATTTTCTGTGGTCACATCCTCATTCATCGGTTTAGCGATGTTCAGGAACTTTGGCCTGAATATTCAATGGGTTCGTAGCTGAAATGACTTAGTTCAGTTGCTGAACAAAATAGTTGCAGTCGAATTGAACAGGATGTCGTCAGCGATTTCGAAACCTGCGGCCACAAATGATTGGATGATTTTTCCTTCTTGGATTTTGTATTCCTCAGACGAACGAAATTGTTCCAATGTCACCTCGTCTGACCATTTTGTATACGCAATGATGCGTTCGTCATCTTCAGCAAATGTTGAACCCATGCAACCATGTTCAATTGCAGTTGAAAGAAAGGCCACCATGGATTCACTCATTTCTGCCGTGATTTCCCGGTTATTTTTGTTGGTAATCCACATCCGAATCACCGATGATTTTTCCATGGAATGACCATGGAGTGGACGGCTATACTCTTTCCTATCTATCCATTCTCAGAAAGGCAGTCATTCTTGCATTGTGATACTTCAATTTGTGAAGTCATTCAGGAAATTCCACATCAGTT
>PBPV01000077.1 GCA_002724815.1 Methanobacteriota archaeon | reverse complement strand
GTGTAGTCCTCCACGACGCTGAACCCATTCGCTTTGACGTGATCTTCAACGGCTCCAGCAATGTCGAGAAGGGTGGACCCTCAAGTATCCGTCGGCGTAGTGCCGACCTACCCCTCGCTGTAAAAGACCAACAGGGAGGTGAAGAAGAATGACCTCCAAGAAGGGCGGGGAGCGCAAAAATACCCGTAAAGAGGGTTTATTCGATGATTTACAAGACCTTTCTGAGGCAGAGATTTCTGAGAAAATCAGTGCCATGAAGGCAGGGATTGATGCTGGAGAAAAAGAATTACAGCGCATTCAACAAGAGCGCGAGAGCGAGATTGGTTTGGTACAGTCTCTGCGAGCTATTCAAGAATCAGCCAGAGGCAATAGCAAAGAGCGGAATCAAATGCTCACCGAATTCAGAAAAATTCGGCACCAAGCGCAGAAAACAAAGGCTGATCGAGACCAAATCAACCAAAATGTCCCACCCCCTCTAGAAATCATTGTCCAGCGCTTGTTGGAAACTCATCGACGGTTGGCAACGATCCCGAATGATTTGTCAAAAATGCCAAATCGCGACCATGAGGTCAAGTTGTTCTCGTTCTTCTTTGAACTCAAAGCGATGTATGCGCAAAAGGTTCGAGGGAATGAACTGCATCAACAATATATTGAGTTGCTTCGAAACCAAGATGAGAAACTGAAACAGTTGGACAAATTACGGGATGAGCGGAAAGTCATCGCAGAGGAAGCGCGTGAAGACGCGCCAGGACAGAAAGCAAATCCAAAGGAAATCCGTAAACTAAACGAGAGGATTGCTGAGATGCTAAACACAATCAAATCCCAGCGTTCTGAGTTGAAAAAGATGCGGCGGGAGTGCGGCCGTTTAGAGGCCTATGCTCGAATGCAAAAGAAGGGCGGTAGAAAATCAAAGAAATCCATTGGGATTCGAATTGAAGATGTAAAATCACGTGCCAGTAGCGGAGGGAATTTGTCCATGGAGGACTTGGGCGCCTTGTTGAACAGTGGAGGGTTACAATCTCTAAACCAACCTCCGAAAGACCAAACCAAGGAAAAGGTCGACTCAGGCAAGAAACCTCGTCGGCGCCAAGTCGGTGCTGCAAGAGGTCGACGACGCACACTGAATTCAGATGAACGAGAACGACGACAGCGGTGATGTATTGGACCACCTCGAATGGGTAAAGTCTCCGTCATTGAGTCATTGGAACCATCATCGTTTGATAGAAGCAAGACAATTGATCTATGAAACGACGGGTGAATTGTACGATACGAAGCGGTTGCAGATGTTGCCATTGGATGAAAGGTTCGGAATGTGGGTACTTTCTGATGGGCGCAAAGATTACGGAATTTTCTGGGCCATGAAACTCAATAAACAAACTGCGAGGGTTTTGGCGTTCTCTATATCTACCGATTTACAAGGGAAAGGATTCGGTGCTCAAGGTTGGTCGACGTTTGCTCTGGCAGCCAAAAATCTCGGAATGAAGCGGGTCCAACTTGAAGTTCGTCAAGACAATACTGCAGCAATTCGATTGTATCACCGTCGAGGACTTCGTCCTAGAGGATACATCACAGGATTCTATCGAGGTCATGATGGTTGGTTAATGATGGGCCCTTTGCGGGTTCAAGCATCGTCACAATGATGCCCTGTCTTCGATACGACAGTTCATGCGAGACCGTTTGATGCAGGATATTCTTGACCATGAAGGCATTCAATGGGTCGCATTGATTGGTCCTGATGCATTGCCGGTTGCCAATGCACCTGACAATCCCGATGCTGAATCCATTGTAGCCAATTGGCATGGGTTGGATCTTCTCGCGCCCGAGACCCCAGCAAAGATGATGATTCGAACAAACGAAACAATACTATTGTCAAATCGTGTCGATGAAAATCGAATCTTACTTGCCGTAGCTTCACAGGCGGTGAATGTCGGTTCGGCACGAAGTATTCTGCAAGATGCGGCAGCAAGAATTCTCGATTTACCTTAATCGAACAAAGGCCCGAGCAAACTGACTCCTGCACCGGTAACTTCCATCGCTTGCTTTTCCATTGAGTGGCGCACATGTCGCATTTTTTCGATTTGCAGGGTGCGCACGATTTGTCCATTGCGACGGTCGAGACCGAGATTCAGAATGCAATCGGCTAGGAAGCCTTCGTTGCCTTCAAGCTCGGCATTCTCACCTGCCTGACGCTCTGTAATCACAAATGTATGCAAATTCTGGCTTCGACAAAACTCAAAGAATTTGAACATCCTTTTCCGCATTTCTTCATCTACACTTGTCAAACTGTAAATTGCCCCCAGTGAATCCAATACAAATACAGAGAATGCATCCCCTCTTTCTCGCTTGAAATGCTCAATCATTTTCTGGGTAAACTTGAGGTAATCCATCGCTTCGTTTTCATTACGCAATTCAGTGAAATCAGTGATTTGCAGATTTGGTGGCAGTGACAGGCCAAGCGAATGAGAAGCTCGTAGCAAACTGTTGGTCGTTTCCTCAACGGTGCAGTAGAGGCCAAAACCGCCTGACTGGCGGAGGTGGTTGGATGCCAATGACAAACAGAATGAAGACTTCATTGCACCCGGAGGCCCTGTAACTAAGGTGAGATAAGGTGCGTTGACATCAGTCGCCAATACTCGGTCCATCCCAGGCATTCCGTCTATAAACATGTGAATCGATTGTTGCCATTCACGGGCGGGGTTTAATCGTTCTCTAAGTTTCAGTTCGACGCATGAATAACGCCCCCATAGGGGGCGATGCAGAAGAGTAGCGATTATATGGCACCTCCAGTTGGGAGGGCTACCGATGTTCTAACGTGGCTAGAACAACGAGGTGAACCGAATGGAACAGATTCTACCGAAGTTGGAAGATCTTCGCAAGATCGTCGACAAAAAAGCCACGACAAGTCGTGAAAACCGTGACGGTTTGAACGAGAAAATGCGTGAATTCATAGGCACGCGAAATACCTACAATAGCCAAGTACGTGAGTTAATCTCCGAAGTTCAGCGGCAAAAAGTCATCCGCGATGAGGCAAATGCAGCCGTACGAACTGCCAAGGCTGAACGTGCTGAAAAGAATCAGTTGGTTCGCGATGCTAAGCAAGCCATTCGGGAAATGTCTCCTGAATCGCATCAGGAACAAGGTCGTGGCGGTCGAAGAGGTCGCAGAGAAAAAGAAGACACTCCTGCATCACTGCGAAGGAAAATCCAAATCCTTGAGAACGAATTTGAGATGGGTATTCACGTTGGTAAAAACGAGGATAAGGCCATGAACCGATTGAAGCGGATGAAGCGGAAATTGCGGGACATGTCAGAAAAAGAAGACTCGAACGTGGAACTCAAGGATGCCAGAGCATCACTCCAGGTTGCAATCGATGCTCAGGAAGCGGCTCATCAAGAGGTGACCGTTGCCGCAGAAAGCGCCCAAGAGGCTCACGACTTGATGCTCAAGTTGAGTGAAGAAGTCGATCGCCTACGTGAGCAAGCTGATGGCAGTCAGGCCGAAGTCCGTCGTGCCAAGAGAGAGGCTGACCAAGCTCACCAGAGTTACATTGTAAGTCTCCGCTGCTTGCATTCAATTCTTGACATTGTCAGAGCCCACAACAACCGTGGAAAGGTCACAGAATCCAAATCAGGAACTGGGGCACCAGCGCGAGTTGAAGTGCAGGACCTCATGTCCAAGTTGATGTCCGGTGAAACATTGTCCACAGAGGAATTGATGGCTTTGCAACGTGGTGGTTAATCGGATGATTGGTTCTCAAGACATTCGTGAGATTATCGACGAATATGACCAACTCAAGTTGCGAATCGGAATGACGGCGAGTCATAGTGCATTGGATATTTGCGATGGAGCGATCGAAGAGGGATTTCCGACCGTTGCATACTGTCAAAAAGGTCGGGAAAAAACCTACTCTCAATACTTCAAAACACGTCGTAATTCCTCCGGCCGCGTCACAAGAGGCATGGTTGACAAGGCCATTGTACTGGATTCCTTCAACGATGTTATGGCACCTGATTTCCAACAACAAATGCGAGACAGGAATGTTATCTACATCCCAAATCGATCGTTTACATCATACAGCCCCATCGAGAAGATTGAGAATGATTTCCGCGTGCCATTGTTTGGAAGTCGAAACATGTTGAGAATGGAAGAGCGTACAGAAGAGCAGGATTACTATTGGATCCTAGAACAGGCTGGACTCCCTTACCCCGAAGCCATCGAAAACCCTGAGGACATTGATTGCTTGGTCATCGTCAAATTGCACCATGCTCAGAAAAAATTGGAACGAGGATTCTTCACTTGCTCGTCTTTCGAAGAGTATTCACAGAAAGCATCTACATTGCTAAAGGAGGGTGTGATTGATCAAGCCAGTCTAGACGGGGCACGTATTGAACGCTACGTCATCGGCCCAGTTTTCAACCTGAATTTCTTTTACAGCCCATTGGAAGAAGATATGCCCAAACTAGAGTTATTGGGTGTTGACTGGAGATTCGAGTCATCCTTGGATGGACATGTACGCCTTCCTGCACCACAGCAGATGACAATGCCTGCTCATCAGCAAATTCCAGAAATGACGGTGGTCGGCCACAACACTGCGACGATTCGCGAGAGCCTTCTGGAAAAGGCATTTGAGTTGGGTGAGAAATTCATCACGGCCAGCAAAGAACACTATGACCCTGGAATCATCGGTCCTTTTTGTTTGCAGACATGCATTGACAAGGATATGGACTACTACATCTACGATGTTGCACCACGATTGGGTGGTGGAACCAATGTTCATGTCAATGTAGGCCACCCTTACGGTAACGCGACTTGGAGAAAACCCATGAGCAGTGGGCGTAGAATCGCAATGGAAATCCGAAGAGCTGTCGAGCAAGACCGCCTAGATGAAGTCCTTACGTGATATTACATGGGGACCAATTGTCCATTTAACCCATGGATTAGTGCCAAACCACGCTCAGGAATACGAATCTGCCAAGCCGGTAAAAGGGCCAACCTTGGAGTCATTTCAGCACTTGAGGGATCTAATTTCCACCAATGCAGCACACTTCCTTGAACTTGATTTTGACCACTTGATTCGGTCACGACGTAATGGCGTCGTTCCTCACATCTCTTGGCCAAGTGGGGAGCGATTTGAGCTTGTTCAGGCCAAATTTTGGGTTCTATGCGTTCTAGATTTGGGATGAAATCTAGTTTCTCCAGTGTCTCCAACTGGTGGATTTCACCTAAGAATGGATCTTCAATTAACTCCCACCAACCTCGTTCTGCTGCATCTTTGGGACCCCGTAAAATGCCAGTGACCGTCCAGATCCTTGCACTCAACAGTACGGGTCGGTGCTCAGCGTGTGTGAGTGACAATTTCTCCAGCACGGGTTCAAGTTCGACTTGAGGGCGAAGGGCAGCCGGACCCATTTCAGAATCCGCAGGTGCTGATTGAGGAGGTATTTCCTCATCTTCCGTTGGAGTCAAATTTGAGGGGACCATGGCATTTAGGTCCCCATTCAGAACAGCATTACCGAGCCATTGTGCAAAGCGATCTGGACCCCAGACTTCGTATTCAACACCCGAACGAGTGGGATTTTGTTCCAACTGAAGTGGACGTTCAGAAAGCAGCCAATGATTTCCTGTTGGAGCATCGACCAACCAGCGTTCAACTTCCAAATTGTCCAATGGGGCCCACCCATCATGGGCGTGCCAAACGTGGGTACCTTTTGCCAATGCAGCACTACTTTGTGTCACTGGTGGTCGATTGAGGACCCCCAAGAGGTTGATTCCAGGACAGGGGGCGTGTGAGGGAGGAGGATCAAGGGTCGCCCCGAGTTGCTTGAGCAAATCGCGAATCAACGACTCCATTGTCGCCTTCGGCGACCCTAACGCCCTTGAACACTCCGTCAGTTCCCAATGAACAGGACCTGATTTCAAATCAATCTAGATTCGGGGGTAAACTCAGCAACTCACTGCCACCCTCACCACGCACACAGATGGTGCTGACAGGGAACGGCTTAGCACAGGCTGAACCCAACTCACGATTGACCAAATCAGTTCGGTGCATGGGCACATCAGGGTGACGTGCTCGAAGATCATCGATGTAGGCTTGCGGGCAGTTTACGGCAAAAATCAGCATTTTCGCCTGACCATTGGCGCAGGCATTGGATGCTTGATTCTGACCGAAAGTAAGGTCACCGGTTTTGATTGCAGTTTTCAATTGTCGACTTAGGTCCATTCTTTTTCCTCCATTCTCCACTATTGCTTCTCATGGTTGATACTTATTCGTGTTCAGGGATGTAGAACAATTCCACGCTTCCAGTTCCAAGAGCGATGGGTTGTCCTACGATGATATTCTCAGCGACACCGGTTAGGTTGTCACGCTCACCAATAATTCCTGCTTGTAGCAGGTGATTCACTGTGACTTCGAAAGCGGCTCTGGCAAGGATACTGTGCTTAGTACCCGAGACACCGTGTCGACCAATGGCACGAACTTCACCTTCACTGGTCATGACATCGGCGACCAACAGAAGGTGTCGTGAATCGACATCAAGGCGTGCACCTTCAAGTGTCAAAATCATCTCATTGATAATGGCCTGTCGAGCCGCTTCAATGCCGAGGTAATCGTGAATCTCCATGATGTTGTTTGTGTAGGTGCGACTTCGATCNACACCTGCGAAATCAGAAACCTTGGCGAGATTTGAACCGATGGTTGAGATGTAATATTGGCCATCACGGTCTTTCTGAACGTTAGCACGCTCAATGTCCTTCACACCTTTGAGCCTGAGAGTTTTGATCTTCTCTTCAAGCTGCAACAGTTCGGTGTAAGTGGGTGGATTGGNATCAATATCCTTCAAGTCATCTTGCTTTGCAACACCGGGGACNATCTTCAGCACCTTGGGTTTGGCCTCGGAGCCGTCCTCGACAGCGATGAAAAGACGCAATGCTCTCGACAACTTGTCGCGGACTTCTGCACCCGTCATATTCTTCAACTTGAGATGTGAATTATTCAACTTGAGCATGATGTATCGCTGTGCGACCTCGACATCAATATCTGCAATGTCCTGAGTTGTAGTCGTCTCAAGGGAGGCTGCGAGTTTTTGCACTGCGGCTTCATTTTCAGCCAAGGGTTTGCCCTTGGAATCCAACTCTTCAACATAGATGTTCATGGTAGGCGTATCCGGTGTCTTGCGTGCATCGACAATTTCGATAATTCGAGGCAAACCTTGAGTCACGTTGACCGTCGCTACACCTGCATAGTGGAATGTTCGCATGGTCATCTGTGTTCCGGGTTCACCAATCGATTGTGCTGTCACAATTCCGACCGCTTCGAAGGGGTCGACGCTAGCGCGTTTGACTTCAGTACCGGCAGCGGAAACGATTTTCTTCGCTTGAGCAGGGGTTAACTTTGCTTTACCTCGAGAGCGAACACCTTCTGCTAAATTTTCCATCAAACGGTCAGTCAAGTGAACACCTTCAGATTCTGACGCCTTGGCCAAAGCCTGGAAAATGGGGTCATCATCNTTGATGTCTCTTCGNATGTGNATCATCTTGGCATCGNCNTCGTAAGCCTGTAGCGACANNTCTCGCTGAGTCCCACGTCGAATCGCCTTCCGACGTCGAACGACAGTGGTGGTTGCCGAACCTCCATCTGACCCTCCAGACTTGCCGAATTGGGCCAATGTGTTGTGAATGGCTGTAGCTTCATCAGAGGCTAGTCCACAAATTTGAGCAATTTCACCGGGTGTCAAAATTTTGACATCATCCCATTTGCGATCATCTGCAAGTTTGTGAGAGAATTCTTCTTGCACACCCATGTCCATGAGCTTCTTCTTGGTTGCCGACTTTACGACCATCAGTTACCACCTCCAAGTACATCATCCAGAATTTGTTCAACATTGACGGGTTTGCCCTTCAAGGAGCGGCAAGGGTCAATTCCATCTTCACCAAACTGGAACTGAATGATTCTGTTTGCAGTGTTACGTACAGACTGTTGNCCATCGTTCCACACCTTGAGNTCATCCATCGCGTTGATGAGTCGACGCTGCATGTAACCGGATTTGCTGGTTCGAACAGCGGTATCGACCAAAGACTCACGACCCGAGACAGAGAGCATGAAGAACTCCGTGGGCTCCAAGCCTCTCTTGAATGAAGAGGCAACGAATCCTTTCTCCTTAGCACCTTTGACTCCGCGCTGGAAGTGAGCCAAAACACGGTCATTGTAACCACGCTCAAGACGCTTACCACGGACCTTTGGTTGACCAATTGAACCGGCCATCATAGCCAAGTTGTCCATGGAACCACGAGCACCAGATACGGCCATCATCACAGCAGGGTTGTCATCTGCAAGGTGTTCCTTGGCGATGTTACCTGTCTCAGCTTTACACTGATCCAAGATTTGCAGGATATTTTCTTCCAGAGTTTCCAACGGTGTTCGACCGGGGCGAGTCTCATACTTGCGGCCATCTGAACCAAACTTCTCAAGTTCGGCATCGACCGCTTGACTGGCTTCAGCGTTTCGAAGTGCAATCAACTCACGAGCTTCGGCGGGCAAATCTTCGTCATCAATGCCTGTGGTAAAGCCCAATGCAGTGCAAATCCCAATGGTCAATTTTGTCATTTCATTGAGGAACTTCGCACCGGTAGCAGTGCCATGTGTTTGGACAACTGCATCCAATAGGCGACCGTCTTCAGCACCAATGGCNCGCTTNTCGAGTGTCCCACTTAGGACACGTCCACCTTCAATCGCCACCTCATCTTGGCTTCGACTGGTGTATCGCAAACTGAATCCATCGGGGATAATCAGACTGAACAACTCGCGTCCGTAATATCCTGCGACACCATCCACAACGCTCTCATCTGGCAACTCACCAGACCATCCAATTTGACCCAATACATCGAGTGCGATGGGTTTGGGGACGAATGGGTTGTTGTTGCTGAGCAAGTACGCACCAGAGATGTGATCGTGAATTCCACCAATAACAGAACCACCGTATCGTGGNGTNATNATGTGTTCTTGAACNCGCATCAGAATCTTNGCTTCNGCCCTTGCTTCTTCGGATTGAATCACGTGCAAGTTCATTTCGTCACCATCGAAATCTGCGTTGTAAGGCGTGCAGACAGCCAAGTTGAATCGGAATGTCTTGCCTTGCATGACTCGAACCTCGTGAACCATCATCGACATACGGTGAAGTGAAGGTTGACGGTTGAAGATTGCAACGTCGCCATCGATTAGGTGTCTCTCGACAATCATACCCGGGCGAGGGTTGCCTTCCAAATCCACTGTTGATAGGCGATCCTCTACCTTTGTCCGGGTTTCTTCATCAATCATCGGACTTCCACAGTGTGGGCAAATGCATTCAAGTTCTGGAGGGAATGCTAAGCCCGGATTTTCACGCTCAAAGACCCAGCGTTGATGGATGATCGCCCTAGGGTCACCTGCAGGTAGGGGTTTTCCATTGGAATCCTCGCCACGGAGATTGCAAAGTGTGGCTTCGAGGTTTGGAACCCATTTGCTCTGAGTTTCACCATCAATGCGTGAAATTTCTTCCTCAATCTCCAATCCGGGAAGGAAGTTGGGCGCTGGCAGTACTTCATTGAGATCTGGGCGTAGACCCGGGTAGGGTTCCCCTCGCTCAACATCGCCTGAGTGGCACTCTGGATTGTGGCATCGGAATCCAGCATTGATGAATTTCGTTCGATCAGTGATTCGAATTCGGTGACCAGACCCGCGAATAATATAGTTCACACCAGGGTGAATATCGGGGCCACGCAAAATCATCTGCCGCAATTGCTCTCTGTTTCGTCCTGTAGCACGAATCGGTACGGTCAATTCCTTGGCGGACTGAACAGGGACACCAACTGCATTGATGCCTAGATTTGGATCTGGGCTAATCACAGTTCGAGCACAAAAGTTGACACGCTTACCAGACAAGTTGCTACGGAATCGTCCTTCCTTGCCTTTGAGACGCTGAGTCAAGGTCTTCAGTGGACGACCCGACCGATGACGGGCAGGTGGAATGCCCGCGGTTTGATTATCGAAGTACGTCGTGATGTGGTATTGTAGAAGTTCCCACAAGTCCTCAACAATCAATTGCGGTGCACCGGCGTCACGGTTTTCTCGCAAACGCTGATTGATTCGCAAAACGTCGACGAGTTTGTGAGTCAGATCATCCTCACTCCGGTCACCACTGTCCAATGTAATGGATGGGCGGACCGTAATCGGAGGCACAGGTAGTACTCGCATGATGGTCCATTCTGGACGGCTGGCGTTGTGATCCATTCCAATGAAAATCAAATCTTCATCGGGAATTCTTTCCAACCATTCACGGATGTCACGAGCATTCAACTTATGCTCACCTTTGTCCATCTTCTTTTCTTTGAAGGTGGTTGGCTTATCGAGAACGATTTTACCTTGCTCTGCTCCACAGTGCATGCAGACTGCACGCTTGGCTCCGGAACAAATTTTGGTAATTTCCTTGATGATCTTCTTGAATTCAGTTGAACCGACACCGTGCTTTTGAATGACATCGTAAACACGAGCACGGTAGTAATCCTGCTCAGACTTCTCGGGGTCGATGGGGTGTGTACCCTCTCGCTCGTGCAATAAAACGCGGCTGCAAGTGTTGCATGTCGACTTCAAGGAAGTCTTGAGCAAATTGGTGAAACCAATGTGCACAACGGGTAATTCCAGTTGGATGTGCCCAAAGTGGCTGGGGCACTGATCGTGCTTGTTCCCACAGGTTTCACATCGGACACCTGGTTCGATAACACCCATTCGATTGTCCATCAAACCTTGGCGGTAGGCGTGACCATCGTCTTTGTAGGTGTCCGCGGTCTTTACTTCAACCGCAGACATCTTTCGGATTTCATTCGGGTCCATCAAGCTGAATTTGATGGAAGCGATTCGCTTCGGAATTGTTGCTACATCTCGATTCATTTTCGGTCCTCCAGTTCAAGTCTCATGGCCACTCCAAGTGATTTCATCTCATCCAGGAGCAGTTTGAATGCATACGACGTGGATACAGGGAATACCTCTGCCTTGTCACCGTGGACGGGGCTGACGTAACATCGCTTCCGCCAGTCCCAGTAGGCAATGTGGCCACTTTCAGCACAGACGAACAATTCCCAGCCGTCTGATTCATCCAGCAGCCGATCCTTAATGACCATGGAAGCACCGTGCGCAATCAGACAGTCACGCTCCATCTCACCGAATCGAAGACCACCCTGACGTGCACGACCTTCGGTCGGTTGACGAGTCAAAATCTGCACACGTCCACGACTTCGAGCGTGAATCTTTCCACTGACCATGTGGTGCAGCTTCTGATAGTAGATTACGCCAACGAAAATCTGGGCAGGGAATTCCTCACCGGTTTCACCGTTGACCATCGATTCGCGGCCAGTATGCGCAAATCCATGACGGAGTAGGCCCTCTCGAAGGCTGTCTTCCTTTTCTCCACTGAAAGCTGTACCGTCAATGAGACGACCTTCCATTGCGCCGACTTTACCACCAATCATCTCAAGGATGTGGGCCACTGTCATTCTCGATGGAATCGCGTGGGGGTTGATGAGTAGATCGGGGATGACACCATCGACCGTAAACGGCATGTCCTCAGGGTCAACCAAACGTCCAATTACACCCTTCTGTCCGTGACGACTGGCAAACTTGTCACCCAATTCTGGGATTCGATTGGTTCGCAAGGTGATTCTGACCAGACGACCAGAGTCAAGCGACTCTGTGACAAACACGTTGTCAACGAAACCACCTTCTCCATGTCGAACATTCATGCTCGATTCACGGCGCTCTTGCGCCTGCAAGAAGGCACCATGTGATTCCTCCAAGAACCGTGGAGGGCTGGTTTTACCAACCAAGACCTGCGGAACTCGATCTCGATCCTCGGGCTTGCTACTAATTTCGGTTTCAGGGGTAGGCAAACCATCCGTCTCGAGATGCGCATATGCCTCCGGGGATTTCAGACCCTTGACTTCATCAAGTCCTGTGCCGGGGATTTCGATCTCATCGACTTGACCGCCTGGGAACCGCTTTCGTTCTGCGTTGTATGTTCGAATGAATGTTGAACGACCCAATGCTCGCTCGACACTACCGCGATTCATGATGACTGCATCCTGCATGTTGTAACCGTGGTGACTCAAAATCGCGACAACGAAGTTCTGACCGGCTGGTCGGCGAATGAAATTGGTTGCATCCATCGCGCGAGTTCCCGTCATGGAGTTCTGGGTATAATGCAGAATATGTTGACGTGTGTCAGGTCGGAGACGACCATTGGCTGAAGGCAGTCCCAAAGATTGCTTGACCATCGCGGTCCCACCTGTTACACGTGGAGTCGAATTGTGCTCAGGGTATGGNACCAGTGAAGCGCAAACTCCGAGAATCAACTGAGGGTCAATCTCAACGTGAGTGAAAATGAGGACATCTCCAGTCTTCTTTTCCTTTCGACGGAGCTTGTCCAAATCTTCCTGATAGTAGTTCAACGGAATGCTGAATTTCTCATGAACAATTTCACCGTTGGGCATGATTACTTCTGCACTGAGTTTAGCCTTCGAAATGCCTTCTTCACCCATGTTCAACCACTCAACCTTGGCTGGATTGATTGGACGACCGTGCTTCGGACTGGTGTGCGGTAGGTCGAANGGACGAGGGGCCACTAAGAGGTCTTCCTCTTCCTCAGCATCGACCCATTCGACAACACCTTCATTGACGAGGTCCTTGAAAGAAATCGTACGGTCTTTCAAACCATCAAGATACTCTTTGGATAGGACCATGCTTCCACCATCCAAGACCAAGAGAGGACGTAGGATTCGACCCTTGTCGGTATTGATGAAAATATCACGGTTGACCGCATCATGTCGGATACTCACCTCTGAGCGAATTCGGCCGCTTCGGCGACGACGCTTGAAGTGCTCAACCAGCTTGTGAGGATTCATGTGCAATCCGAAAATGTCACCATTAACGTGGACACGAGCACCTTCNGCCCATCCAACAGGGTTCGGATCTACATCGGCTTCTGCAAGAAGCGCCTTGACCTCTTCCTCGCTAACGGCCTCTGAAATGTCAACCATTTGTGCNGCGTTCTTCACAAGACCACAATTCTGTCCTTCCGGTGTCTCGTTGGGNCAGAGNCGACCCCATTGAGTGGGGTGTAAATCACGAGCCTCNAAGTGAGGNTGGCTTCGGACCAGAGGGCTNGTCACTCTGCGCATGTGAGAGAGAGCCGCAAGGAAGGAGGTTCGATCCAGAAGTTGGCTTACACCACTTCGGCCACCGACCCAATTTCCAGTTGCAAGTGCGTGCATGACCTTGGAAGTCAACACGTCAGGGCGTAGACAGGAAGTAATCTTCAGATCGCGCTTGCGATTGTGATGACGCTCAAGTTGATACTTGAGGTCACGAGCCAACTGCTGCAGTGAAACACGGAACAAATCCTCAATCAAGTCGCCGGCTAGACGGACACGCTTGTTGGCATAGTGGTCCTTGTCATTGGGCTCCTTGTTGTTGATTGCCATTTCAAGGACTTGACGGACGATTCTACCTAGGAAAATGGCCTTCTTCTTTCGATTGTCTTCAGTATTNCCAAGGTGNGGCAGGAGTTCCTTGTCGAGCAAATTCTGGATTCGCTGTTCTCGGTACTCTTTCTGTTGGCCTGCGGCGAATTTCTTCTCCAACCACTGCATGGCTTCTTCTTGGTTCTCAACGTTGTACTCTTCATTGTCTTTGACTTCGTTGAGGTTGGCCACAATGAACTTGAATGTCTCTGTCGGTCCTGCAATGGCCTGGAAAATCTCCTGATCGTTGTCAATCCCGAGAGAGCGCATCAACAATACAACGGGAATGGCNGTTGTTCCTGCACTGCTGATTTTCACCATCAGCATTCCATCCTTTCGCTTCTCAACCGTAAGTGGTTTGCGAACACCNTCTTTTTGCGAGAAAATCTTGGCGACTTCGGTCTTTCGAGCATATCGCTTGTTCATTTCAACAGTGACACGGTTGGGTGCCAAGTCCTCCATCGAAATGAGGACACGTTCGGTACCATTGATAATGAAATAACCGCCTGGGTCGTAGGGGTCTTCTCCTTTGCCCTCAAGCAAACGATGGTAGTGTTCTTTGTCTTCCTCGCTTTGGTTCGGTGACAAATTCCGATTGGCGTCAATGTGTGCAGGGTTCAGATTGCAGCGGCGGCTGCGAACCATAATCGGGACGCTTCCAATTTGCACTTTTTCTTCAACGATTGGCTGAGGAAGGTCATCCCTGTGGATGGTAAAGTCAAGATAAATAGGTGACATGTATGTCAACTTGCGCAATCGACATTCCAACGGTGAGGAGGGGTGTTCTGAACCGTTTGCCTCGCGGATGGTTGGTGGACCCAAGGTCATGTTCTTCATTCGAACTTGGATGTCAAGGTCTAGAACGTCAAGTTTGATGAGGCCGCCCTCATCGTCATCGACGGTTTCCTCGGTTCCAATTCGAATGGTGCGAACGATTTCTTCAAATCGGCTGCTCTGTGAATCGACTGACGGTATNCAATCGTTGTAAGAAGCAAGTTGGTGATTGACCAANCTTCGTTCTCGGAAGTAACTCTCAATAATTTCCTTCATCACAATTCCTCCTTAGTTTTCCTCCACAATCAGCCTGTAAGCTGTTGTTGTTCCCGAAGACAAACTGTAGCGTTCGACTTTCACGACGCGGTTTGTCAGCCATCCTGCGGGTAATTCATCGTTCTCAAGTTCCGTCATTTCCTTCAAAACTTGGACAGCTGGATCTGTAATCAAAATCTTGGGNAGCAATTCTTTGGCTAAGCGTGTNCCTTCGCCAGAAATGTCCTGGACTTCAAGGCCCCAAGGTGACAACATGGCTGCTTCATCCTCNACAGGAACCAACTCATGGTGNGGTACCAATCCATGATTTAGGACATTGAAGCGATCGACACNGGTAGGAATGTCGTCGTCATCAAGCGCTTTCTGTGAAATGGTAATNCGTCGGGAGCGAGTTCGCTTGCGAGTGCCTTGCTCACGGATGATACCCATGATCTTCTCAATCTCAGGACTGTCAGAATCAATTCCGATTTTATTTGCAACGTCTTCGACACTCATCTGCTTGATNGCATCCATGTTTGCATCATCGGCCAATTTGTGTGCATGCTCTTCTNAAACACCCAATTCAACCAAGCGTTTCTTCGTTGAACTCTTTACTACCAAAATTTCTGCCCCCGTTCTACCCCTGTCAGGCCGACTTGAAGNCAGCCAGAGAGCGGGCCTGAGGGGATTCGAACCCCTGGCCATCGGGTTAAAAGCCCGACGCTCTACCTAGCTAAGCTACAAGCCCTTGGCTATCTCTGGGCCAACCGCCGACCGGGGGGGTATTCAAAAGGGTTACGCTATGGAATATGCCTGCGAAAANTTGTTNCATGCAANCGCCA
Organism: Methanobacteriota archaeon; assembly: GCA_002724815.1. GTDB lineage: Archaea > Thermoplasmatota > Poseidoniia > Poseidoniales > Thalassarchaeaceae > MGIIb-P. The sequence continues at coordinate 17,933 of PBPV01000077.1, read as the reverse complement.
CAAACGCGCTTAGCAAAATTGCCTAGGCTCAATTCCAGATAAAGGTTTGGAGAATATACTTCAATTTCGACCTCTACCCCACCCTCATAGACGAGGGAGTGCGGGGCTGTTGTCAATTGAACGTGAGGTCGAATATTCCAAGGGGCGAGGACGTGCCATCACTTGGAGCCCCTGCGGTCTTGAAGATATTTCATTGACAGTAGCACCTACGGTGTACCCTCCGAGAGAGGATTCAATATTGCTCGACCAAGTGCTCGCCGAGCTCGGTTCCGGAGGGGGGCGGAGGTTGCTGGAAATTGGATGCGGTAGTGGTGCAATCTCGATCTCGAGTGTGCTTCGAGGTTGGAAGGTCAAGGCATGTGATGTCAATCCCCTAGCAGTGGCTACAACCAAAGGGAATGCAAAGGAATTGAGCTGTGATATTTCAGTATTCGAGGGAGGTCCCGGAGATATTGATCAGTGGATGCCTTCTGAAAGTGTGGACGTAATTGCTTGGAATTTGCCATATTTAGACCCTGAGCCAGGTCATGGATTGGGGCCGCTTGAAGATTCTGCACTCATTGAACAGCAAGGTGATATCGCATTGTTGGATGCCATCTCAAAAAAACCCCACATTTTGAATTCAGGAGGCGTGATTTATCTTGTGCACAGCTCGAATCGCTTGGGAACACGGATTCCCACCACATGGAGAAGAGCAGGGTGGGCCACACGAAATGTCTCAAAAATGGCTGTCGGAGACGAGATGCTTACAGTTATTGCTTGTTGGAGGCCATTTGAACAAGGCGAGATTGTGCGCTTAGATTCATGCGAGTCGACAAACGAAATCATTCTGACAAAGAATGTGGCCAGCCAAGGCGATCTTGTCTCCACTCCAAATCAGACTTCAGGGAGAGGATATAGAAACCGAGCATGGATAGGTTCTGAGCACAATTTCATGGGCAGTTGGGCACTGCATCCAAAATCTATAGAGTGGGGTCCAGAGTTTATTCAATATGCAGCTTCACTAGCTGTAATCGATACACTTTCGACCTTCATGAATCAGGGATTGCCCACGCATTCATGGACCCATTGCTCAAAACTTGAAATGGAGGGAGTCAGAGTCAAATGGCCCAACGACATATGGATTCGAAGATCAGGAAATGTTGGCAAATTGTGCGGTATTTTGGCCCAGGGCCTCAGTAAAGGTCAAGAGAATCGAATTGCTTTAGGAATCGGATTGAATCGAACTTCAATCTCCGAAATTAGTCATTCAATCGGCTGGGAGGTGCTGTTTGAACAAGATGTTGAGGGATTAATTCCAGTCTTGCATGCATCTGTCGCCTCTATATTGGAATTTCACCCACTAATCAACCCGGTCGAAATGGACGATATTCACAGTGCTCTGTTTGCAGCCATGCGACTGGGATTTTGTGAGGGTACACCTAGATCGTTTGGACTTGATTCAGCAGGAGGCCTGNTGGGTATCAATGAAATCCATCAGATGAGCGACGATTGGGAGTGGAAATGGAACTAAGCTGCATCTTCTTCCTGCTGCTTTCTCCAAATCCCCCAAATCAAAAGAATTGAACCGATGATTGCAGGGCCGAATTCATGGGGAATTGTGCGATTCACTGTAACTTCAAATGTATACTGACCTTCTCCATCCAGAATCAATCGATATTCACCCGAATCCAACTTACCGTTCAAACTGACTGTACTTTCAGATTCCCCGTCAACAAGTAGATCGATTTCTTCGGCACCATCCAATTCACCATTCCAACTTTCTGACCCATCATGAGAAACAATCCAAACGGACAAATCCTCACAAACAGGAGTAGAGCTTGAGTCTGAATCTGGGGTCGAGATACAAGTAGATTCGAACGTTAGCCCAGCTTGAGATAATCCCGTATGCACCGTCAGTACCTCCTCTTGACCATCTACATCGTATGTGTTTGGTTGGGTCCAAACCAGGATTACGACGGTTGAAATGAACAGTGTCGCCCCAATCAAAACCGCCATGTCCCAAATGGGAACGCTAGGGGCATCACCACCGGCTCCCATGAATTGGCGAAGATGGTGGAGCACATCAATTTGGCTATCCACCACATAGCCGAATGCGTTTGTTTAAATCTATAGTCAAATCAACTAAGTTCCATCCGTTCCTTAACCAGCCGTATTTTACCCGAAGTTGTAACCGAATGTATGTTNGACGTAGGATCAGCAAGAATTGATTTCCAATCATCCAACTCTTCAAGANGNACCCTNAGGATTGCCTTTTCGCCTTCAAAGACCGTTAATTTCCACTCACTTGACGGAGCGATGGTTTCGATGGCTTTCTTCAATTCATCTCGCGAGTTGCAATCTGAAACGTGAAGGCCAATCCAGCGNCGCTTGCCNCGTAGCGCCTTCGTCAACCGCTNCCCCATGGTATCCGGACAGGCGTCGGACTTAACAGGCCTCGCACCGTCGCAGTCNTTGATGGATGAAGTGGAGNAGCAGGGCGAGTCTCCGACCGTCACGGATGTTGTCAAAAATTTGCTTGATCCTTCAACACTGCCGCATGTCATCCTGATTGGGGTAGCCGGATTTGTCCTCTACATGATTTCCTCATCCGGTTCAGACTCCTTATTTGCACTCGGAATTGCTGGATTCATTGGGCTTTCAGTCGGATATGCATTGACTGCCTGGATGCAAGAAATGAATGTCATTCACAAATTCAGCCATTTCCAACCATTGCCTGAAAATACTTCCATTATGGAGAAAATACTTCTGTATTTCATTCGGATTGTTTCCGCATGGATCTCTCCCTTAATGTTGGGACTCATTCCGTTCACACTCATTGCACTATACCTTACCAGCGACTCTGGCAAAGATCAAGCCATATATTGGGGAATTGCGATTGCTGGGATGTTTGTGGTTTGGTCTTTTGCTCAAGGACGAGCATTGTCAACCAGTTTGCGCATCTTTGTCGAGGGGCGTGCTGTGAAAATTGCCTCAATTGAGCGCAATTCTAAACGATTCACCTCAACTTCAATTCACATGACAATCATCGGAGTATTTGCCGCTTCCACGTACTGGATTCTCGTCACGGGTGCGGACAATTCTGACGAGATGGGTTTCACCGACATGATGGGGGCATTCCTCTTTGCGTTGGCCGTCGTTACAATCCAAGCCCTGCTTTTTTGGCGCACGACCGAGGGTCGCATCGCCGATTCAAGGCGTAAGGACACAGCAGCATTTGGGTTCGCCTGGGGCTTGTTCATGCAGTTGTTTGTGACTTGGCATTTGCTGAGCGCTGTCCGGAGATTCATGTTCGATGATTGGGGGCTGTTCCTGATTCTTGAGGAATTCATTCTGATGATTATTACCGTCATCGCCGCGATTTGGAGTCTTGCCAAAGGGGCACATCAACGCGGATTCAAGATGTTTAACGAAAAAAATGCCGTGTTCTGGGGCCTCTCATTCGGCATGGCTTACTCGGGATCAATCGCCATGATTTCGGTACTTGGTTCAAAGTTGACTGAAGGTGCCATCGGCACATTGGGCGTCTCTACTACGATTGGCATAGGCCATTTGATTACTGCATTCACAATGTTGATGATTCATAGTTGGAGAATTGGCAGCCTCGATCAATGGTTAGATTCTGCTCGCTTGGAGAATTCAGTGATTGAAGAAGATACTGAGCGAGAAGATTCACAAGTCGAAGAAAATGAAGAAACTGGAGATGAATCTGAAGAAGAAGATGAATTGGATATTGAGTTGGTCGATATTCCTGACCCTGTGCTTGAAGACGATGGGTTTGATGATTAGGAAACTAATCTTTCGGCAAACCACTGACCACTGCCACTACACGCATTCTGTCGCCCAATTCTGGCGACACCCTCGCGCCAATGATGACTTGAGCATCTGATGACAAACCTTGAGTGAATGCGTCAGCGACACCTTCGACCTGTTTCAGTGTCATGTGAGGCCCCCCCTCGACTTGAAGCAAGCACCCTCTTGCCCCATCGACTGATAGAGCTGCGAGTGGGGATGAACGTGCACGTCGATAAAGTTCGTCAGCTTCGTCACAATGGCCTTCTGCGACTAGCAAAGTAGAGCCGCCTGTTTTTGAGACAATCGCGCGTAAATCCATCAGATCTAAGTTGATGAGTCCAACCTTGGCCAAAGTTCGCATCAACCCTTCACACAATTCCTCGACCCATGCTGAACCTTGCTGCCAATCCACACCCCGCTCTCGAGCCTGCAATGCCATTCGATCCAGACTGAGTTCGACACACACGTCGGATGCGGCATTCAGACGCATCAGAGCTTTTTCGGCGATTTTCTGACGTTCGGATTGGGCCTCAAATGGCATCCCTGCGACTGCAATCACCATGCAACCATGTTGGGAAGCTTGTCGGGCGAATTCAATTGCAGCACCCGAACCAGAACCGCCGCCGAGTCCGGTCAGAACCAGAACCAACTCAGCCCGCTCAAGGAAATGAGAGGTAATGGGTTGGAGGGAACGCATCCGAGCTTCGGCCAATTGAGGCATGCCAGCGCAACCCACCTCAGTGGGGGTGTCGCCCAGTAGCAAGCAATTGGCGTTTCGAACGCCATCCATCGAGAGATTGTCTGCGTCAATTAGGGCCAAGTCCACCCATTCGGAAACATGAGAATGGGACGCTTTTGCCCAAGTACAACCCAGCGTCCCCACGCCGGCGATGAGCAGTTCGCCCTCCTGCATAATGTTCGCTGGACAAGAGAGGACATGAGGATTGTTGACTAATCGCGACCAATGTATCTCGAATATCTTCGCCGAGCGTCCCTCGCCCATGCATTGTCTGGCTCGATTTCCAGAACCATATCATAATATCTCACTGCATCCTCAAATTCGGACAAATGCTTACCATATAGATAACCGAGATTGGATAACACTGGAATGCATTCTGGTGATTCTTCTAACATTGAAAGTAACAGGCTCTCGGCACTGGTCAAATCCATGCGTTCCATGAGGGTTTCAGCATCCTCTAAATCCGACAATTGCTGATCTGTGAGGTTGTACGTATTCTCCCAAGTTCGCTCTGACATGCTCCTGCGAGGAGTTTTAGGCTATTCAGGGCTACGGAAGAGTGAGTTGATTTAAGTAGTGAAAATTCGGCTCACTGCGTCTGATTTTGACGTCATCATTAAGCAAGGTTTATGTTGGTCGTTCATGGCGGTTCTCACCGTAGGTGAGTGACACCTACGAGGCTTGGTAACTTGGCACCATCTCATCGAACTCGCGTCATCCTTACCGGGCTGCTCATACTGCTGTTTGTTGCAGGCTCATCTCAGGCCGTCCCAGGCGGAATTTATGGGGATGAAGCCAAAGGAGATACAGATGTTGCCAAGACGGGGTGCACATGCCATTCTGGCAATGAAATTGCCCCTGACGATTCCGTCACCGTCATGGTTGCTGAAGCCCCTTACGAATACAACTCCACAAAAGTGTATACAATGAAAATTCAGATTATCGGTGGACCTGAAATCGGTGGTTCCGCATCGGCTGGGTTCTCTATGCGCGTCTCTGCCGGAGCACTTGGTGCTGCGGCCGGATACGAAAACTTGGTTCAGAACGGAGACGATGAATTTACACTGACACACACAGAAGCTGGAAACAACCCGAGTGATCGGGCATGGATGTTCACATGGACGCCTCCCGAATCGGGCAGTGGAGATGTGACTTTCTGGTTGGCAGGGAACAGTGTCAATGGAGACGGTGCCCCAACAGGCGATGCTTGGAATCGCCTTTCGTTCTCATTGGGAGAAGGCGACGACAGTGGTTCAGTCAGAACCATCTTTGCAGGCAACGGAGACGTGGCTCCGCCGGCTGCAGATCACGGACATGTCGACCTGCACCACATGGGTGCACCATTCCGAGCCCATTGGCTGGGCCTACTCGGGTTCGGCGCTGTTGTGGCCGTGATTGTGTTTTGTGGATTTTTCCTACGATATGGATTCAGTAGACATTACGAAGGCCGCTCAAATCTAATCCGGCTTCGGATGAAACACTTGCGACGAGGTGACCAACTATGAGTGAAGACATTGTCATGCGGTTGCTGCGTCAGGTTAAATCTGGCGAAGTCAGTTTAGAGGATGCAAGATTTGCTCTCGAAGATGTCAACCTAACTGAGGAGGAGTACATCACTGCGGTAGACCACGGTGTGTTCAACATGCCAGAGGCGGGAACCATTGTCCGTTCAAGTATCTCTCCCAGTGCATCGACTTGGTTGGTCACAATCGTCTTCGTTTGGGGACTGTTTTGGACCATCTATTGGGCCGGAGGGTTGGCTTACGGGCTATTCAACCACTGGGACCAGCAAATGCTCTCTTTCTTCCTTGCGATGATGTTGACAACCATCATTATCATGGGCATTGTGTACCTGAAATGGGTGATGCCAGATACACTGATTGTTAAACATCGGCGAAACAAGTACATTACCCCGAAGGACCCCAACAGTTGGAAGAATTACAAGGTGTGAACATGGCTAGACAATTTCGACTCCGACCCGCACCAGGCTCCATGAATGGAGGAGCAGAGAACGATGGTTCGATGCTCGATCGCCGTCGCTTCATGAAGTATACATTCAATGCAGCCGGCGGTGCCATCGCCATGGCCAGCCTAGGTTCAGTTGGCTTCGCATCATTCCTAATGGGCCAAGCCGACACCGGTGGCGAAGATACGGGTGTCAAGTATTGGGTTCCAAAGGGACAGGAAGACACAGTCTGGTATGGTGCACTGCATGAACAAGAAATGCAAAAGTCCCACCTAGAAGCTGAAGCCGCCAAATCGGCGACTGGAATGTCTGGTGCCCAGGGTGTCTGGAGTGGGATGCCAGTGAATATCGTCTACATCCCTCACGCTGAAAATGAATCCAAGCCACCTGCGGAGGGTGTGCCTCGCATCCAGTATGGCGAAGGGTATGATGCGGCTGGAACATTCATCGGACACGGTCGGGAGATTTTCGATGTTACCCTCGAGGATGGAAGTCCCGATACAGCACTCCAACCCCATGACAATATCCTCTTGATGTTTAGTCGATGTCCACATCTGTGTTGCATCCCTGGCTGGCAGTTGGTCGCGAATGACTTCACTGCAGATACTTGGTTGCCAGGTGGTGTGGATGCAGGAGGCAACAAATTGTTCTGCATTTGCCACTCATCTCGCTATGATCCAACGATGCTCGAGAAGAATCGAAATCGAAATCGAAGCAATGGTTCTACATTCGACTACTTCGGAGTCCGTCTGACGGGTGGCCCCGCTCCTGTAGGATTGCCATTGATTCCATTCACGGTCGAAGATGACGTGATCAAGGGACTTTCAACGTACCAAGAGTGGTACACATTCTGTGATTGAGGTGAAATGATGTTACAAGTTTGGTTGCTAGGACTTTTTATTGCCGTTATCACGGTCATTGTGGCATTTACCCTGCGCAAAGAAAACGAGGAAATGCCTCGCAAAGAGATTCTTCGTGCAGTAGAATCCACCGGCAAACTGGGACTTGTCGAGAAATCATTCCTTTGGGCATTCTCTTGGCTTGATACTCGATTCCGAGTCCAAGATTACTGGGCAATGTCTCGTGATGCATACCACAGCATGCACCGTCAGATGCCCCTCACACATGCTGAGAAGTACAAATTGCGTATTATTTGGTATTGGTATCCCCTGTATTGTCTAGGTGGTATCTCTTTCCTCGCATTCATCATCCTGGTGATTACAGGAACGATTCTTGGCATCTATTACGTGCCCGGAGGAGAGGGCGATCCAACTCCAGCTTACTCTAGCATGGAGTTCATCATGACCCAATTGCCCTTTGGATACATCATCCGTTCCATTCACCACTGGACCACACACTTCATGGTCGCCGCGGTATTCTTGCACATGTGCAGAGTATACTTCACCGGAGCTTACCGCAACCCACGTGAACTCAACTGGCTCATCGGTGTGGGCTTGATGTTCTTCACCATCTTCTTCGGCTACTCTGGATACCTCTTGCCATGGGATAGTTTGGCCTTTGGTGCAGCGACGATCGGAATCAACATGGCAAACAGCACCCCACTCATCGGAGCTTGGGTGGCCAATGCAATGTTTGGAGGTACGAGCCTAACCTACCAGACCGTCACTCGAATGTATTTCCTACACGTATTCATTTTGCCTGTGATCGTAACATCACTGATATTGATCCACCTGTTCATTGTGTGGGTTCAAGGAATTGCGGAGCCGCATTGATTGGAGTTGAAGAAAATGGGACTAATTGAGAACCTCGGCCGGATTGCGGACACCTATGTTCGTGAGAAGGACAGCCTTCAATCCGCTGACAATGAACGACGACGTGTATTCGTTGGCCATGCATTTTGGCCACATGAAGTTCTTCGCGATGGAATTATTTTCGCGTCCATGGTCGCCGTTTTGGCATTTTACTCATGGTTGATTCCACCGCCACTACACGGTGCTGCAGATCCTTACGCTCAAGCCGGCTTCGTTTTCCCTGACTGGTACGTTCTATTCAGTTATGGATACCTGCGCTGGGGTGAGTATTTGCCTCAATTCGATATTCCTGCTGGACCGATTGGTGAATTCTTCGGACAGCCCGTCATTGCATGGAACGCAGCATGGTGGGGGGCTGCCATTACCGGTTTGCCTGTCGGAATTCTTGCTCTACCACCCTTCCTACCAGGTCGAGAAAAGCGTGGAGTGGAAGACCCATGGTTTGCCACCGCAGGAGCCATCTATTTGGCACACGTATGGTTCATCAGTGTATTCTCAATCAACATCTTCCTTGAGTTATATGGGAAAAATCGAACCGACTTCTGTCAACTGAATTCGCATGCAGGACTGAATTGTGGAACGAGGGCTCCATGGCTTGCTGAATTGTTCAATGCTGTGCCTTGGATTTTGACTGGGATTTTCATATGGGTCGCCCTGTACATGGGCATTCGGTGGTTCATGGTCAAATCCATTGGAGCTCGAACTACACCACAGTTGGGGAAACAAATCTCATTTGCCACTCTGATTGTTACTGTGCTTCTATGTTCGGTGACTTGGCCTGTTTACAACAATGGATTCTGGGACCAAGGTGGTCTTGGAGCAATGGATGAAGAATCGGCCTTGGAAGAACTCCGCGGACAACCTGTCGATACACTGGTGAACATCAATGAAGGTCACCATTGGGAAACCATCGAAGAAGAATGTTTGACCTATGAACAGAGCTTGGCAAATCCCGTTTGGGAGAATCCCAAATTTGAGGGAGAAGATGCCTACAGCCGTTCGGATTTCTGCCTAGTCACGGCAGGACATTTCCTCAATTGGGGAATTTATCAACCAACTCAAGAACATCTCATTGACTTCAGTGGAGTGAATGGACATACCGACAATGAGATCGGTCGTAACGGTGTGTCTGGAGATTGGAATGAATCAGGCAATGACGCGACTGGTGAAGTCCCAATCTCAGCCGAATGGGTGCTTAACATCGAGGATTTCGGCAAAGAAACTGTGTTTGTCGATATCGCTTGCAATGAGCGCTCAAGTGAATGGGGCATTGGCGAGGGATCTGGGACCATGTCAGTCAGCCATCCAGACTCAGGGCAGACATTCTATGATGGAGCCTGTGAAAACACTGTGATGAAACTTGAACCTGGCGAATACAACATTGCATTCTCCACGTTGTGGACTGGTGTGAATTCATCATACACCGTCTTCGCTGGATTCAATATCATTGCTTACCAACCGTTGCTCATCGGAGAAAATGGACAAGCTTTGAACCGTGATGACCCCACCAACCTTACTCGAGCAGACATTGGCCTAGACATCGCATCATTGTCGAGCCACATGGTCGAGAACCCAACCTATCACAAGAACCCCAAGAGCTTGGACGCGAAACTAATCTATTCGCTATTCATTCCCTGTTTGGGCGTAGGTGCGGTGGTCTTCATGCTCATGCGCAGCATGGCACGCGGATACGAATACGAGATGAACAAATGTTACGGCTGTGACCTTTGTGATGATGCCTGTCCTGTACGATTATTCAATGCCGGTGACAAACTCAACATCATTTACAATACATGGAACAATGAAGATGATGGAGTGCCTCTGTACTCTTGCCTCACCTGTTCTGCTTGTTCAAATGCCTGCCCACAATTGGTTGACTACGACTCATATGTAGACATGCGAAGGGCACTGATCGTAGGCGGCCCCCCTGCATCGAATATTCCACATACAGTATTGCAAGCGGTCCTTGCTGCAGAAGCTGAGGAAGAGCGAGATGCTGATTTCATCTCAGTTGAGGACTACCCCATCGATTCAAGCATCGGATATTATCCGGGATGTGTTGATTATTTGGATCAAGAGATGATTTTCAGCCACGTCAATGAAGGTGAGATGAATCTTGGAGATGCGACAACATCTGCATTCACTCTGTTTGAAGAGATGGAGAAAGACGTCGCCTATCTCGGACGTGACTTCCTGAAATGCTGTGGACACGACCAAAAGTGGCAAGGCATGGATGAAGTCTTTGAGAAGTTGAAGGCTTACAACCAGAAGAAAATTCAGGGCAGTGGTATTGACACATTGGTTTCCAGTTGTGCTGAGTGTTTCAAGACCTTTGCCAAGGATTACGAATTGGAAGGAATCAAGGTTATGCACACAACCGAATTCTTGATTGAGAACGGCTTTGACATGAACCTAAAATCCGAAGAAGATGTTACTGTCACTTATCACGACCCCTGTCGTTTGGGTCGCCAAATGGAAATTTACGATGAGCCTCGAAACTTGGTCAGTGCCGTGGAGGGCGTCGACTTGGTGGAAATGGAACACCATGGCGAAGATGCACTCTGCTGTGGTGTGTCCAGTATGATGTCCTGCAATGAAGACAGTCGCGCCTTGCGAGTTCAGCGATTTGACGAAGTTCGTGCAACCGGTGCCGATATCATGCTCACATCCTGTCCAAAGTGTGTAACGCACTTTGAGTGTCTCAAGTTTGAGGGAGACCCAAAGCACGATTTCGAAATCCTGGATGTCGTCTCGTTCTTGGCTCGTCAAGTTGAGGCTAAGAAGCAGGCGTGAGATGCTTGGTCTCGTTGGATCGAGATTGGATTTCTGGATTCATGATTGGCCCCGTTGCTACGCTGACAGTGGCCCTGATGTTGTCATGGAAAGCGGCTTGGATTGGCATGGTTTGTGACCTCATCATTGGGTTTTTCCTGATTCTTATCGCTTTGGGTTATGACCGACCAAATATGGCGAAGGGAACTGCGACCGGGTTTCTGGTCGCCTTTCTGATTTCAATTCATCCACTATGGCTGACATTCTACGCTTAGGAAGATTTGAGAAGAACGGGTGGCCCCCACCAACCATGACCACCCGAGAGGAGTTGGATTCTAGGCGGCTCAACGAGGCTGCTCGGATCCGACTTGCACTGAATTCTATGCGCACGGAAGCGCGTGAAAAGGTGAAAGGGGGCCCTGGAACGGTCGCCTTCGTCAAGGAAGAACTCTGTATTGGGTGTGACCAATGTACATTGGTATGCGATGATGATGCCATTGAATTGTATGATACTCCATTGGCCAGTCCGATTTTGAACATCGATGTCAACCGTAAGGCAAAGGTGCTTAGAGACCCATGTACAGGTTGTCGACTCTGTGTGTTGGCTTGTCCGACAGATGCAATCATCATGATAGACCGTTGACAAGGATTGATGTGTAGATTCATTGAGGAGATAATATGGCCGAAGACAAACCCATCCGATTTGGAGCTGAGTTCGGACCAGAGTCAATGTCGGGGACAACCAAAGGTGTCGGTTTGGCTACATTCAAGCGATTGGTTTGGATTTCCAACCTAGGAGGACTACTATTGGTGGCAATCGCACTAGAGATGGCAATCGCTTACCAAATGTTTTGGTCGGCACTTGTCGTTGGCATCGCTGGAGTGCTCGTTGCACTATTTCCTTCAAATTACGAAATTATGGGCATGGATGCACCACCAGAAATGGCGAGTGATGAATTAGAGTGAAGCCGACTCAATTGCGATTCCAAGCATGGCGATTTCTGCTACCAACATGTGCCAGTGTTGACGTCTGGATGCAATCGCTGGATCATCAATCTCATGTGGATGGATAAACACAGAAGATGGACTGTTGAGATTGGCCATTTCTCCTTTCTTGGCATTGGCTCGATAAAACCAACCCCCAACACGTCCATTGGCACAATATGCGACGGGTTCTACAACCATCCCATCCCACGAAAGTGCGCTAGGAACACCTTCCTGCAGCAAGAAATCTTCTGCTTCCGCACCTCCTTTCCCATAGGTCAGTTTTCGCATCTTTCGATTCGATAATGCCAGCAACTCTTCTCCAGAAGTGATTTCAATAATACCCAATCCAAATGTTCCAGCATCATTTTTCACAAATAGAGTGGGCGTACCTGAAATTCCATATTGATCGTACTTCGATTGTAAATCTGCGAGGAATTGGTCCGCTTCTGCTGCCAATAATGTACGGCAGGTATCCTTGTCCAAACACTTCCCCTCAGAGACAAACCATTGTGTTGACAGTAGCCATGGATCGATGTCCAGTAATTGTGAAATCTCATCTACCAGTGGTTGAATCGCCTTGAAATGAGACGATTTACGGCGTTGGTACCAACCCATTTCCGGAGATGGAAGTGTGGGCACACCTAGGTCTGGAAGCGGGCCATCAGTGAGATCATTGTTGAGTAGAATCAAGTCGGGAATCGTGCCTCCAACATTCACTGGACCCTCTTCGTGAGTCTCTAAGACGCCCACGGTTACAGCATATCCTTCACCCTCCAAGATTGCCGACAAGGCAGATAAATGCTCAACATAAGCTGGGTTTCGGGTATGAGCCTCAGGCCAAATATGGACGTGCCGTAAATCACCGATGGCATTCCGGAAATGCTCACCAATATCGCCGTCTTGCAAATTGTTGAAACCTGCAGGGTATTGGTTCGCATCTACGACCGCAACTTTCCAATTGGCATCACGAATGTCAACTGAACCATAGATTGGCATCTCTAGTTTTGATCTCTTTTCAGCGAACCATGATTTGATCTCTTGCTCCTTGGAGATGATTTTTTCCTCAAGTTCGGCGAGGAGATCCGGTCCAACGTATGACATCATTCAACATCCTCCAATAGAGTCATCAAATCTTTTTGTTCACGACCTACACCACCATCGGTAATATGCAAGGAACGAAACAATCTCAGACCAAGTGAAATTTCAGGTTGATCATTGAACATCCCTGCCAATTGTGGGAAATCGTTGGCGTATTGCAGAGCATGCCCATGCAATTCATCCAACAAATTCTCAATCATGGTCGGTGAAGTTGCACGACCCGCAGGTAACTTCGGACGATTGACAATTTCTTTTGGCAATCGGGTCAAATCTGCGGCAGCTCGCAAGGCTGCCTTTTCCACTTCAGGCGATAGTTTCCAATCAAGTGGAAGATCCGATGATGCACCCACATGTGTCTGCCCGAGGAAAGGAACTCGAACTTCAAGTCCGTGGGCCATGCTGTGTCGATCGACCAGCCGCAACTGGAAATTGGTCAATTGCCCATGATTCATTTCGTAGTCTAGAGCCGAATTCAAGTTCGAAAATACGGTGCTGGGATTATGGTCACCAGACCACCCATTTCCGACAACCCCCCCCTCTCTCAATCGATTTGCAAACGGGTGTTCACAGGCATCCAATCTTGAATTGATTGAAAGTCGATGGCTAGAGAGGTCCTTGTACCGAGGATACCCTGCATGCAACTCATCCGCACCCTGCCCACACAATCCAACTTTGACCGATTGCGACATCGTCGAAAAGAGGGGTTGGAAGAACAGTACAGTAATGTCCAAATCTTCACCATGCCAAGACAAACTGGGTAGAGATTGATTGAAGGCATTGCCCTCAAGGACATGCTGATGGTGCTCCAAGTCGAGTGCTTGACAAACGATTTCAGCCGCTTTCCAGTCAGGATTGTCTTCAGATTCTGCAACCGTCCAACATGCGGGGAGGGGGTAACCCGTTCGCCGCGAGGCTTCGTGAGAAATGGCAGCCACCATGGCCGAATCTAGACCCCCACTGAGAACAATCCCCAAAGGTACATCCGACATTAGACGATCAGCCACAGAACGAGTCAATGACTCAAGTAAAATCGAGGCATCTTCAGCCGGATTCCATGATTTCTGTGGATTGGATTCGTAAGAGTCAATCCATCGAACCTTTTGTTCCAATTGTACCCCGTTATCAGTCAGTTTCCAGGTTTCGATGGAGCCAGATTCTACCGATTGGACGCCCTCAAACAATGTAGTTTGATCCAGTGGATATTCGAAGGCAATACGTGCAACAAGAGCATTCATATCGATGGCTGAGCAATATTCAGAATAAGCTCGCAACGACTTGACTTCAGAACCGAACAACAGGTTGCCATCTGAGGTCTGCGTCCGAACCAAAGGTTTCACGCCCAAACGATCGCGACACAAGATGAGGACCTGGCGAACAGAATCCCAAAGTGCGAACGACCATATTCCATCCAAGCGTTGAACCCAAGATACATCATCCTGCCTAGCAGCGTAAGCTGCTAAAATTGATTCTCCATCTCCCTGAGTTCGAAAAGCAAATCCTCGTTCCTCATTACGGATTTGTTGATGATTGTAGATTTCTCCATTCATCACCAACACGCAACCATCATCGGAGTGTAGTGGTTGAGTCGAACCGGCAACATCAACGATTGACAATCGAGTATGACCCAATCCTACGCCGCCATGCTGACAGGGTTCAGACCACGATTGTATTCCGTCGGGCCCACGATGTTTCAACAATGAGGCCATGGATTGTGCCAACGCTGAATCGTCCCCATTGGGACCGAAGATTCCAGCGATACCACACATGGTCATCGGCCTATGTCAACGCATTTCAAGGCGTGGTCGAAGTTTACAGGATTACGTGTAAAGGAACATGGTCACTGCCAAAGCCGCCATCGAAAACAGGTACGCGAAAATGTAGAGCCCTTGACCGGGTGCATCGTCGGACAGAGGTTCTGCTTCTTCGGACATGGTTTGCCCACCGGAATTCGCTTTGTAAACGTAGCGTGTAAACTGGATGCATTACAGGAATGGAGCCAGCAAAATGGTCACCGCCAATGGAATGAGAACCATGGTTCCATTGTCATCAATCCATCGAAGCTTTGGCCATTCGGCCGCGGTGGTCAGTGGACCCATCAAAATCGCCATCCAGTAAGGTGTTCCGAAGAAATAACCGCAGCCGAGCCAGGTCAAACCACAAACAATTGTCCCGATTGCAAACACTGTGCGGTCATCAAGTCCCTTTCGACGCGCCTCCCCCATTGCTGGATCTCCAAACGTCAAACACAACACAATGGGGATGACCAACCATCCTTCATGAACTCCATCTCCGCCTTGCCAATTGTGAAGCGCTACAAATGTCAATGAAATCGAAAGTGAACCCCAGGCGAGAGCACTGATCTGATTTTTTTCATATTCTCGCTGTCCGAAAATCAAAATCCCAAAGCGGATCCGAATCATTTCAAAAATTAGCAGAGTAATTCCAACCGCAGCCGCGAATTGCACAGGTTGGATTGAAAGTAGCTCACCAATCATCTCTCCATGAACATAGTATATCCAAGGAAGTAAAGCCATGGATATGTGGAATAAGCGACGGAAAATGTGTCCGCCTTTACCACCCACACTATGCTTTACATGATCCCCATCATACTCGATTTCTGCATCGGCGTCAAACTGAATTTCTGACATTTTCGGACCTCATCTAAGTTGTTGAAGAGCTTCTTCAACAGTATACCGTCCGTCAGACAAGCCCTTGACTGCATCGGTGAAATTTGGATGATTAAGCATCAATTCCTGATGTGCGGCCAACAGGCGTTCCCTCGCTTTGGCGATGGCTGGGCCCTTCGCAGAAGACAGCGTGTTGATGGCGGTGACAAGATTTTCAATGCCCTCTCCAGTTTCTGCCGAGCAAAGAACCACAGGTGCGGGCTCATCGGCAGAAAAATTCAGCGACAAACGAATTTCTTCCGCGACCCTATCTGCGCCTTCCAAATCGCACTTATTCACTGCTACAATATCGGCCAACTCGAGAATACCTGCCTTTTCAGCCTGGATTACATCTCCACGTGCGGGACCTTCGACCAACAGAATTCGATCCGCGACGGCAACAACGCGAATTTCAGATTGCCCCGCACCGACCGTTTCAATGATGACTTTACTCCAACCCTGTTCGACCAGCAAATCCACCATCTTGCTCAAGTGAGAAGGAACGCCGCCAGGCAAGTTTCTCGTTGCTATAGAGCGGAAGAAAACATTCTCCCCAGCATCCACTGAAGACATTCGCATTCGATCACCGAGTAAGGCCCCGCCTGAGACTGGTGAAGATGGGTCAACGGCCAATATCGCAACTCTTTCTCCATCCTCAAGCCACCGCGTCACGATTTGATCAACCAAGCAGGATTTCCCCACACCAGGGGCGCCCGTCACACCGAGAACACACCATGGTTTCTTGCGTCGCTGGGATGCCACAATTGATTCTGGATTCGAAAGTGCCCGAGCAAGCTCGCGCCGATTCATATTCACACCTCCAAGTTGTTTAGAAATTCAATCATCTCAGTGGATGTAGTCCCGGGACCGAAAATTGCTGAAATGCCGGATTCGTATAACGCCGGACGATCGCGTTCGGGGATGATGCCACCGCCAAATACGACCACATCATCAAGTCCAGCTTCCCGAAGCAATTCACAGACCTTGGGGAACAAGAAACCATGCGCACCCGATAACGAAGAAAGACCGACAACCTGAGCGTCTTCATCCATTGCAATTCGTACAATCTGTTCGGGAGTTCGACGAAGTCCTGTGTAAATGACTTCATGTCCCGCATCCCTAAGGGCTCTTGCAACAACCTTGGCACCGCGGTCATGACCGTCCAAGCCGGGTTTGGCAATCACGATGCGCAGAGGTGTTGGCATATTCTAGTCGAGCCGGGATAACGACTTGAACCCCACGGATGAGAAAAACAGCCCCCATAGGGGGCTATCTTCATGGGCGGCTTGTGACAACGGGGGTGTTGAGGGCAATGAGAGCTGCAGACGAACGACTCGACGAATTGCGCCGAAGAAAGGCCCAATCCGAAGCCGGTGGAGGCTCCCAGCGCATCGATGCGCAACACAATCGAGGGAAGTTAACGGCTAGAGAACGGTTGGAATTACTGCTTGACGAAGGCTCTTTCCAAGAAGTCGATGCGCTGGTCGAACATCGATGTACTGACTTTGGCATGGAAGGAAACATCATCCCCGGAGACGGTGTCGTTTGTGGACACGGCACAATTGATGGCAAACCTGTACATTGCTTTGCACAGGATTTCACCGTTTATGGTGGCAGTTTGGGTGAAATGCATGGGCTCAAGATTTGCAAAATACTTGATATGGCGATGAAATCAGGCACTCCAGTCATTGGATTGAACGATTCGGGTGGAGCCCGAATCCAGGAAGGCGTTGCTAGCCTAGGGTCGTATGCTGAGATTTTCTTCAGGAATGTTCGTGCGAGTGGAGTCATTCCTCAGATCAGTGTAATCATGGGTCCGTGTGCAGGTGGTGCCGTATACAGTCCAGCCATTACTGATTTTGTCATCATGGTCGACCAAACATCGCACATGTTCATCACTGGTCCAGAGGTTATCAAGACCGTCACAAATGAAGAAGTCTCATTCGAAGATCTAGGTGGTGCCATGACTCATGGTAGTAAGTCAGGAGTCACTCACTTCACTGCATCCACTGATGAAGATGCCATCGATTTAACGCGAGAATTGATTGGACTACTCCCCTCAAACAACCTTTCCGGAACACCTTTGAAAAATACAGGTGATTCTGCGACAAGGTTGTGTGAATCGTTGGACTCTATTG
>PBPV01000076.1 GCA_002724815.1 Methanobacteriota archaeon | reverse complement strand
ACAGGGGGCTTCTCTCCCGGTTCCGGCCAATCTGGTGTTTCGAAAGCCTTCATCGCGCGTGATGCGGCTGACTTTCTCTTGCCGGGTGCACCTGCCCAAAACCACCCTGAGGCTTCGGGGCGTGGCGTTTTACTCCTCGCAGACGGTTCACGACATGAGGGTGATTTGTTTGGTGCAGCGACGATTGCTGAGGGCGAGTTGGTGTTCACTACGAACATGACGGGTTACCAGGAATCTCTCACGGACCCTTCCTTCGCTGGACAAGTACTCACATTCACTTGGCCCCTACTCGGCAACTATGGGATTGCACCTGGGATTTCAGAATCGGCTGGAGTTTGGCCCCGTGGAGTGGTCTGCCGTGAGTTGATGATGGAACCTGATCACCGCCATTGTATCGGCACGGTTCACGACCTTCTGCTCGCTCATGGTGTCCCCGGAATTTCAGGAATCGACACCCGTTCTGTGACTCGCCGCGTCCGTGAATACGGTGTGATTTTGAGCATCTTTGGTCCCATTGAGAAAGAAGCAGAAATGGCTGAGATTCTGAAGAACATGAAATCTCCTGATTTGGACGATCTCGCAGACGAGGTCAGTCGCGATGACGCGGTATTCCTCAATGAAGGTGCGACCGATGAAGATGGCAATCCACTACCCCGAGTCGCAGCCTTGGATTGTGGAATCAAATACAATATTCTCAGAGAACTCTGTTCTCGCTTCGAAGTCTTGTGGTGTCCTCCTGACATCGATTGGGATGAATTGTGCGAGAAATACAACATTGATGCTCTGTTCTGCAGTAATGGTCCGGGCGACCCTGCACATCCAGGCAAAGCAACCGATGCTCGACATACTTTGGCCAAGGCGACCAAGTCTGGCATGCCAGTCATGGGCATTTGCTTGGGACACCAACTCATGGGTTTGGCCAGTGGCCTTCGCACCTACAAACTACGATACGGTCATCGAGGAGGGAATCAACCTGTACTCGATTTGCAAACACGCAAGGTGAGCATCACCAGTCAAAATCATGGTTTCGCAGTGGAGGATCCTGTCAAAGGCATGCTTGCGCCACACCCCTCTGGTGCCAATTCCGGTGAAGTTGAAAGTTTGACTGGATGTGATGTAGAAGTTCGCTTCATCAATGCCAACGATCGAACTGTAGAAGGATTGGATGTCAAGGGCCGCCCCGCATTCACGATTCAATACCACCCAGAGGCCTGCCCTGGTCCACACGATGCAAATCCCTTGTTTGATCGATTCGCGAAGTTGGTCGAAGAACACATGGAGGTGAAGGCCGATGCCAAGACGCGATGATATTCACAAAGTCATGATTCTCGGCAGCGGTCCGATTCGCATCGGTCAAGCGGCCGAGTTCGATTTCTCAGGTTCTCAAGCCTGCCGGGCCTTGCGTGCCGATGGATACGAAGTCGTACTAGTCAATTCCAATCCAGCAACCATTCAAAATGATCCAGAGATGGCCGATCGTATCTACATTGAACCTTTGCTACCTGATGTCGTAAAGCGAATTTTGGAAATCGAAAAGCCCGATGCACTCTTGGCAGGGATGGGTGGTCAAACCGCTCTCAATATTGCGAGCAACTTGGCCCACAGTGGAGCATTGGCTGAACTCGGTGTTGAATTGATTGGCTGCAATCTGCAATCCATCGACGAAGCTGAAGATCGTGACTTGTTCAATCAAGTCTGTGAGGAGATTGACCTTCCAATTTCACAAGCCATGGCTTGCAACTCAATTGATGAGGTCCTTGCTGCGGCTGAAGAATTGGGGAAATTCCCGATTTTGATTCGTCCTGCATTTACTCTCGGTGGGCTGGGTGGAGGTACGGCTTGGAATACCGGCGAGTTGGTGGAAATCGCCAGTCAAGGAATCCTGCATTCGCAAATCGGACAGGTTTTGATTGAAGAGAGCATCTTGGGATGGCAGGAATTTGAATACGAAGTCATGCGAGATGCCAACGACAATTGCACCATTGTTTGCACCATGGAAAACATCGACCCGATGGGTGTTCACACTGGGGAGTCCGTCGTTGTCGCACCTGCTCAGACTCTTTCTGATCGTGATCATCAAGGTCTCCGAGATGCTGCACTTCGACTCATACGCCGCCTCGACATTAAGGGAGGTTGCAATGTTCAGTTTACGGTGAATCAAGACACCGGCGAATATCGTGTCATTGAGGTCAACCCTCGCGTATCTCGTTCTTCGGCTCTAGCTTCCAAGGCAACCGGATACCCAATTGCTCGAATGGCGGCATTGATTGCAGTCGGATACACTCTGGATGAGTTGCCCAACCCCATCACTGGTGAGGGGACCACTGCTGCCTTTGAGCCAACTCTCGATTATGCAGTTGTCAAGATCCCTCGCTGGCCATTCGACAAGTTCCGAACCGCGGACAGAACCCTTGGTACCAGTATGAAATCAACAGGGGAAGTGATGGCGATTGGTCGCAACTTCGAGGAGGCCTTCCTCAAAGCAGTGGCTTCTCTGGAATACGGTCAACCTCACCCTCGGCCCCTGACTGAAGCAGATGCCAGCGACGGGGAATCGATGGATGAGCGCGCCCATGAGCCGCTATCCGAAGAAGTTCTGGCCACCTGGCTCAAAGTTCCAACCGATCGAAGAATGGGTGCTTTGGTGGAAGCCTTCCGCCGTGGGATGGGAATCGAGGAAGTTCGTGAGGGTACAGGCAACATTACTCGGTGGTTCCTGCATCGATTCAAGAAAATCGCAGATGTGGAAGCTGAAATTGTCGCTGCCAATTGCGATGCGAGCGAGATATCAGAAGAGCAAATGCGTCACTGGAAGGGCCTTGGATTCACCGATGCCCACATCGCGGATGCCCTCTCTGGTTTCCCTGCATCAGGTTGGTCTCGTCTACCCGAAGGTCGAACTGAAATTGATGTCATGAAGCGTCGTCACGAATTGGCCATCCATCCAAGGTTCCGAATGGTGGATTCTTGCGCCGCTGAGTTCGCGGCAGTCACGCCCTACTACTACGCGACCTACGAAGGTGGATGTGCGCCGAACGGTGTTGATCATGTCCCCTCTGAAAAGAAGGCCGATCGTCGCCGATTGGTCGTCATCGGTTCAGGCCCGATTCGAATCGGACAAGGCATTGAGTTCGATTATGGTGCGGTCCATGCAGTACAAGCGATTCGTGAGGCAGGTCATGAAGCGATTCTGGTCAACAACAATCCCGAAACTGTCAGCACGGATTTCGATACATCGGATCGTCTGTACTTCGATCCTCTCACCACTGAATGCGTCTCTGAAATTCTCCTACGCGAAGGTGCAGATGGTATTCTACTGCAGTTTGGTGGTCAAACCGCCATCAATTTGGCCTTGCCACTTGATTCTCGAATGGAGCATCTGAGTGAACAGGGTCTCACTTGTTCGATGCTGGGAACTTCGCCCGATGCAGTGGATGAGGCCAGTGATCGAGAACGCTTCGAGGCATTCGGCAAACGCAGTATCATTCGTTTGCCAGAAGGTCGTACCGGCAAAACCCCGGATTCGATTCGAGCCGCGGTCGCGGAAATTGGATATCCTGTCCTGGTTCGTCCATCGTATGTTCTTGGGGGTCGGGGTATGGAGATTCTAACCGATGATGCTCAGCTTGAGACTTACATGTCGGATGCATACATCGCCCCTGACAAACCCCTGCTGGTGGATGAGTATCTGGGTGGAGCCATTGAGTTGGACGTCGATGCGGTTTGTGATGGCGAGGATGTTTTGGTCGGTGCGGTCATGGAACACTTGGAAGAAGCTGGGATTCACAGTGGTGATTCAACATGCTTTATCCCGACTCAAAACGTAAGTGATGAAATACTTACAAAGGTGCATGAGTGGACAAAAGAAATTGGATTGGGGCTCAACATCCGCGGTTGCTTTAACATCCAATTTTGCATTTGTCGAGATGAGTTGTACGTTCTCGAGGTCAATCCACGAGGTTCTCGAACCTTCCCATTCGTCGCCAAAGCCACTGGGATTCCATTGGCTCGAATCGCCGCTCACATCACCATCGGTGAGCAATTGGCAGACATGGAAATTCCTCGAAGACAAACCGATGCGGTTTGTGTCAAAGCGCCGGTATTCCCCTTCCTCAAGTTGCGAGGCCTTGATCCTGCGCCAGGTCCTGAGATGAAGAGTACCGGCGAAGTCATGGGCAGCCATGTAGACCCGGCTGCAGCCTACCTCAAGGCAAGACTGGCGACCGAGTTGCCGGTTCCGACCCATGGTGGTGTGTATTTGACGGTCAAGGACGAAGACAAGGAGGGACTGATTCCGATGGCCCGTTCATTGCAGGAAATGGGATTCAAGTTGCACGCTACAAAAGGCACAGCTCGCTACTTGCGCGACGAGGCCGATATCGATGTCGAAACTTGCTATCGCATTGCAGAAAATCAGAGTCCAGATGCCTTGGACTTGATGCGAAAGGGCAAGATCCAGTTGATCATCAACACACCACGAAACAGCGGTGGCGCGGTTTTGGATGGCAACATGATGCGCCGGCTCGCAGTCGAACTGAACATTCCATTCGTGACCACAATGTCGGGTGCTCGCATGGAATGTGAAGCCATTCGAGTGGCACAGGACGGTATGCCTGAACCTCGACGTTTGGTTGTTGATTACGTTTGATCAACAAGCGTCGAATGCTTCGATGATGTACTTGGTAAATGGACTGGTCCATGCCAATTCAGACAACCCATCCTCACCATCGGTTGAGTAAATTTTCACCACGTCTTGAACACGAACATTGCCATCAGCTGAGCGGGCTAGAATGGTCTTGGGTTTGAGCACCTTGCCCGTTCCGTGTGGATCGAAAACCGTATCCAAGGCATCAGCAAGGAACCAGTCGACCTTGCCGTCGGGCTCCCCTTCGTATTTTTTCTTCGCAGCCCCTCGACGAACAACAGGCGCTGCGGCCTTCTTTGTCGCGGGTTTGGGTTTGAATGAACTGGAACTGGTGGCAACCTTCTTGCCTCCTCCACGCGCAGCCATATCGGCACGGATTTCTTCTTCGATACTTTCACGAAGCTCGGCTTCGACCTTCTTTCGAAGTTCTTCTTCGACTTCAGCCAGGATTTTGGGGCGCAATTCTTTGCTCAATTTCTCAGTCATTGCGCCTTCATCTAGGCCAGCCAACTGGCTGGCCAATTCATCTCGATGGGCTTCCGCAGCCTGAGTTTGTGTCATGTAGTGGGCAGCCACTTGGACCAAACTGGTCTCCATGGCGGCCTGTGCTTGCAGTTGAACGACTTCGCCGGAGTGGTCACGCCATTTTCGCCATTGCAACATGGTGTGAGAATGAATATCTGAGCCACACTTGGGACAAAATGAGCGCTTGGGTGGTTTGAGAACGGGGATTGCCCGCAAATCTTCGTTTGTGAGTTCCGTATCATCGATCCCACCGGCTGCAATGTCGTGAATGTGATGGCTGGCTTCCATACCAAGTGCCATCGCTTCGATGAATAGTGTGTCACGAGTGTTGATTGAACCGGACTGGATGAGTCCCCAAGCATCCGTTTGGGAACTCATGAGGGCGACTGCCGCTGCAGCAGCGGGACTGGTGGTGTAGTTTTGTGCCGCTTCTGACAGACTCCCTTTCGCCACCACAGGTGCAGCAGCTTGCATCTCCATCTGCGCTGGAGTGACACCACTGCCTTCCGCAGGTGCGGCCAAGCCAAGTTGAATCGGGTTCTCCCCCTCTTCGACTTTAGCAATGAGATCAAATTTCTCGGCCATCGACAAATCTTCACGACCCCGAATCAACTCTTTGAGTTGGCGAACATCGTGCCCAGTGGATGTAATTGGCCCATCTGTTTCCAAATTATGGCCACATTGCAAACAGAATTTTGCATTGGCATCTACGCCGGCTTCACAACTCGGACAGTACACCGGCATTGCCACCGCCACAACCGTCTCCTCTTTCAAGCGTACGGGTGATTTTGGTTCTGAACTACGTTCAGGATGACAACTCGTCAATTGCCGATTGTAGTAGATTTAGAACATCATTTCGCGACATTTCAGCTAAGATATTCGCCAACTTTGGGCCAAAGTCCTGATCAAGCACAATCCAGTACAGTAGTTGGAAAGCATCGCGTAAGGAAATGTCAAGCTGTTTTGCTTCGTTGCAAATTACGCTGTTGATATGGTCGGACTCCCAAATGCATGTAGAAAGGTTTGATTGAACAGATGAAAGATATTCACCATCTCTCTGGTCAACATGTGATTTGGCCCTTTCAGAAATTTGAGTTTGTATTCGCAAGCGGAATGCCTCAGGGAAGTGAGGCCCATCAATCCAAGTTCGCATCATCTGAAGACGACGTACTAATTCCTCTCCAGGTTGGGTAATCAATTCGCTTCGCTTTAGTGAGTCCCAGACTCCTTGATCTTGATTCCGAATCTGAGCCAGTAGAGCAAGATGCCTGAATGTCACACGTTCCGAAGCAGCTTGTGGTGATTGATGAGGATCTATTTGAGAATAGATTAGTTGTGCCTTCAGTTTCTCCCAGGCGACCTGCTGTCTGCGACTGAGGGATTCCCATTCACCTGGGCCTTTTTCCAAATCTGCAAGTTTCTTCTGATATTCATCGGCTAGTTCAATCAAAGCACTACCTGTATCAAAATCGATGTGGCGATTTGGTTTGTTTCGCGCAATCAGGTACCTCAAAATTTCAGGGGGGACCAATTCCAATGCTTCCAATGGCCCGATGGTTACTCCTGTGCTACTCGACATAGCGCCCACACCCTTGAGCGAAATCCATTCGTAGGTTGTAGGATAGGGAGGTTGCTCACCCAATACAATAGAGATTTCCTTGCCGGTATCATACGAACCTCCAGCAGCTCCGTGATCTTTACCGAATGGTTCCATCGTTACACCACGCCAAACCCACTTGGCCGGCCAATCGACTCGCCAGGGCAACTTCCCTTCACCTCGTGTCACATCAGATTGGCCATCTCTGCCCTTAGAGTCTGTCCAATAAACGACCGGGTCTTCCCAACCGGTGACGGTAATCCCGTCGATTGAACCGTCAGAATCAATGGGGTTCCAAGGGAACCAATTTTCATCCAATTCCCTTCCAGATACACGCTCTATAATCTCGCGAATCGCCTCAGATTGGTTACATGCCTTTCGTGATGCTTCAGAAACTTTACCAGATTTGTACGCCTCATAATTGTAGATGATTTCATCGATACTGACTCCAATGTGTTCCAGGGCCTCGATGAATGGACCTAGAAAATGGTCGGCATAGGATACNCCTTGTTCNAACCGCACGTAGTCCGGTAGTCNGTTTTTATCNGGNGGAGGAATATTCGCCAGTTGATGGCCGATGTACNTCTCATACGTTTGATCTAAGAAATCGTATACCTTTCGAAGCGGATCGGCGTCATCAACGAAAAAGACAAACTTTGCCTGCAAACCTTGGCGTAAACATGCCCGTTTGATAATGTCGGAAGTCAAGATTTCACGGAGGTGGCCGATGTGGAACTCACCAGATGGTGTGATTCCAGAGGCAACCACATGAGTGTCTGAACGGTGAGATAGGGCCTTCGCAATCGAATCGGCCCAGTGCATACTTTCACCTCAGACTCGGACGGTTCGAATCAGGCCACGTAGAGGAACACCACCGATGGCATTCTCTTCGGTTTTGTTGACCATGACAACACTCAATGCTACATCCGCNCCTTCTTCTTGCAATGTCTTGATGGTCTTACGCATGGTTTCACCGGATGACAATACATCATCAACAACCACAACCTTGCGACCTGCAACGTTGCCATATTTGTTTGAGAGGTGNCCATCGCCTTCTTCAGAAACCGAGCGGAAGATGGCCACATCNGCATCAATNTGGTTGGCAATCGAGTTGGCGAACAGAATCCCATTGAGGCTGATNCCAACCACNGTGTCGACGCCCAATTCCTCTTCTTCAAGCACAATATCGGCCATGATGGCTCCAATCGCATCGATTCGATTTGGGCGGGCTCCAATCGTCCTCCAACCGATCCGAACATCATCGGGATGTTCTTCCTCGGCCGCACCGGAATTGAGCCAAATCACGGTTCGTTGGGAGATGGACAATTCGTCTGCAATTTGCTGGGTGTTCAACCCTTGTTGAGTCATTTCTGCGACTTTATTTCGCAATTCGTCGATACTCAGTGCCATGTGAATCAGACAGGTCTGCCCGTCCACATCCTATCAAATCACCGCACAGAGTCCATAGGACTCTATCTAGAATCGACCCGTACTGCCAAATCCACCCGCGCCGCGTTCGGTATCATCCAGCGCNTCGCGTTCGACTTCNACAAATCGAATTTCTGGGACACGTTTTAGCAGAATTTGTCCGATTCTTTCTCCTTTCTCGACGACGAAAGAATCGGCTTCGCCGATCCAGTGGGCGAGTACCATCAATTCACCTCTGTANTCAGCATCGATTGTACCGACNCCATTGGGGAGAATCAATCCTTTTTTGCCCAATCCAGATCTGCATCTGACCTGTCCTTCCCAACCCGGTGGGATGGCCAANACCAANCCNGTGGGCANCAGTTCNGTGGTNCCTTTCTTGACTTCGACACGNTCGACNGANTGCAAATCAAATCCAGCAGCAAGTTNGCTTCCCTGTACGGGCAAGACCGCATCGGGGTGGATCCGCGCGACTTTCACATCAATGGCCTCATCCATGGTCTGTTGCGAACCACGGGAGAACATTGGTTTTGTCGGTGGTCTCAAGAAGGGGTTGCCGGTGGGCCAAGCAATGTCGGACTTCGATTACGAGTCATTGCTTGACCGTGCGCGAGACAAGATTCCCGATCAAATCTCCTCTCGAAGTCGTTGGACACTTCCTGAACCCGATGTCCTCATCGAAGGTTCACAGACCATTCTACGAAATTTCAGCGACTTGGTCTCTATGATGGATCGTGATGCAGANCATGTGTACCACTTTCTCCAGAATGAACTTGGAACCAGTGCCACACGTGAGAAGGGGCGTGTATTGCTGAAGGGGCGAATTCCACCTCGTCGGATTAAGGAGAGAATCGTGGCTTATGTCAAGACCTACATTCTTTGTCATCAATGCAATGCACCCGATACATCGTTCATCAAGGAAGATCGGACGACATTGATGAAGTGCCAGGCTTGTGGTGCGACCAGACCCGTCAAGCTCTGATTATTTTGGGCTAAAGTCAAGCAATACTTTGCCTCTGTTGCCTCGATTGTGGATGTACTGTTGTGCTTTCGCAACGTCCTCAAATCGATATACAGAATCGATGACGGGGTCGATTTGACCTTTCTCTAACATCGATGCAAGTGCAACCATTTGTTCACGAGCAATTTCCTCATCTTTCCACATTCCCATGTGGACACCGTACACTGACTTGTTTGAATTCATCATTCGAATTGGATCGAATCGNGGNGTGGTNCGCCACATCTTGATNGCAGTCCANAGNGANCTCTTGGGNCCNTTTACNGCCGAGGATGCACCGAATACATACAGNCGNCCTCCATTTCGAAGNGCNTTGTATGATTCCATGACNTGTTTGCCACCNACNGGNTCNAAGGCGTGNTGCACNCCATCACTTTCGNCNTTAATCCGNTGGACAAAATNTTCACCNCGNGGNATGTGAATCATGCCCATTTCTTCNACAAAATNNGCTTTCTCTNCNGAGGCNGTTCCNTANATTCTNCCTCCNTTNAGNGCNTTGACNATNTGTGCNGTGGCCGTTCCCACGCCNCCTGCAGCGTGGTGAACNAGTACNGAATCTCCTTCNCGGAAGTTCCCCAAGTGNACCAGCATGTGNTGTGCNGTNAGGTATGTCACGGGCATGGCNGCCGCCGCATCAAACGAAACGTTGTCCGGNAANGTCCAAGCACGCTCTTCTGAAACCACCACTTGTTCTGCATATCCACCGAATCCAGTGAGTGCGACGACTCGGTCCCCAACATTGTGTCGTTCAACCTCTGAGCCGATGGCACGAATCACCCCCGAAACTTCGTATCCTGGGGTAAATGGGAAGTCAGGTGCAGCACCATAGAGTCCTTGACGCATCATCAAATCTGCAAAATTGATGCCGGCTCGGTGGACTTCAATCATCACCTCATTGTTTCCGGGCTCAGGTGATTTTTCATCGATGATTTCAATGGNCTCTAAACCACCTCGTTTTGTGTAAACGATTCTCTTCATTCAACTCATTCCTCCATTAGCAGGTGTTCTGCAACCGTTCCAAAGCGAAGGTGTTCTAGCAAATCTGGGATGTTTTCTTCTCCAGTCAAGGTATACCAGACTCCNTCGGGATAGACCACGCAAGAGATGCCTCTCTCACACTGACCTAAGCAACCGGATTTCTGTACTCGGATACCGGGAACCCCCTCTTGTTTGGCAGCGAATTTGAGTGCCTTCATCAAGGCTAAGCTTTCCTTGGCAGCACAGCATTCTCGACTCGCATCGGGTGGCCTTTCGTGGGAACAGATGAACATGTGANGGTGGTATCCATTCGTCATGTCCTCACTCCAAAAGATCGATACTTTCGCACAGTATCAAATCGCGATTAGAAATTCCGTCAATGTCATGACTCCAAGTTCGAATCAATACCTGTCCCCAACTCAGGACAAATTCTGCATGATGATCTTGGGCTTCACACAACGCGCCNGCACGATTCACAAAATCGAGTGCNGTGGCAAAGTCAGGGAATACCCACTTTCTTTCATAGTGGTGGTTGTCAATGAGTTTCCAATCTTCATGAAGGTCCACAGAATCATCCCCAAAGGTGTTCGTCGTCACTGCCCTTCGTCTTCTTTTCGACATCTTCGTGTATCTTGGTCCGACGCTTGTGATCTTCACGCTCGAATTGCAACAATTCTTCATCGTCAATGTAGGCGGGACGCATGTGTGCAACNAGTCTNACTTCAACNATGACATCTCGAGCAATGTAGCGATAGGTNCCATCCGTATCGAGAATCTCAATGCTCATCTTGTTGGTTCCAATCAATCGGCCTCGGACCCATTCTTGTGCACCATCCGGCAAAGAGCGTGCATCAAGCAGAACCTCGACCAAATCATCTCGTCGCATCCCGGCTCTTCGCTCAAGGAGCGGGCCNGTGAGAATGTCTTCGGAAACTTCGGGCTTGCCAAGGGATTCCCAAATTGAAATCGCCCATTCAGGTAGGTNAGGAGACTGNTTTGCTCATCGGNATCGAACTTGCCAATCGCCTCTCCCTCTTGAACCGATGGGTGTGTTCAATCCTCTTGTTTGAAGAGGGATGGGTGACGCCGACTAAATGAGGGGAACCCATGGTTTCGGTGGTTTGGCGCAGCATCCCCACGGTATTGACCGTGGAAGAATTGCTGGACAAGGCCTTCAGCAAAGCCAAGAAAGCCGGGGATGCAGTGGTCGACAAAGATCGAGTTTATCGCACACGGAAACAGATGACTCGAATGGTCGGTTCCGCAGGTGACTCCCTTTCAGCCACGCTCATGGAATGGGTTCGCCGTTGGCCAAGCCTTGACAAGATGTCTGAATTTGATGTGGCGATGGTGGAGGCTGCCGTTGGATGTGATGATTACAGGCAGAGTCTTGGTGCNTGTCAATGGGCGGCTCAGAAGTGTCTTGAAATTTCTCAACAGAACGCCAAAAAGCTACGACGAATGGTGAATCTTCCTCCGATGCATGAAGCCCGTAGGGAGGCCTATGGGCGGATTTCCAGCATCATGGGTCGAATCGAGAAGAATCTCGATTTCTTGCGTGAAGCCCGGGATACGCTCAGAACGTTGCCAATGATTGATTCAATGGAACCTTGTTTGGTGGTAGCTGGTGCACCCAATGTCGGGAAATCAGCCCTCATTGCTTCCATGTCAAGTGGGAAACCTGAAATTGCGGCTTATCCCTTTACAACTCGACAATTGCATGTTGGTCATTTCGAACATCGCCGAATGAAGTATCAATTGGTCGATACACCTGGATTGCTCGATCGTCCGATGGAGGAACGAAACCAGATTGAAATGCAAGCGATTGCAGCTTTGGAGCATGTAGGCGATATGTGCCTTTTCTTGATGGACCCTTCAGAAACTGGAGGGACTAGCATGGAGGAACAAACCAACCTGTTGAACGAAGTTGCAGACCTATTGCCACAAACACCTCTGATTGTGATTGATGGCAAAGGAGACCTTCTGGAAAGCATCAATCCAGATGAATGGAAAGAAGTCTGTGAATTAGAACATGCATTGATTGAAAATCCTGAGGGCCCGATTCCTGAAATGCGAAACCCTGAAACCGGTCACATGGTCATAAGTTCAACCGCACCCGCCGGCATTGAAGCTCTACGCTATGAAATCATAAATCGCATTGGACAGATGCGTGAAACCGATCCGCTGGAGTTGCCTGAACACTGGCATGTCAGGGACGATTCTGTTTACTAAAGGGTAAATGTTCGTCCACAACGAACGCAGAATACCTTGCGCTCACCCATCGCAGGTTCCAATCCACTAATGTCGATGGTGGCTCCACAACCGGCGCAAGTAAATCCGCTCATACACTGGCCACTTCCATTCAGTTCTTGAAAGCCACGGACATGGTCAGTCCTTACGCTTGGTTAGACCGGGGAAGGCCATGTGGACTCCAGACAAACAGAGAATCAATCCACCGACTGCAAGAAGAACTTCAACCCAAGTTGCAAGATGTACCGACCAATCGGTTTCAATGGCATTGTCTTGCAATTGAGTCGACCCTTGGTCTCCACCGGTGACAAATCGAAGACTACCCGGTTCCAAACTCAGATGGATTGGACCGTCATGATCCGGTCCACCTGCCAAAAATTCGTAATCTGATGCTGTACAATTGGTCAGTCCTGAATCTCCAGGTGGACAAATATCTGCATACCTTGAATCGACAACGCCAATCCAAGATTGGTCATCCAGTTCCATCTCAATCTCCAATTTCACGTCCAGAAGCAAGAAGGCTGACGGGACTCCCAAATCACTTTGCGACATGCCCGTAGGACAGCCTTCCTGTGGTGTCGGGCAAGGAATGGCAGGAATTTCATCGTCAATGGTTCCAGAAGCAAAGCCAAACATTGAGACCAAGACCAGTAACAGACAAATCGATCCTGTAGCAAAGGGCAGGACGGAGAACACCCTGACCATGACCGACATGATTCAGCCTCCCATGACGATTTGAAGCGCAAACGCTCCGACCATGATCCCCGGTGCAACATACAGTAGGATGTTCCAGCGCTTGCGTTGCCGTTCTCGATTTGCGTATTCATCGATGCACTTTTGTTCACCACAAATAGGTGGGTCACGCTTTAGTGAGATTGGACATTGACAGATTGTACAATGTCGATGAGGTGCCACATAGGCATTCGAGCTTGCGGATTTGGGTAAACCGGTTTTCCCACCTTTTCGCTTCTGCTCTCCACGTTTGGCCATTTCGGCATTTGCGCGGATTTGGTCTGCGAGCTTTTCCTTGTTGGCCATTTAATCCACCTCAACATGTGTTCCAATGAAGGAGTTGCCGGCTAGAGCGTTGGCGATTCGCTCAATATCGCGTCCATCAATTACAGCCAAGGGCAGGTGGTGATCGATTGCAGCTTGGACTCCGATGGGGTCGATGACTCCTGAACCACCGGCCTGTCCATGGATTGGTGGACCTACAATTTGCTGCAGTTCAGAAAGCGTCATTTTCTCTATAGACTGAGCACTTGGATCAATTCTCGGATCTGATGTATAGACGTGACTTACATTGGTGGCAATCAGACACCTCGCGGCTCCACACTCAATTGCCAAGCGGATGGCAACGTTATCTGTCGTGTGTCCAGGGCGTGTTCCACCCATGACTACAACGTGGTTGGTTTCTAGGCCGCGTGCGGCCGAAGCGACATCAGAAGGAATGCCGACACAGACGTCGACACCCGCGCCCTGCAATACTTGGGCGACGATGGACGCATTGAGGCGCGTTGCAGCAATTCCAATTTCATCCAACGAGGCGACATCTTCGATAATGGGCTTGGCCAATTCGATGGCCTCTCGGGCCGGTGCGCCGCCTCCGACAACGATCCCAACAGGGGTTTCGCATTGCGAAATTAGGTTGGCTAGAGCCGAAAGCCATGCATGCCTTTCGCTTTCTTCTGGCCGAAGTAAACTCCCGCCTAGGGCCAAGACAACCGGGGCCGCCATCGGCTCCTCGTACAGCCGACGCTTCATGACACCTTCCCTTCTAGGCGGCTACGCCGCCGGAAGGATTGATGAAGTCCAAGTCTCCGGCAAGGTTGAGGAAGCGTGATGTCCGACGATCTCGAGATGCAGCAGCGCCGCCTCAAAGCAAAGAATGCGCTCGATGATTTGTCGGGAATGCGGGGCATGGGAACAGAACTCGTGACACTCATTATTCCACCAGACAAAGCCATCCACGATGTGCGTCAACAATTGGCACAAGAAATTGGCCAAGCCTCTAACATCAAGTCAAAGCAAACCAAGAAACACGTTTCCGATGCCATCGAATCTGCAGCCTCTGCGATCAACAACATGAGAGAAACCCCTCAACATGGGATTGCAATTTTCACAGGCCACGTGATTGTAGGCAACAACAAAACTCGGATGACCACGATTGTACTCGATGATCCTCCTGAGCCTTTCCGCTCTTTCCGCTATCGCTGCGATAGTACGTTTGAAGTGACACAATTGGAAGACATGCTCATCGACAAAACCTGTTACGGTATTTTTGTCATTGACAGGGGTGAAGCAGCTTACGGTCTGGCCAGCGGGAAATCGGTTCATTGTCAGGAAGAGATGCAATCCAACATCATGGGTAAACACCGACAAGGTGGGCAATCTGCACAGCGTTTCGAGCGATTGATTGAAGAGCATGCACACAAGTTTTTCAAGCGAGCAGCAGAGCATGCAAGTGATTACTGGCTAGGCATGATTGAGAATATGGAAGGCATCATCATCGGCGGTCCTGGTGCAACCAAGGATCAAGTATTGAAGGGCGAGTTCTTTCATCACGAAATCGCCAAATTAGTTCGAAAACCGACCTTTGATGTGGGCTATTCAAACGAATCAGGCCTCAGAGAATTGGTACAGAGAGCTGGCGGTTTGATGCATGAAATTGAATTGGATGCGGAGCGACAACTCGTTGACCAATTCCTCGCCGAAATCATGAAACAACATCCCAAAGCTACCTATGGTGAGATGATGATTCGAAGTGCACTTGAGCAGGGTGCCGTTGACACACTTCTACTTTCGGAAGGTTTGCGAAAGGTTCGACAAGCCTACGTCTGTAGACAATGTCAGCATGGATGGCAAATTACGACAGATCGGTTGGTTGAAATTCCAAATTGTCCTTCATGTAATGCAGCCTCGGATCAAGTCCGTGAAGATCCTGACAATACGATATCTCTCATGGACGAACTCACGACCCTTGCTGGACATTCTTCCAGTAAAGTCAAACTCATCTCAATGGACACCGAAGAAGGTGCCACTCTGATGGAGGCATTTGCTGGATTGGGTGCACTATTGCGCTATCCTTGGAGTTGAAAGTATGCAGGCCATGATTGATGCTGTTCTTCCTTCCATGGAGAAGGCCATGCAAGATGTCGGTATCCAAGGTGACTTTTGGCGGAACATGTTGTCTCGTTCGAAAGAAGCGAGTCAAGGAGATCTCGCCCTGCCTTGTTTCCCATTCGCCAAACAACTTGGTTGTGCACCAAATGAAGCGGCACAGAAAATTGCTGATGCTCTTGAATTGGAAATTGGTGAGGCCATTGCAGTGGGTCCTTATGTGAACATTCGTGCCTCAATGACTTGGCTTGCAAATCAGATTCATCAGGAGCCTGAATCGAAAGGTTCGATTCTCATCGAGCACACTTCTGCCAACCCCAATGGTCCATTCCACGTGGGTCGTGCGAGGAATGCGGTGTTGGGCGATACCTTCGTGCGAATGCACAGAGCAGCTGGATACGACGTGACTGCCGAATACTATGTCGATGACATGGGCAAGCAAGTGGGCATCCTTTGCTGGGCCTTAGAGAATCTCGATGAGGACCGAGTTCATGCATTGTTGGAAGAGGGGGGGATCCCGTCTGAATCTTCTCCGCACTCAAGCAAACAAGACCATGCCCGTGTGTCATGGTATCAGGCTGCGAATTTGCTGAAGGCGAAAGATGCATCAGTGGATACTGGAGTCACTGAATTGGTTCAATTGAGTGAAGAAGCCGATGAGGACGTCCTGAATCGATTCGAGTCTGCTTACCAGCCGGTACTGGATGGAATGCTCGAAACCTTGGGCCGAATGGGGATTCGTTTTGATTCCTTCACCAAGGAATCACGCTTCATCGTCGATGGCAGTGTTGAGACATTGATGGAACAATTGCAATCCTCTGAACTGCATGGTGTCGCTGAGAATGGCGCCCACTTTCTTGAATTGGAAAGCAAGGGAGTCAAGGGTAAATCCACACAGTTCTTCTATCGTCGAGGTGATGGCAGTAGTTTGTATGCCACACGAGATTTGGCCTATCACGATTACAAATGGACACAATCCGACCGTCTGTTGAACATCTTAGGTGAAGATCACAAGTTGCAATCAAAACAAGTTGGAATTGCCTTGGAAGAATTGAACATTCAACCGCCTGAAGTTGTGTTTTACGCTTTCACAAAACTGGCGGATGGGAAGATGAGTACCCGCAGAGGCAACGTCGTCTATATGGACGACCTACTCGATGAAGCAAGATCTCGTGCCCTCGAAACGGTTCGAGAGAGTAAGCCCGATTTACCTGAGGGAAAACTGCTTGAGATTGCTGAAGCGGTTGGGATTAGTGCCACTCGATTTAACATCGCTAGAATCTCACCAGAGAAGGGCATTACTTTCCGTTGGTCGGATGCTTTGAGTCTGGAAGCCGACAGTGCTCCATTCATCATGTACAGTTATGCTCGGGCTTGTTCGATTCAAAGGAAAGCAGGTGAAGTGGATGACGCATATATTCTCAATCCTGAATCACTGGAAGGTACAGCAGCCGATTTGATTCGCCGCCTGGCTTACATGAATGANGAATTGCAAACTGCAATTGATTCTCGCGCCCCACACATGTTCTGCGCNTGGTTGAGTGCTTTGGCGGTGGATTACAACCGATTCTATCGCGANAATTACGTGATTGATGATGACGGTGTCAATGCTCAGAATCTCTACATTAGCGAATTGGCACGCGAACACTTGCGGCGTGGTTGTGAAGCGGTGGGCATCATCCCCATCGAAGAAATGTGATTGTAATTTACTCGTAAAGGGTAAGTTTTTGGGAATACTGAACAACGGTTCCCCGATGGCACTGGAAGGAATGGGACCAATCATTCCCTACTATTGGGACAAAATCACGCAAATAAATTTCCAGACTGGAGATACCTTGGGATTGACTTACATCATTTGTTTTCTCTCAATTTTGACGCTCATCGTTCTCTGCTTTTTGGCCATTCTAATTCTCAAAGCACGGAGTCACGCACCGGAAAACCGTTTCATGGCCATTCTTCTTTTGGCAGAAGGTTATCGTGTCATGGCCTCTTGGTACAACACGTATCCATTCNNTGCCGACATGTTACCGNTGATGGAATACTATCGNGTNGGCTGGTATTTCTGTTCCCTTTTGTGCTTGTTCATGTATNTGTCAACGGTTTCNTTCTATCCACCNAAGCGTTTGGATTTCATGGCCAGTGANAAGATCCGAAACAACCTTTGGTGGGNCCTTCCNGTATTCACNGCTGTACTAATCGGNGCCCTGGTNTCTTCAANTGGAGGTGTAGTCGAGGCNTTTGGAGGAAACTACCACATTGAATGTAAATCCGTTGACGAAGATGTAATTTTAACTTCGACANCTGGTTCACCNCCTATCGAAGCGGGTTGTGTCGANACAGAGGAAACCTTCCCGTATTCGTGGTTTGTACCCGGTAGTTCATCGGCGGGCAAATTTTTGCTTCTAGCACCNCCCCTCTCGGCAATTCTTGCTGCGTTCCTAATGCGTAGTGCATGGCATCGATTTGATGAAGAAGATGGGATGGGATCTCAAGCAACTGAAGCTCGTTCACTCTTTATTGGATTCGCTGGGAAAGCGACAATCAAGGGCATCATGGTCATGTCAATCGTATACTTGACAGCACGATTTGGTGACTTCAATTTAGCAGATTTGGCTTCGATTGATGGAGACCTCTTGCCAATCTATCTGTATTGTCTATACGGATTTATGTTCAGTATTTTACTCACTGGGATGTTCGAGGGATTCATGTTCAGTTATGCGATTCTCAAGAATGATATCCTTGGCATCGATGAACAACTTCGGCGCAGTATGTCATGGGGCGTTTTTGGTATCACTGGGGCCGTCGCGATTCTCATTGTTGCTGAGTTATTGGAAGGTATCATTCCATACGGTGGTGTTGCGAGTGCACTGGTCGTTGGTGTACCTTTAACCGTGATGCGAAAACCGATTTACAATACGATCAACATCATCGTTGTCATCTTAATGCCGGAAGCCTTCACCAAGGAAGAACAGAGCTANATCGAGGCCTATTCGATGGTTATGGATGATGGNGTTCTCACTGAAAACGAGCGGAAGTTACTGGCCCTTCAAGCCAAAAATCTCGGATTGGATGAGATTCGANTTGAATACCTAGAAACATGGTATATGGATTCTCTAAATCAATCTGAAGAAGAATAACTCACTCTTCCTCAAGAATTTCTTCGACCACNTCACCCGCTCCGAACATTGAAGCNATGATGGCTGAAATCCATCCCAAGCGAATCACTCTTCCATNTCGTCCGACTGTGAATTGAGTTTTTTCTGGTGGATGGTTTCACGCTCTGNTTCCTGTTTACTCAACCATTCTTCCCGGGTNGGCATCTTTACGCTGGTNCCTGCGGANGCCGCACTACCNCGCATGGAAACCAGNCCCTGATANGCTTGCTTGTAATCTTCAGCACGCTTGTTCCAATTGGCTGCAGGCCATCCGCAATCCCATCGAGTTGGATCGTAAGCATTCTGCTCAATCCAGGCNCCACANCGAGGATAGTAGCACCTTGCTCTCTCATCATCGCCCTCNANCCAGAAGGTCANCTCATCNCAGACAGGGCAATTGTTGCGATCAAAGGAAACAAGGACGAACGACCCCTCCTCTCCGACGAAATCGATTTCCCATGCAGTGATGTTTCCGTGGACGACATCGGTGGCTCCTGCCTTTGCGAGAAAAGCTCGCATGACATCCCATGCATCCTGCTCGGAGGAAAACACGCCAAGTTGGGTTTTTTCCCCACCTGGGGTAGCCACGGTCGGCACGTAGACCTGCTTGAGCGGCTCCTCCATATCGCTTCGTCTCATTTGAGGACCAATGAAGGCATCGCTGAATTCTCATGCTGAAAGTGCATCTTCGATTCGTTCACGAGTCGCCGCACGAACCACTTGTTTGAGTTCTCCATGTGAAAAGACCCCTGCAAAGGGGAGGATGTCGACAGAGGCCGCAAACAGCGGAAACTGAGAGTACAAGTCACTTGCATTTTGTTTGTCAATCCATTCCATGGGGGCGCTGAGTGGTTGTTCACTCAAGATCGCACGTAGTTCAACACAATGCAGACAATCCTCTGCCCGAATGATGATGATTCCCAACTCGGAACCCACAATCTCCTCCCACGCCATGTCTAATGGCACGGGGAGCATGTTCTTAGCGTGGTCGCCATCCGCGAATCTCATGGTGAACGTTGGCGACAAGGCCCCTGATTTTACATTGAAAGCGCATGACAAGAGCGAGGTCACATTGTCCTCATTTTCGGGTAGTAAAGTGATTTTGTCATTTTATCCCGCGGCATTTACAGGCGTTTGTCAAAACCAAGCCTGCACCATCAATGATCGTGCAGATGCTCTATCATCGGCAAACTGTCAAGTATTGGGCATCTCCGTAGACTCTCCTTTTGCAAACAATGCATTCCGCGACGCAAATGGCATTGATTACCCACTGCTCTCCGATGTACATCGAGAAGTCATTTCAGCGTACGGAGTCACTTTCGATAATTTTGCAATCGATGGATATACTGTGGCTCAGCGATCCGTGTTTGTGGTCGAAGGAGATGGGACGATTGGTTACGCATGGTATGCCGAAAATCCCGGAATCGAGCCCGACTATGAGGCGCTATTCGCACATATTGGTGCTTGATTAGAAGGTTCTTCCTTCGGGCCAAGTCCGTTCAACCACTGCAAGTCCACCGTTGTGTGGCATGGGTGCTTGCGGTTTTTCGATTCGGATTTTGACCGATGCAACATTGACGTGGCCGGAAACAATTTCGATGATTTTGTCGCATAGTGTTTCCATCATGTGAACCGGTTCTCCACGTACAATCACATCGTGAACGGTCCGTTGTAAGAAGGCGTAATCCACACCGGTTTCGATTTCATCATCCTTTGCAGGCTCTTTGAGAAGAGCCCAGATACTGACGACAAACGGTTGTTCCTTTTCACGCTCATAATCAAATACGCCATGTTTACCTTTGAGCTTGAACCCCTCTACTGCGACGATGGTACTCACTTTTTCACCTCAGTCCTCGCGTTCATGTACCCAAATCAAATGGTAACCAAATTCGGTTTTGATAAATCGATCCACTTCCTGTGTAGGTTGCTCAAAGCAAGCGGCACTAAATTCACGCACCATCTGCCGTTCATCGAACCACCCGAGGTCTCCACCTCGTTGTCCACTGGGGCACTTGCTGTGTTTCTTGGCCAATTTCTGGAACGTTTTCAAAGGCTTTCTCGCCTCTTGTATTTCAGATAGCAATCTTACAGCATCTGATTTCTGCCGAAGTAAGATGTGACTTGCATGCGCTCGTCTTCCCATCGAATCATCCCCAAGACAGCCAGGCTGCGTATGACCCGTAAATGATTCCACTGACGGCTAGAGAATCCTCATTGAACCGATCCATGGTATCTCTGTAAGTGTGATATTCCCATGATCCTGAACCATAACAGACCACTGCACGACCGGGGTCATCCCCCTCTTCTTGCTGTAGGTCATAGACAAATGGGGCATGGTCGGAATTGTATGGCATGGCATTGCTAGAACCCTCTTCACCATCCAAGGTGTTTGTATGGATGACATATTTGTTGGCCAAACCCATGGGATTTTCTTGCTCAAATTGTTCCACGATTTGATTGATGTACTTCATATCTCGAGCATCGTTACCGAACATCCACAAGCCATTTCCACGATTTTCTAAATCAATGTCGACATGGTTCATGTCGAGGTTGACATAGAGTCGGAGGTTCTCTTTCAATTGGCCCATGTATGCGGCAACAAAGGCCTTCGAGCCGTGCAAACCTTCCTCTTCACCCCCCCATGTACAGAACTTCAGAGTGTAATACGGCTCACCTTTCGTCTCAGCCATGTTGGCAAATTGACGAGCGAGTTCTAGAACCGTGGCTGTGCCTGCCGTATCATCAACCGCGCCTGCTGCATTGTAAACGGTATCGTGATGTGCACCGAAAATAATCAACTCATCAGTTTTCCCGGGTAGGATTCCACAGGGAGCTTTGACATCCCTCTCTCCTTGGTTGTCGACTTGGATGTTCATGGCGATTCGCCCCTCTCCATTGACGACTTGATCGCGGATGAGTTGGCCAACTTCATTGTCAACCATCATGAAAGGAATT
>PBPV01000075.1 GCA_002724815.1 Methanobacteriota archaeon | reverse complement strand
GCAAGTTTGTTGTAACAATAATACACTGCAGTTTCGTAAATTGTGCTACCCGTAATTTGGCCTAATACACCGTAACCACTGCTGGTCCAAGGCCCTGTGGCTAGTTTGATGTGATCGTTGATGGGAGTGGTTCCTGAATCGTGTGGGTTGCCCAGCCATGTTTCTCCGTCGTCATCGCTCCAACATATCCAAGAGGTCTCCAGTCCAATCATCTGGACGCCAAAGACTCGGTCTGTAATGGGGTCAACCCAACCGTAAGGATCACTGGTTGTGGGTGAACATTCAGGCCCCTGAACTTCTTCCCAAGTTTGGCCATAATCACATGATCTCATGACCTTTTCAAGTGCAATGAAGAAAATGCATCCACTTGAAGTTACACCGATACTGGGTTCCGGGCCGTCTTCACCGACATCACTGAAGTTGAACTCGAACGGTAGCAACGGGACGTCAACAGGCAAACCATCAGGGCCGGTGACGAACTCGCGATTCGATGGAGCGATTTCCTCTTGGGGCGCAACCGATTCCTCTTGTCCGAAACAACCACTCAATGCGGCAGTGAACAAGAGGAAACACATCAACAGTGCACGCTCGCGCATGGTCGCGCGAACGTGCTTCCCCGAATAGCATTATTGACGGTAGAATCAATTGCCATCCTTGTATTCTGTCACTCGAATACCCATGCCTCCACGCTTGGATGGGCGTTGCATGATTTTGTCCAACTTCTTGTGAAACTCGGCTTCCAAATCAACTTCCATGGCCAACGCATTGCCAAGTGTCAGAATGAATACATCTGCCAATTCCTCTGCCGCTTCTTCCTTCGGCTTGCCTTTCGTGATGGCTGCTGACAATTCGCCGAGCTCTTCGATGACCAGTGCAAGGCGATAGCCCATGTCATGCCCATTGTTTTCTGGATTGGCAAAATCATGCTTGAGATGAAAGCGAGCGACACGGCCCATCATGGTCGCCCACGAACCGTCAGGCACTTCTGAAATGTCGACTTCGCCCCATTCATTGACATCTACTGGTCTGGCCATACACCGCCCACACAGAAGGGGACGATAAACTACTGAGCATCCGCAACTGCCAGAATGGCTTGCCATACACGTTCACGCATGCTGGCTGCCAAATCCTCGACACTGTGGTGATCCACAGGTGCCAAGCCATCGCTTGGATCCTTGCCTGCAGCCCAATTGCTGGATAGAAGTAAACCGATGTGATGTGGTTCTTTTTCAGACATGCAACGAGCCTCGCCGCCAATGGTCATATTGACACATGTAGCCCCTAGACGGTGATAGGCTTCCACATCTGCACGACTTTCAAACTGTGGACCGCTAGCTTGTCCTACAATTTGTTTGAACGCATTTGGTCCCGCTTCCTTTTGCTCGCGGAGCACATCTGCGGCAATACCGGATAATTTACGATTGAACATCTCGGTTCGATCAACGTGTACTGCCGATTCATCATGGAAGGTCCAAACCGTTCCTGAAATATCGAGCATGTCGTCAGCCACACCCACAACCCCTGGTGGGAAATCTGAATCCATGGACCCCACACACCAGACACTGACCACTGCTGCGGGGGAAAATGAGACGGCTGCGTGAACGTTGCCACGGTGCTCAATACTGTGCGGAGGATTCACATTTCCCTCCGGATGGTGATGTCGATAGATGAACAAAATTTCGTGACCAGCGACATGCACCAGTGTGCAGGGAACAGGACCCCAAGGTGTATCCGAACGAAAAGTGTCGACAGTGGCGCCTTCGGCAGAGGTTGCCAACTCGGTCATTCCAGTTCCGCAGAGAACTGTAAGGCGGGCCATGGGCCTCACCTACTCCATCAATCGGGCGATGAGTTCGTCCTTCTTTCCAGAGACTGGCTTTCCAGCTGCTTTGAGCAATTCCTTCAGTTCAGCGACCTTCATTGAAGCGTAGTCGGGAGTATCATCCGCAGATTCATCCGCGGGTGCTTCTTCAACTTCTTCTTGAACCTCTTCTTCCACGTTTTCTTCAACTGACTCTTCATCATCTGATGATTCAGCATCATCTTCCTCTGTATCGCCAGCAGCTGCTTCAGCCGCAGCAAGAACGTCGGGAGTATTGTCTTCATCGTCGTCCTCTTCGGCCATAGCGGCAGCCAATGCTGCTTTCTTGGCAGCAGCGACTCGATCTTCTTCCTCACGAATTTCATCCAATGTGGGGCCATCTTCTACGACGACACCGTCCTGAACCAATTGGCTCTTGCGGATGATGATGGTCTTCACGGAAGCGACCTTGCGTACAGCCTTGTCAATCATTTGCTCCAATTCACCTGAAAGCATCAACTTCTGCAGAGACACCCAGGTGTTGCGTGCAGCTGCTTGGAGAACCGTGTTGCGACAAGCTTCACGAATACCCTGCTTTTGGCTGGTCTTCACTCGTCCTTGAGTAATCATGAACGGTTTGATTCGTACGTAGTAACCATCTTCGGTAATGGCATCAATAACATCGTCGATTTTTCCACGGTATCGCCGTACTTGTCGGCGAACGTGATCTTTCAGAACCTCATGCCCTGCAAATTCTGTGATGGCGTCTTGACCAATAATTTCGGTAACACGGAACTTCAGTTTGACATGCATTTTACTGAAATCGCCATCCACTTCTTGCTGTGTGATTTCATACATTCTGCCAATCAGGAGTTGGTCTTCTTCACCAAGAGTTTCACCGATGACCTTGAAGTGCCAAGGTTGCCGAGGGGCTCGGATGGTATACCATCGCTTTGCCTTCCATTTGTCTTTCTGCTTTCGAGCTGCTGCTCGCGATGCTGNTCCCTTGCTGGCCATTTTCTTCAACTCCCAATTGTCGCGGGGGCTACCCCACTAGCGAGCCGCCGACCTNCCCCGAGTATATGAACGCCATCCTTCGACCCCGTAGGGGTCATAGGCTGGATACGCCACGGAGTGTTGTGTCCGTGCACAATGTCACTTGGTCTGCCACGNCCAGCGCCGTCGGCTCAAAAGAAGTCATCGAGCATGCCTTAGGGTGGATGACNGGGGNACANGCTGAACTCTCNAATGAAAAAGTGAAATCCTATCATGGAGCAAAAATGATCCTGATTCATGCACGGATCATGAAGAAGAAAGCGGCCAAACTTAGCCTTTCACATTTGGGTG
Organism: Methanobacteriota archaeon; assembly: GCA_002724815.1. Lineage (GTDB taxonomy): Archaea > Thermoplasmatota > Poseidoniia > Poseidoniales > Thalassarchaeaceae > MGIIb-P. The sequence goes on along the minus strand of PBPV01000075.1, from coordinate 10,576 downwards.
CAGATTTTTTGCTTGAACTGGCTAAATCAGAGAATCTGGAATCCAGAATCGATGACGANAATACCTTGCACATTCGTTTGAGTTTACAGTCTTTAGCATCCGGCTCTATAGATTTTCCAAGCGGGTATGAAGAGCAAGTCAAGGGACGAATCAAATTGGAAGTTTATCCGGGTCAGAAACCCCAAGAAATCGCACATTCGATGCTTGTCAAAGCCGCAGAGATTGCCCAGGATGAAGGGTTGCCAATAGATCCAAAAATCATGTAATTTAGGTGAGCCTAATTACAAGCATTGATAATTGATGTTACATGCCCATGAAACATGACACACGTCGTGACATCGGCTTGCGTGAACCACAAGTACCAAGATTGCGTTGCAGTTTGCCCCGTAGAGGCATTTCGAGAATTACCAACTTACCTCGTCATCGATCCCGATGAGTGCATCGATTGTGGCGCTTGCATTTCAGAATGCCCCGTCGANGCNATCTTCGCTGACACAGATGTGCCTGCGGATCAAGAGGAATGGATTGAGCGCAACGAGACCGAATGTGTCGATGCTGAAGTTGCGGAAGGCGATTCTCCAATTCTCGCAGACGACTAAGGTCTGAACGAGGGTTCAAAAGCACCTGACNTATCGTCGATTTGTTCCCATGTCAATNGATTTGAATCAAATGCGAAAGGGCACTGAGTTGCTCAAGCGTGGATTTGCTAAAATGCAGGAAGGCGGCGTCATCATGGACGTTGTAACTCCTGAACAGGCTCATGTTGCAGAAGATGCGGGTGCATCGAGTGTAATGGCCCTAGAGCGTGTGCCCGCAGACATCCGTGCNGATGGAGGGGTTGCTCGCATGAGTCACCCNGATCTCATNAAGGGAATCATCGAAACCACCAGTATCCCGGTCATGGCCAAGGCTCGAATTGGACACGATGAAGAAGCTCGAGTTCTCGAAGCATTGGGCGTCGACATGATTGATGAGTCGGAAGTTCTCACACCCGCTGACCCGTTCTATCACATTGCAAAAAACGATTTCACGATTCCATTCGTTTGTGGTTGCACGAATTTGGGCGAAGCGGTTCGCCGCATCGTCGAAGGGGCTGCTATGATTCGAACCAAGGGTGAGGCCGGAACCGGGAATGTTGTTGCTGCTGTGCACCATGCACGATTGGTCGATGCTGAAATTGATTTAATCCANCGCTCAACTTCACAGGAGTTCGAAACCATCGCCTCTACAATCAGTGACGGGTTTCGACGGCTTGAAGCGGCCAGTGAACACGCCCTGAATGTTGTCAATACTCCATTTGGGTCACTCAACGATGTACATGCCACCGTTCTTGAAGTCCTGGGTGAAGTTCGTGAGATGGGGCGACTCCCTGTCGTCACATTCAGTGCAGGAGGAATTGCAACTCCTGCAGATGCCGCACTCCTGATGCGACATGGTATGGATGGGGTCTTTGTCGGATCTGGAATTTTCAAATCAGAAAACCCAGTCACTACTGCTGAGGCCATTGTGATGGCAACTCACCACTTTGACGATGCAGAGAAGATTGCTGAGGCCAGCGGTATGATGGCAGGTAAACCAATGGAAGGACTTGAAATCGAAACCCTTGATGTCCGAATGGATCAGCGTGGATGGTAATCAATCCACTGGATTCTCAACACCTTCTTCACCAAGTACCCATTGAAGACTTTTCACTACATTTTGAAGAGACTTGTACTTNCGAGCCGCCTCTTTCATCCCCTCGCGATCACCCTTTTCTCTGCAAGATTCAAACCACTCTTGCCACTCAAATACGCGATCTTGGGCAAGCTCTAGCATTTCTTCGATTTCCTCCCATGAGCGGTCGTAGGACCGGTGTGGGTCAGAAGATGATGCCATGACTATGGGGTACATTATGCCCTATTTGAGCATACGCAGATGGAATATTCTGCACTTTTACTGCTCACGGGACCTTGAGCGTCCGCGATTGCCTCGTGCCGCACCGCTTCGACGCATGTTGGCTTTACGGGAAGAACGGCCATCTGTTCGGGTATTGGCGTTGCTCCCGGTTTCGCTACCCCCAAAACTGATGGATGAACCTGCCAGCAAGGCTTGCGTCAATGAACCTGCAAGTTTTTCGTCTTGATCTGGAGTTTTCAGGGCCTTGCGGACGGACTCATTGTGATCATCAATCCAAGATTGTGCTTCCAATCGTTCTTGCTTCAATTTGTCACGAATTTCGTTGACTTGTTCAAGCATGGCCACCACTTGAGTGTGAACTTCATCGGCTTCTTTGCGACATTCAAGGAAGGCCTCATGAAGTCGATCCCCTTCGGCTTTCTTGAAATCTCGTTCCTCGAAACGAGGTTTGATTGTCTCCCACAATTCGTCTGCTTCCTTGTGCAATTCAACCATCGCAGCATGTTCTGCATCAGCCTCAGATTTGAGTTCTTGAATGCTACCCTCAATATTGTCAAGATCGACTTTGATTCGCATCTCTTCAGCGACGAGAGGTTCTAGTTCCTTCTTTCGAAGGGTGTGTTTCTTGATTAACTTCAGGACCTTGTTTTCTTTTTCCAATTTCATACCTGTAGTTTCAAGCATGTTTTCCAACTTGTCAATTTGCGATTGAATCTCACTCAATTCAAGAATCGGGGATTTTTTGCCTTTTTCCGAACGGGAATTTTTGGCTTGACCAATCAGTTCTCGGACCTGTTGCTGAATCGCATCACGCTTGGCTTGGTGGGCTTTCGCTTTGTTGCGAATCTCTTTGTTCTGAGTCAACAATCCATCAATCTCTTCTCGGAGTTTCTTGTACTCTTTTTGAATCGAATTTCGAGCGTCTGCATGACGTTTACCTGCATCATTGTGCTGTTGCCGAAGGTCGCGAAGGCGCCGCAGTTTCGCCTCCATTGACTTGAGTTGGTCACGGAGGTCGGCGTCGGTGCCTGTGGCCTCCTGAGTATCGGTCATACCCCTCCGACTTGCATATCACATTTGAAGCGTACGCTAAGCAACTGAACTAGATTAAAGCGCAGCCATAGAGGCGACCCAAGGGATGACGCGATACAAAATTGCGAAGATACCNCCNACGATTGCGAACAAACCNGCCTGCCTTCGAACCCGCTCTTGCAATTTGGGTCGAACTTGTACGGCCAAAACTTTCCCACCTAGCATGTTTCCATCCGTATCCTCAAGTCTGACCGTCACGGTCGACTCGCCGTCGTGCTGAGGCAACAGTGTTTGCCAAATCATGGAACCATGATCCATCATCTTCGCCATCACATCGTGTACATCATCCGTTGTGTTTGAGCGCAAGGGAAGATTTGCCCCCACATCAGAGAGTGCTTTGCTCGATTCNACTGATAGTGTGAAAATACTTTCATGCGGTTGGAAATCCGGCGTCTGAATTTTCACAACAATGGTTCGAGTCTCTTCACCACTATTGTGAAGATAAGCAAACAGGTGTCCTGCGCCACTGACGACGTTTTGCATATCGACATCGAAGTGCAAAGAATCACTCCGAATTGAATCGATATCATCCGACAAATCATGCTGCAGTCGGGAAAGTAGGCGGAAAAATGGTGAACATTTAGAGCGAATGTGCCGCAATAGATTCGACCAAGTTTCCTCATCGAAGAATTCATTGTCAAACAATTCAGGTACTCTGTCTACACGGAAATACGACTCCATGGACAATCGAACTTGGCGATTGGTCAATTCCCCTCTAGCCTCAAGATAGCGCATGTGAAGAAGATGCTCAATCGCAGAATGGATATCCTTTCCGGGTTGCAATCCATCTCGGAGCGACTGAATGTGAGTGTCGAATCGTGCCCTCAGTACCGGGTCCATCCAGGTCGTCAGAATTTCAGAAAACACCCGGTTNGGACATGATGGGTGCAATGGAGGTTCGTATGCATCCAATAGACCCCATTGNTCAACCGTATTGTGTTGCTTTCCACCTCGNAGTAGATCTAAACCGATCGCAGCAAAGGTTCCACCGATTGCAAAACCAACCAAGACGCCACCCTCTGGAGATAATCCACCCTCNATGGTAGCAATGAGTTGAGCAAAGACTGCAAACGTCACGACGAGCAAAATAAATGAAACTCGAGTGACCGCCATTCGTGTGACATCATTAATGGCCTCAAAACCATGAAGACTCTCAAATGGGCGGCCGCGAAGGCGCAAGAGTTTACCCTCCGATAGGAACACATCGCGAGAGGTGATGTGCAAAGAACGGACAACAAAAAGCGAGGCCATCCAAGCGAGGAGAATAACGGTTGCCAGCAATCCTGAAACCATGCTTAACGTCGCATCAGAAAATCCAGACTCGACGCTTGAAACCCACCAACCCGGAGATTCTTCCGCGAATCTCCGACTCACCAATTGCAAAGCCAATGCGAAAAATGGAAGGGTGAGTGAGAGGTTGATTCCACTGGACAGGAACAGACGGTCGAGTCTCAACAAATTGCGCTCGCGTATGCGCAATTTTTCCATTCGCTTTTCCGTCATCTCAATTTCAGACAAATCTGGGCCTTCATCATCTGGATTCTTCGTGGCGGCAATCGCTTGCTCAGTGGTTAGCGCATCCTCTGATGGAGCCAATAGGTCGAGGGCGTCCTCAGTTGAGATTTCCTCCGCCATGGTCGCGCGTATACAGGCGTGCATAAGGCCGTTGCGCAAACTGTCACTCACTGAGTGCGAATTAGTATCTGACTCGCTAAACTGGGAGCGATGTCGAGTTGCTTTTCATTGATGAGATAGGTACTTTCACCAACGGACTCGACCCTAGAACCAATGGCAAGACCTGAGTTACTCAAAGTCCGCATTTCCGTACCTTCAACAACTAGTAGCTCGATCAAACCTTGTGATTTCAATGGCAAAGCATGAAGCGGCAGGAGCATCGAAGGTGCGTGCGGTTCAATCACTCTAGAAATTGTAGGAATCAGTTCGCCATTCGGTGTTTTTTCAGGGTAACCAAGCAACCGATCGATTGCGGCTTCAAGATCGTCGGTAAGAGCATGTTCAAGGCGACAAGCTGCGGATTGAATATCACCTTGATAATCGATCATCTTGACTAAGAATACTTCCATCAAACATTCGCGACGCTTGATTCTAGCCGCGGCCGCCAGACCTTCTTCGGTCAGGGTTGCACCGCGGTAAGGTATGTGATAGAGAATGCCTTTGCCGGCGAGGCGTTGAATCATCTCACTGCTCGATGCTTGGCTCACACCCATTTCCTTCGCGATACGACTATTTCGGATCGGATTTTGAGGGTCTTGCACATAGAATTCATACANGGTTTTCAGATACATTTCTTCAAANTCTTTNATTGGATCNGNCATCAAATCACTCCTTTTTGGCCAAGAATTCGCACTTACACGCCGGACAGCGCGCACGTACAGGCCGGCGTTGGTAAGGGACCTTCAATTTTTGCTCGCAATCTGGGCAATGAATGACATCGCCCCCAGAGGCCGACTGCTTTTCCTGCTCAGGCTCATCTTCTTCTTGCTCTGAGGGCACAGGAGCATCTTCAACAATCTCCTCTTCATAATCATCATCTTCGGCTTCAGTTGATGCTTCAACCGGGAATGTTTGAGCGCAAGCAGGACAACGTGCAGTCCCCGAATAAGTCGAAGGTACCCGAAGGCGTTGGTCACAAGCTGGACATGCAACCTCGACTTTTTCTTCGACTTTTTTCGTGTTTGTCTTCTTTGCCTTGGCCGTACGTTCACCTCGTTCACGGCGTGACATCAGAGGCACTCCGGCTCTTGCTCTCATGACCGTACGAGTCACCAAACCAATCAACAGGCCGGACAAAGCACCGTAGACCATTGCGACCCAATCCACGGTGTATCCACTGTCACCAGATTCTTGTGATTGTGATAGGAACGAACCAGTTCCCGTAATTTCTGCATCGGACATATGCCAAATCAGGCTGAGATCGACAGCAGTATCAGTTGGCCACGAATCCAGTGTAATGGTTTTCGAGTAGGTTCCACCGGATTCAACCACGGGTGCTGTACCCACCCACAATACTTCACCATCGTGCTTAATGTCGATTAAAATCAATTCACCAGCCAATGTTGAACCTCCTCCCGCATTGTTCAGCGTAAAGGAAACACTCGCTGGTTCCCCCGGAACAGGAGTTTGAGGGCTAACTGAATCGATTGCAACCGATAATTGCGGATTGGGGCGAACCAGTGTCAATTCATTTTCCGCGAGGGTCGAAGATGTCCAATCAATCGGAGTGAGTTTTACCCATGCCAAAGATGACGATGTTGGGTGACCCAGGTTGTAAGTTAGTGTACGCTGACCTGGCGACAGTTGGATCTCTGCAGATATTTGTACATCATCGCCTGAAGCGCCGGATGTTCCTAGCTCGAGATGAATCACTCGTGATTCGCCTGATGACAACATGGTGGTGAACACAACATCTAGGCCACTCTCCAACGACCATGAATAGGAATCAAATTCAACCTCAAGCGATTGTGATGGCTGGACGTTGAGAGAAATTTGGCCAAAACAATCCTCTGAAACCAAACTGTTCGCGCTGACAATTCGCCACTCAACAAGGCGGTCACCGGATATTGTCGAAGGGTAGAGCGCAGAAAGTTCCAGACTACTACCCACTTCCAATGTTCGTGTATCTACTCGATTCCATGCACCAGAAGTTTCTGTCCCCTCTGCATTGCTTTCACGGACTTCCAGCGATGCACTGCCCGCGAAATCGCCCCCATTGTGTACCAAAATGGCCAATGGAATGGAATCTCCGACATGGAAGGGTCCACCGGTCACAGTTAGGCCGTCACTACCGGCACGCATGATGTGGCCCGCAGCCATGTCATACACGTGAGACTGGAACGTGACTGCATCATCGTGTTGTCGAAAGGGACTATCTGCGGTACAGGTCAAAGTACCGGGCCGCACTGTGAGAGTAATGTTCATACTCAGATTTTCAGATGGATTTAGGCTTAGAGATTGGTTGAGTAGTTCCACATCCTGGGGGAAATCACAGTGAAGCATACCTTGCCAAATGGATTCGCCAGTATTTTGAATCTGAACCGTCCAATTAACCGATTCACCAAGATTTTGCGCTCCGGATTCTGTTGCCATAGAAAGGATCGTCCGCGACAAAGGTGGGGGGCCGACTTCAACCACCATCAAATCGGAATCAACAGGACTCCCGACCCCATATTCACCCCACAGTTCAATCACCAACGAAAACGTACCCTCTGCTAGAGGACCTGTGGTCGTCTCGTCGAGAGAAAAGTTCACGGCAATTGTTGACAAACCTTGGATCTCGATTGGGATGACATCAAAATCATCCACGACAATTCTGACATCTCCTGACCAATTGACATCGCCCGTGTTGGAAAATTCTACGTTAAGCCAAGCGTGGTCTCCATCTCGCAGCGTGGAGTTACCACTCTCGACACCGGAATCTGAGTTGACTGGGGTCAGCGACCAGTGATTCGGATTTTCTATAGATACGTTCGCTGGAGATAATTTTTGCACGAAAACGTTGATTGTACTTACGTTGTTTTCAAAACCAATCCCAACATCACCCCAAAGCTGTAGAGTCAATGAATGGGTTCCAATTGGCACTGATGAGATGTTGAATGCATGGTTTTCAGTCTCACCACTTAGGAGATTGATTGAACGATTCTCAGAGGCCAGAAGCGTATTGTCTTGAGCCGTGAATGTCATCTGGAGAAAACCATCCGAATTTGAATCATGAGCATGGACATCGATTGAGATGTTTACATCCCCTGAACCAATTTGTTGATCGCCCTGGATGAAGAATGTGTCACCGGACAACAGCAACCCTCCGCCTGTTGCTGATGCTGTGGGAACATTGGCCAGCAAGAGAATGGCGAAAATCAGCCACACTCTACGCTCATGACCTTTGGTCATGGTGGTTCTTGTGCAAGGGGGGTTCAAGACCCTTGCCTTATTTCCGCATGTGATTCGCTGAACCTTTATGCGGAACCCGTGGTTCGGCGATACGTTCTGCATGGACCTAAACGAGCTTCTCGACCTCAAACCCGAGGAATTGGCCAACAAGATCCTAGAGCGGCGCCAATTTCTCAGTCAGGCTTTACCAGAAATTGAAGCCCGAATGGCCGCCGATGCTGATGATCTGGCACCAAAAGTGGAAAAATTGAGATTGGCAAGAGATGCATCTTCAAACAAAGTCGCGGAGTTGAAAAAACGCAGAAATGAGGCCCAAAAAGAGGCTCGGGAATTGTTGAATGCCACTCGCAAACTGAGAGAGGTCATCGAAGAATCCGGTGGGATGAAAAATTTAGATCCAAAATGGGCCAAAGAAAAACTGGAAGACCAACTAGGACAGATCGAGGACCAAATCGACAAGAAGGCCCTTTCGTTGAATGACGAGCGAAAGTTGTTGGCGAAACGTAAGGAATTGTTGCGCAAGAACGAGGAGTGGCTGAGTCAACGAAAGAAGGGGAACCCTGAGATTGCCGAATACGTTGAAGCGAGTAAGAAAATGAACAAATTGTTCACTCTCGCAAACAAACTGCACCAAGAAATGTTGACTCATGTAGAAAAAAATGAGCCCATCCATGCAGAATTCACTGAAAAACGAGGTGAGTTGAGAAATTCGATGCGACAGGTAGAGAGATCGAGGTCACTCATCAAACAATCAGAATCTGCCATACAATTCTGGCAAAGTACACTTGAGAATGGCTTTGATTCTCTTCTAGAATCTGCCAGCAATGTCGAGAAGGGGGGGCCCTCAAGTATCCGTCGGCGTAGTGCCGACCTACCCCTCGCTGTAAAAGACCAACAGGGAGGTGAAGAAGAATGACCTCCAAGAAGGGNGGGAAGCGCAAAAATACTCCTAAAGAAGGTTTATTCGATGATTTACAAGACCTTTCTGAGACAGAGATTTCTGAGAAAATCAGTGCCATGAAGGCAGGGATTGATGCTGGAGAAAAAGAATTACAGCGCATTCAACAAGAGCGCGAGAGCGAGATTGGTTTGGTACAGTCTCTGCGAGCCATTCAAGAATCAGCCAGAGGCAATAGCAAAGAGCGGAATCAAATNCTCACCGAATTCAGAAAAATTCGGCANCAAGCGCAGAAAACAAAGGCTGATCGAGACCAAATCAACCAAAATGTCCCACCCCCTCTAGAAATCATTGTCCAGCGTTTGTTGGAAACTCATCGACGGTTGGCAACGATNCCGAATGATTTGTCAAAAATGCCAAATCGNGACCATGAGGTCAAGTTGTTCTCGTTCTTCTTTGAACTCAAAGCGATGTATGCGCAAAAGGTTCGAGGGAATGAACTGCATCAACAATATATTGAGTTGCTTCGAANCCAAGATGAGAAACTGAAACAGTTGGACAAATTACGGGATGAGCGGAAAGTCATCGCAGAGGAAGCGCGTGAAGACGCGCCAGGACAGAAAGCAAATCCAAAGGAAATCCGTAAACTAAACGAGAGGATTGCTGAGATGCTAAACACAATCAAATCNCAGCGTTCTGAGTTGAAAAAGATGCGNCGGGANTGCGGNCGTTTAGANGCCTATGCTCGAATGCAAAAGAAGGGCGGTAGAAAATCAAAGAAATCCATTGGGATTCGAATTGAAGATGTAAAATCACGTGCCAGTAGCGGAGGGAATTTGTCCATGGAGGACTTGGGCGCCTTATTGAACAGTGGAGGGTTACAATCTCTAAACCAACCTCCGAAAGACCAAACCAAGNAAAAGGTCGACTCAGGCAAGAAACCTCGTCGNCGCCAAGTCGGTGCTGCAAGAGGTCGACGNCGNACACTGAATTCAGATGANCGNGAANGACGACAGCGGTGATGTATTGGACCACCTCGAATGGGTAAAGTCTCCGNCATTGAGTCATTGGAACCATCATCGTTTGCTAGAAGCAAGACAATTGATCTATGAAACGACNGGNGAATTGTACGATACNAAGCGGTTGCAGATGTTGCCATTGGATGAAAGGTTCGGAATGTGGGTACTTTCTGATGGGCGCAAAGATTACGGAATTTTCTGGGCCATGAAACTCAATAAACAAACTGCGAGGGTTTTGGCGTTCTCTATATCTACCGATTTACAAGGGAAAGGATTCGGTGCTCAAGGTTGGTCGACGTTTGCTCTGGCAGCCAAAAATCTCGGANTCAANCGAGTCCAACTTGAAGTTCGTCAAGACAATACTGCAGCAATTCGATTGTATCACCGTCGAGGACTTCGTCCTAGAGGATACATCACAGGATTCTATCGAGGTCATGATGGTTGGTTAATGATGGGCCCCTTGCGGGTTCAAGCATCGTCACAATGATGCCCTGTCTTCGATACGACAGTNCATGCGAGACCGTTTGATGCAGGATATTCTTGACCATGAAGGCATTCAATGGGTCGCATTGATTGGTCCTGATGCATTGCCGGTTGCCAATGCACCTGACAATCCCGATGCTGAATCCATTGTAGCCAATTGGCATGGGTTGGATCTTCTCGCGCCCGAGACCCCAGCAAAGATGATGATTCGAACAAACGAAACAATACTATTGTCAAATCGTGTCGATGAAAATCGAATCTTACTTGCCGTAGCTTCACA
>PBPV01000074.1 GCA_002724815.1 Methanobacteriota archaeon | reverse complement strand
CAAAGGTGTTCAAGCGGTGCAAGGGCTCTTCGTGTCAGAACACGCAGCATTTTCCGACGATATGCGGGAGGGAAATACGTGTTACTGACTGGCTTTACGGCCTTGCGGACCGCTTCAGCCAATTCACGAATACTATCCTTTCCGGACCATTTTTCGATGGCGTCATGGGCCATTTCTGAATGATCTCCCGGGATGCTTTCGCAACCGGTGGTTGCCAGCCGCAAACCGGTGATTTTTCCACCTTCTATTTTCCAGGCGGCAGCCACACCCGCCTCAGGGAAATCCCACGTTTCTCGGAGTCGCAATTTTTGATATCCCCCTTCCCAATTCTTTGCATCATCAGGGAGTGTCACGTGAGTGACCAATTCTCCAGGCTTCAGGACATTTCGAGTCATGCCATCCAGTTGGAAGAATTCTGCAAATGGCATCGAGCGTGCACCGGCCCCACTGGCAAGGTGAATGGTCGCGTCAAGAGCAATGAATGCGGCAGCCAAATCGGCTTGATAGGTAGCCACACAGAGTGTGTTTTGGTTTGGAATGACACGGCAATCAGCCCCAGTATCACAATCACATTTGTGACACCAGTCTATGCTTCTGCGCCATTCCTCTGTTTGATTGAACCAATAGCAGCGGGTATCCAAACAAATGTTGCCACCCACCGTCGCCGAGCGCCGAATCATGACGCTTGCAATTGTCGCCGCGGTTTCTCGGATGAGGGGATGTGCTTGTTCGCTGTTGGCCAAATCGTGAATGCGGACCATAGCGCCGACGACGGTACCCGAGAGGGCGGTTAATTCACTCACTTTTGCGAGAGAAATCACATGTGGTTTTGGATTCAAATGCCACTTGTAATTCGGCAACAAATCGGTTCCACCTGCGACCCAATCAAAGTTATCCAATTCGGTGGCCAAAGCCAATGCCTTGGCCAAATTTTCAGGTGCATGAAGTGTGAATGGAGGCATCCGCATTAATCATCACCTCGGTGTCGTCGTTCAACATGCCCCCACGCTCTGGCAGCTCGCTTGGATGGGTCGGCCAGATCTTGGGGTGTTGGAACCACCGCTTCCCTCCAGCCATCCTTTTGTTCCGCCATCGGCTTGTCCGGGTCGAATCCAAAGAGAACACCATTCACGTAGGATGAGCGATCTTCTTGGATATCTCTGAGATGATCGCGCTTGGCATGTGCTTCTGCTCTGTCCACCAGAACCTGTTGCAGAGGTCCAGGTTCAAATCGAGGTACAGGCAAATCAAGTGGGTCATCAATGCCCATTTGTTTACAATGCTTCTCAATTCGCTTGTGCAAACGATCGGGTGTAACGGGCAACTCGTCGATTCGAATTCCGATGGCGTCGTAAATCGCATTGCAAACCGCAGGTAGGATTGGGAGTAGAGGGCCTTCTCCTGCTTCCTTTGCTCCGAAGGGGCCCTCTGGGTCGTTGCTTTCAACGATGATTGGGACGACATCGGGCATCTCATGGACACTCATGATCTTGTAATCCAATAAATCAGGATTCATGAGGTGGCCATCCCGTCCATACTTCATTTCTTCAGAAAGAACTTGGCCCATGCCCATGTGACAAGAACCGATGATTTGCCCCTTCACTGCCAATGGGTTGAGGGCCTTGCCACAATCGTGCGCAGCCCATGCTTTGGTGATCTTGACGAATCCTGTTTCCACATCCACATCAACCTCAGCAACATACGCTGAGAACGAATANGCCGGTGCCAAACCGGCAGCTGCACCTTTGTGGATACCGCCCATNGGTGGCGTACGATATGCACCNGATGCAATCAGCGAACCCACATCNGCCTGTGCCTTGTGTACGGCCTCTAGCCACGAAACACCCACTGCAGGGTCGTGCTTGTAGTAAATTCGTCTGTCTCCCAAGACCAAAACGTCAGGNTTGTATCCAGTGATCTCCCAAGCAGCCTTCATCACCTTNTCTCNCAATTCGCANGCGGCTTTGATTGCCGCATTACAATTCATGAAGGTCACTCGNCTGGAGTATGANCCCAAATCCACCGGCGCNGTATCACTTTCTTTACTTCGGATTCGAATCATATCCAGTGGCAACGCTAGAACCTCAGATACAGCTTGAGCGACAGCGGTATCGCTACCTTGGCCAATATCAGCTGCACCCGTATGGACGGTGACACCACCATCCATATCACACTGCAAGTGGACGGTCGCATGTGGGAAATTCTCCGGATCCCAATGGATTGGGAGTCCTGAGCCGGAAATGAAGAAACCACACCCTACACCAATCCCTTTCCCTAAGGGCAAATTTCTGAATTTTTCATCCCAACCCGATTGTTCACGAACTTTGGCTAGGCACTCTCGCATCCCTGTGCTGGTAACTCTGAATCCAGTAATGGTTCGACTGTGTGGTGGCAATAAATTGGCTAGTCTGAATGTCATTGGATCGACATTCATTTGCTCAGAAACCGCATCAATCCCTACCTCGACCGCGCATCGGCTATTCACCGCACCATGACCACGCATTGCTCCGCTTGCAGGCTTATTTGTCCACACTCTAGCGCCTGTGTAATTGAATGCTCCAATTTCATAAGGTGCCGTATGAAGTACACCGTTGTAGTATGTCGTCACGTGACCAAATGATGCAAATGCTCCACCGTCGATTAGAGCGTCAGTTTCAATTCCTGCAATGCGTCCTTCATTATCTGCAAAAACTCCCATTTGAATCCTTGAGGGGTGTCGGCCACGATTAATCCAGTAGACTTCCTCTCGATCAAAGTTGATTCGAACCGGCCGCCCCGATTTTCGCGCCAAAATTGCGGCACACATTTCATGAGGAAATGGGTCGGATTTTCCACCAAAACCCCCGCCGACAAATGTGCGATGAACATTGATTTGATGCATGGGTATGTCGAGAACTGCAGACAATCCTCTGTGGAGATAGTGGGGGACTTGTTGTGGTGTCCAAACAGTCAATCTTCCCGCCGGATCCCAATGAGCAACGACCGCGTGTGGTTCGGTAAATCCGTGGTGCAATCCGGCAGTTTCCCAATCTGATTCATGAATGAAAGGGGCCTGCTTCATTCCATCAAGGTCACCGAATTGTTGGAAAACTCGTTTTTGAACATTTGATTCCCCAATGTGATATTTGCCCCTGTCATGAATTGGATGCTCAGAATCTTTCAATCCATCCTCCATATCGTGGATACTTGGAAGGACTTCATAATCAACAATAATTGCATTCATTGCTTCGATGGCTGTGGCTTCATCAATTGCGCAAACGCACGCAACCAAATCTCCAACATGCCGCACTTTATCCTGAGCCATTGCATGTTCATCTTTGGTGACAGGAAGGACGCCGAATTTATTCACAGAATCTTGACCAGTGGCCACCGCAAAGACTCCGTCCATGGCTTCTGCAGCCGAGGTATCAATCGATTTGATGAGAGCATAATGATGAGGTGAGCGCAAAATTTTGCCAACCAGTTCACCCTGCAATCGGATATCATCTCCATACTCTGCTTGACCTGTAACCTTCCAGTTGGAATCAACAAGAGGGACCGATTTACCAATCGTCATTCCCGTGATGTGTCTATCGTGAACATGAGGGCCACGTGGCTGTTTCTTCCAACCTCCCACCGATTCGGGAACATAGTCTAAATCTTGGAGATTTGAATGAGGATTTGAGCCACCGGAACCAGGGACTCCGAAATCCTGCTGGCCCGCCACACGCTTTCCATCTGTACGCTTCTTGTCCCCGCTTTTACCAGGAGCTTGACGATATCCTTTGGCCATCTAAAGCACCTACTTTGAACTGCCTGGAGGCAATGACGGGTCATCGGGTCCCAATGGATGTGGGTCCGATTTTGGATCGGTTGGATTCGGAGGTGTAGCCCCATCTCGCATCATTGATGCAGCCATTTCTACGGCATCAACGATTTGCTGGTATCCGGTACATCGACAGAGATTCCCCTCGATTGCACACTTGATCTCATCGCGACTGGGTTCAGGATTTTCATCCAATAGAGCCGCGCTGACAATCAGGAAACCAGGTGTGCAAAATCCACACTGACTGCCTCCTGCTTCCGCAAAACACTGCTGAATGGGGTGTAAATGATGACCATCTGCCAATCCTTCTACGGTAGTGATCTGTGTTCCTTGAGCCTCTTTGGCCAAGCATAGGCAAGACAATCGCGGCTCTCCATCGATGAGAACTGCACAGCAGCCACAGGTTCCCATGTCGCATCCACGTTTGACGCCGAGAGTGCCAACCTGGTCACGCAAAACATCCAACAGAATCGCATTGCTTTCAATCAGGTGTTCTTGATTCTCTTCGTTGACAGACGCATTCCAAGTTTCCTTCCCGGCACCGGGAAGCATCGGAACTCGAATGTGAATCGACATGTCTACACCTTTCGCGGGTCACGGGCGACCTTTGATGATTCGCCCGTAGGGCGATGGTCGAATACAGGTCAGTTACCAGACGGGAAGAATGGCGCCAGCATGGATGCAAGGCCACCGATGTTTCGAGTTTGGACCCAAACTGTTCCCTGGCCGGAGAAGTGCATGACGAGACCTTCGCCACCAAACATGAGTGACTTCATTCCACCGACTTTACCAACCTGATATTGAACGCCATCGGTAAACGCGACAACGTGTCCGGTATCGACTGTAACCGTTTGACCGGGTTGGATTGGAATTTGCTTTACAGCACCGTAAGAGTTGTAGTAAACACGACCTGATCCAGCTTGGGTAAATGCCCGAATGAAAAACAGGCTTTCTCCAGTAAACATGCCCTTGAATCCTTGGAACTTGGTGTCGGTTTCGATGTTGGCAGTACTCGCTAGATAGGAACCACTCTGGATAAACAGATTTTGACCGGGTTGGCAATCAAACCAAGCAATATCTCCGGGCACACCAGGCGCAAGACTGACCCATCCTCCAGAGGGGCCAGCTGTGAAGGTGTTGAGGAAGAATGATTCACTCGTGAATACAGATTTCGCCATGCTCTTGAAGAAGCCACCAATGCCTCCTCCTCCACTCATTCCTGTCTTCATTTCTACGCCGGATTGGCAGACCATAGCGCCGGCTTCAGCATTCACACTCTCACCGGGTGCCAGTGCCAGTGTCAACATTGTAAAACTTGGATTATACTCAATGTGTTCTTCCATAACTCGGCCAAGTTTGTTTTACGCTTGAATCTTCTCTATTGAATATCAGGCCACATTCATTCAGCGGATTGCTTATGCTTCGTACCCGCACGAGCCGTATCATGAACGCCAAAGCCCTCGCACTCGGAATCGTTGGAATTCTCCTCATGGGAATCAACCTCGCTGTAATTTCACCTTTTGTCATGGAGGTCACCGAAGAGACCCTNTCCACAGCAACAGTGATGGACAATGAAACCTGGGAGGATGAAGAATGGTTGAATGCAACATCAGAGCGATCATTTTTCGCTTGGAACCTATCGAATGCTGCTGCACTACAAAGTGGTGCTGAGACCGAAATGGAATTCGAACAATTGGGTCCATTCACATACGAATTGACCACNAAGCGAGAGGTTCTGTATCACGATGTCGAATCCGGTGTGCTGACATACCGCGAGTACAACGTTTACAATTGGTTGAGTGGGGAGTCTGGAGACACCCAATTGACCAATATCAACATCTTGTTCAACACTCAGAAAATCGGCGCTGTTGGCAGTGCGATTGACTTTGGCTCNTCCTTCGTCAAAGGTGCCTTTACCCGAGATATGTTGTATNTCGATTTGAGTGAAAGNGCGCCTTCCATTTGGGTTAGTNATGACCTCACCGATGCCGGTGAAGAAGCCATTCGNGCAGAGGTCGCATGGGGGGANTCAGAGGATGACAACACAACTCTTCACCATGTGTTGTACGATGCCAAAGATCCGGGTGACTCCTCAGTTTGCATTGCGTTGACATGCGATATTGGGTCCATGCTGATGGTACGTTTGGGTGCCCCTGATAATGGCAGCAATTCACTTGCACGAGCCAGTATGTTTGGTTACACTGGTGCCGATGATGCAGAAACCTTCGAACGAGATCATGCCATCTACAATGTGATCAATACCCGTTTTGCCAATCATGGTGGAGGTGCTCATCTAGAATCTGCAAGTCATGAGTCTCTGAACGAGCGTTTGGACGAAATGACTGGAGTGACCATCAATGATGAGCCGACATTGCAGAATTTGCTGTTTGGAGTCGTTGATGGCACCAATGTGGGCATGCTCAAATGTGACAGTCAGAAGATTCTCTGTGGTTCAACCAATATCCTACAGGGTGCGTTGGAGGACCCGTTTGCTGTCGTCGATGATTACACCCTCAACCCTGCCGACCGGTTCGGTTACACAGACATGGTGGGCATCGTCCAAAACTGGGCCGGAAATTGGTTTACGGCGGTCACCAAATACGAAATGATTCTCTCAGGTGGTGAAGGTTGGATTCATGCCGATGAGTGGTTCTACGAAGCCTTTGGTTCGATTGACCCCATCAACAANGAGTACATCACATTGGGNCTCAATCAACAAGGNGCCTGGGGCTTGGTCTATGGNGATGTTGTTGATCTTGATGCGGAAGTGACTGCAACTTTGTTTGAAGGCGAACACCGGATTACGGGTGATTTNGCNATTGATTTCATGTATGGTGAAATCATGGGCTACTCGGTACCGATGGATGAGAATTTTATCCCCACTCCAGGGGGAGAAGTTCACGTTTGGGATGAGGCCTTAGTCGCCCAAATCTACAACCTCGACAACAATTCAGCCAATGCTCTTCGATGGTTGTTNAGTTACACTGTGTTTGACCAATTCCTNGAGCCATTGTTGGAACAATTCCTCGACGTTGTCCCCTACAAGACGCAGTCGATNAATCAGTGGTTGTTCGGATGGGAAGACCCACTCAGTGGGTGGGTTTCTCTAGAGAAGAACGCGACCTTCTTTGGTTGTGGGGACACCGATGTTGATGGCCCGTGTTCAACGGATTCAGCTTCCGTATATTCAGTGTACACCGGTGCTGTAGGTGACCATGAACCGGGACANATNATCGCTGAAGACGGTGATATCCATTTGCCATGGCGGACACCCGCACGCAATGAATCTGCATACGGTCTCCTTGATCCTGTAGTTCAGACCGGTGCGGTGGGAAGTTACTACGATGCGACAAAGCCTGCAATGGCGAATCTCGGAGGATATGCGGTGCAAACCAGTGAAATCACCGGGACCGGCTCNGTNCACGGCATCGAAACTCAAACACACACGTTTACGCTTGATCCACTGGAAAATCCGATTCAAGCGAAGTTGCTTGCTCAAGAAAATGTGCTGGATATTTTCCCTGGCGCCTTACCCGTCTACTTCGGCGGAGAAGTTGTGATGGAGATGGAACCGACGGTGAATGCAGCCATCGCTGGGGACTTGAATTCCTACTTCTATCTCGATACTCGTGGGATTGGAGCGGTTGATCCGACCATGGAAGACTTGCAACCCGTGTTTCAGATTTCTCAGAGTTCATCGATGACCGAAGCACAATCTGAAGACTTCAAGGATCTCGTGATTACCAACACTCAACCTTACAGTTATTGGGCGAATCTAGACACGGGTGCTGATGCATTCTATATCGATCAGATTACAATGATGATTTGGATTTTAGCGATTATGTCCCTCTTGGGTTGTTCATACGTCGCCAAGACCAGCGGTAGAGACCCTCGAGAAATCGATTGGAACGAAGAAGAGTAATCACTCGTGCTCAACCAACCATTTCATGATGGTTGCTTCTGCATTGTGCAAGTGCTCTCCCAGTGTTGACCGGGCCATATTGAGTCGTTCAGCCATTTGTCGCATGGAGACTCCCTTCGGGTCATTGTAGTAGCCCCATTGGACGGCCGCTTGGACCACTTCCCACTGCTTTTCACCAAGTAGTGAGCGAGGCCCGTCTTCACCATCCTCTTCGTTGATGACCTTGACTTTGTCAGGAGGCATGATTTCGCGCGCCAATGCCAAGAATTTGCTGATTCCACTTGAGACTCCACGCAAGGTAATCGAGATCCCATCTTCGGTGAATGTGTATGGGGGTAGAACTGCAATATCGGGGAAATCGATCCCTGCAATCGCCAATGGGTGGGTGTTGAAGACGACCACAGGATTCTCTCCTTCTTCACCGTGTAGAATTGTTTCAAACGTCATGTGCTCGGAATCAGAGAGGTCCTCGGGACCAAATCCATCTCGGAAATCACACCGGAGCAATTGACGAACACCAGAATCCGTCACAGAAAGGTGTGCAACCACTTCAACTCGTGTGCAGGGAATGAGCAAGTCATCAAAGCCGGAAAGCGCCATTTTGGGGCGATTCCATTGCAGATGAACAACTTGCATAGAAAGCCCAAGTTCAACCGGATAATGAATTCTACCCCGACTTAAGTCAAATCAAATTTCTTGCTGAGTGGCAGGGAAATCCATTATCTAGTGTACAGAGTACGTTTCTCACA
>PBPV01000073.1 GCA_002724815.1 Methanobacteriota archaeon | reverse complement strand
AATCAGTACCCCAACACCAATCACCGATACCACAACCTTGTGCCAGGACGTTGTTGTCCGCCATATCATGGCCCCAATTTGCAATCATGGGCTCAAGCCCTTGATCTGGACCAGTAGTCCAACCCTCAGAACTGGATTCAAAGTCTGCACCATACCCCAAACTGGTCAATTCTAGATACTCATCTTCAACAGTAAAGTCACCAGTGGCAGAGTATTGTGTAATACCACCATTGTAAACTGGATTCCAAATTTGGCCATTGGAGACCAATGAACTGTCAATCGACTGCACATCATTGTTCTCAGTGTATGAAGTTCCTACGATGAGCCCAGCAGCATTGACTGTTTCGCCAGCAGGCAGAGGAANNCCNCCAGNNAANTCATCATNCCAAGTNCCTTGATCNCGGAGTTCAACATCAACTTCAGAATCGCCATTGGCAAANGTGNTAATCGNCGCNGCATGNACCAANGTTGTTGAGAANAACATCAAGCAAATCATGGCNAGCGATAGGGTACGTGTTCGGTTCGTCATTTNGGNCACTTCCAATAAACCACAGGGTGGTNCTAGTCGACCCACGACAGACCGGCATATAACACCCGTGTTGAATCGC
The DNA here is from genome assembly GCA_002724815.1 of Methanobacteriota archaeon. Taxonomy (GTDB): domain Archaea; phylum Thermoplasmatota; class Poseidoniia; order Poseidoniales; family Thalassarchaeaceae; genus MGIIb-P. The sequence continues at coordinate 12,104 of PBPV01000073.1, read as the reverse complement.
TTGGCCCCGTAGGGGGCCAAAATTTGTTTATTCTGAAGTTAATGGNCGNGTNCGGANTGAATTCAGACAAGATTCAGCCAGTTTTTCCAACCCTCCCTGATTGTTCTCGTTTTCTCGAAGTCTGTTCAGATCCGCAACCGTTGTCGGACGTTCAGGCCCGAGGGCATCACAGAGTTCAGGACCTGTTGAAATTTCATACGTCCCTAGAACTCGAGCTTCATCGATAATTTCTTGTTTGTCTAGACCCAATAATGGCCGTAAAATTCTGAATCGGCTTGCCTCTTCAACCGCTCCCAGATTCCCCAATGTCTGACTGCTGACCTGTCCCAAATTTTCACCGGTCAAAATAGCCGTTGCTCCGACTTCATCAGCGATATCGCTGGCGATGGCATTGAACAATCGTTTCATGTGGACAAAATAGTCGCGATGGGATTCTGGTTCAGTGAATTTTGCCAAGGTTTCCCCAACCAATACAACTCGAAGATTTGCATCGATTTGGTTCGCTGAATCAATGGTCTCGATTAAGTGAATCAAACTGGCTACAGTTTTGTCCTCGGCCTCAGTGCCTGTGATTGGTTCTTGAGAGCAATGAACTGGAATAATACTCCAACCTGCTCGGACCATTCTAGCCACTGCCACCGGGGAATCAATACCGCCCGAAACGAGGGCGATACAAGTCTGAGCCGGCGCCATACCGAGGCCTACCGGTTCACATCCATAATGGGATGGGTCAGGGGAATCTGAGTGACAGCCTCAAGAGGGAGGAGCCTCACCCATCCACTGGAGATAGAGATGTCAGAGCCCTATTCGATTGAGCCTGTGACAAAAATTGACGAGGTGTTCCCTCAGGACACCAATGCATACAACACCCTGTTTGGAGGTCGATTGATGAGTATCATGGATACGGCCGCGGGGATGGTATCAAGCAAGTTTGCTCATCGAGAATTTGTGACTGTTTCTGTGGATGCCCTGAAATTCAAGCGACCCGCATACCAGGGCGATTTGATTGAAACAACCGCGAAAGTGGTCCACACTAGTACACATACAGCCGGTGTACATGTTGTCGCCAAGCGGTTGAATCGAAGTGAATGGGTCACGGAAGAGATCTGCTCTGGGTTTTTCTTCATGGTTGCCATCGATTCACAGATGCGACCGATCCCTATCCCACAATTGACCCCCTTATCTGAAGAGGACAACAGGATGTGGAAATTAGCACAGGCGGCTCGAGATGCAATGAAGTCATCCGAAAGGTGACACCGTTTTGAACCAGAACTGGGGGCGCGATGTATGCCTGTACTGAATGTCGCCTTTGTGGGTTCGGAAGAACTCGCTAGAAAGTTGGGGAAAAAGGGCGATGTCAGAGACATTGAATCCTATGTTCACAAAGAGACCCATGAAGGAGACGTGCGAATCTTGTCGTTGCTACGACCATTGAGGCACCCAGAACGTTTGAGGCCATTGCTCAGTGTTCTCAATGTTGCAAAGGCAGGAATTGTCGAAATCACGGCTGTTGATGCTGCATTAGGTGAGGTTTTAGTGGCATTTGGAGCTGCGGGAATACACCATGGTCACGCCATCATTTCACCAGAGGATGGAGGATGGATTGATGCTCAGCAAGTCAAGATGATTTTGAATCAAGCTGGGTTGCAAAGTTGGACTCTTCATGAATCAGTACCGGATGAACACACTTTGAGAGAATCACTCGTTTCAAATGTCCCAGATGGTGAGCAAGAGGCTCCATTGGTCATTCCAATTGATCAACATTTCAATGTGAAAGGCGTGGGTTTGGTTGCCATCGGTTATGTTCAGGCCGGAACGGTCTCAAAGCATGATGAAATCCTGGTTCTTCCAGCGAATGAAAAGGGCATTGCAAGGAGCTTGCAAGTCATGGACGATGATGTTGAACAGAGCATTGTTGGAGATCGTGTTGGTGTCGCCATTCGCAACCTAAGAGAGGAGGCACTACACAGAGGATGCGTCCTTACCCATCCTGACGCTGATGCCATGACTCGACACGATGGGTCAACATTCACTCTACAGAGGGCCCCATTCCAAAAGCGCGAATTATCCGAAGGAGATGTGGTTCACGCTGCCGTAGACTTGCAATTTCAAGTCGGGCGGATTCAATCCATCGATGAAGGATTGATGACTGTGATTTGGGAACAGCCACTGTGGATTCAGAATCGGGAGGCTGCGCCGGTGATGATCGCTCAGTTGGATGCTGGAAACATGAGAATCATGGGTGTAGCCACTGGTATCGCGCCCGCGTGAGAAATCAACCACCAAAGTGTGGGCCCAATGGTGATGAACTCCAATAAACTGTATAAGCACCAAGTGACGCTGACGTCTTGGGATGCATCAACAGGAAGGGCCCTTTGGGGTTCAACCTGAGCAGCGTGGGCACGAACTCCTCACGACGTTCAGGTTGGCCGGAGTCGGCGGAGGCGTCAAAGGTCTCTTGAGTGAAAAGTCCCTGTTACTGGAACGACGGGATGGCAAGGGCATTCGAGTGGATATCAAAACCATCCGCCGAGTACGACACCATCACATCCCAGTCATTGCTCCTGGGTTGACTTGGATTGGATTCATCACAGTCATTCTCGCAGCCCGTGTGCTTACCGGGCCGGTCCAATTCCCCGCGCTATTGATCGGTGCAGCCATGATTAGTACATGGTTGATTGGAAGACGACCGACGTTGTGTATTGACACGAAGCACGGTGATCGTCACATGTTGCACGGACCTGACAGTCTATTGCTCAGGACTCAGATGATGATTAATCGCTTGTGTGATGGGAAAACCTTGGAAGAGGCCAGAGAGGGATTGGAAGAAATTCAGAGAAACTCAAACTTCCCTGCTGTGGCGCCTCTGCTACCCGAACCGGCGAATACGTTGCACGTCGACGAAACGGCAAAAGAGGCTGAACTCCTTCCTGAGATTGGCATTTTTGATGAATCGGATTTGGAACAGGCTCTGAAGGCCATGTATCACGGTGATGCTGGGGCACTACCCGAACCCAAACCCGCCTCGGAACAATCCATCGTTAATCGAGCACCTGCGACTGAATTATTCTCCACCGAAAGTCCTGCCGACCATGCAGGAAAAGGATTACTCGACCGAGCACGAACATCTCTCTATGAAACTCGGTCCGAAAATACGGAGTGGANNAATCAACAAAACTTGGATCAATGGTCTAAACCCTGGGAANAAGCATCTCCAGAAGTGACGGCAACAGCGAACCAAACCGACTCTGCATATGAGCGCGCATGGGGTCGAAACTCACCAGATTGGTATTCTGAAAAGCAAACTGCAAGTCCTGAAAATCGATTCCAATCAGCACTAGTCGAAGCCAAGGAAGAAGCGGGTACATTCTTTTCCAGCGAAATGTTTGATGATCCGGGCTCTCAAACCACAGATACCGGGATTTTTGGAAACATGTTTGATTCACCCGCTGATACACAAATCCCTGAGCCCCAGTCGTTGCCTCAACCCGAACCTGCACCGACATGGTCAGGCCAAGCCATTCGTGATGCGATGCCCTCTACGAGTCATGCGTTGGCGACCACTCTACCAGAACCAACCCCACACGCTCTNCGNGAAGAGTGCGTGGGCGTCGTTGCGTCGGCNAGGAGAGCCGCACCTCAACCCACGCCTGAGCCGAAGGAACAACCATCGGGATTGGAGGAGTTTCCTGCAATTGGTGCATTGTTTAGAAATACACCCAATGCTCGTCAAAAGGTTGCAAAAAAACCCAAGCGAGGCGTGTTGTCAAGACTGACTCGCCGAGGGAAAAAAGCCCTTATTCGAGCAGAAACAAAAACTCAACAAAAAAGTCGACCCGTCAAAATCGAGGGCGATGATTACGCGGATGTATATGGTGACGATGATGGGTTTGAAAATGGCGAATATCGCGAAGTTGCGATGCGTTCGGGTCAAATATTGCGACTCCGAGCTGATCAAGATCATCAAGCGGAAGTCGCTGAAAGAATCAAGAATTTGTCAAAATCTACGGGTGGAGACATCGCCGATGATGAGACGGATGCACTTGTCCAACGATTGTCNGAGAGTGGNGATTTGGCACCNATTGCCAACCTTCTCAAGGCTGCTGAAACAAAACAACTNTCATTTGGACAATTGGCCAGNACATCTCCACCAAAGGAAGCCCCTGGCCACCATGGTATCTCACGAATGGGTTGATTANAGCAATCCTACCATTCGGCGATACGTATCCAANCTGGCGTGATACTCNCCTCGCTCCAGATCAACAATTCCTGCAACACCAAACTGTGAGAGNGTAAACGATGCCATTACCGTAGCATGAACCAGTGCNTTGTGCAATTCATCAAGGCTCGGGACTAATGATTCCGTTTCTGACAAAAACGTTAGCAAGGTACCGGCGAATGAATCTCCACAACCCGTGGGATCGACCAAATCAGGTGTTGGATATGCGGGGAGCGTAAGGATTCCTGATTCAGTCAAGGCAACGCATCCATGTTCACCTTTTTTGATGATTAGAATCGACGGACCTGCACCCGAATCTTTGCCACCAGTGAGCGCTTCACCGCTTCGAATTGATTCCCCGGCACGAATCAAGTTTTCATCCTTAGCAATCATTCGAACTTCATTATCGTTGAGAATCGCCAAATCAATTCGCCTCAATACACTCGACAATTCCTCAAAAGCGATGTTGATCCAAAGATTCATTGAATCCAGTGCGATGTATTTTGCACCCTCACATTGATCAAGGACATGTGCTTGAATCGAGGGATGATTGTTTGCCAGAAACAAGACCCGAGGTGCCCACCATGCCGCTGGAACTTTTGGTTGATATCCATCCAGAACATTTTGATGTGTCTCAATCGTAATCGCTTGTGCCATATCTCCTTCGTATTTCCCATGCCAGCGAAATGTTCGTCCTCCGTCAATGGTTTCGATTCCATCCAAATTCAGACCTGCATTTTTCAGCAATTGCAAATCTGCATCTTCAAAATCATCTCCGATTGCACAAACCAAACCTACCGGAAGTGTGCCGCCGGGGTCTTGTCTTCGACTGGTATGAAACGCTGCAGCAAGACCGGCAAATGTTCCGGATCCTCCTAAAGAATCCTTGACAGATCCTGAATCTGTTTCAAGATCATCGTAGGCCAAACTACCGACGATTACGATATCCATNTTCTCACCCGAGCAGGTTGGGATGTTCCTCTAAGTATTGAATGGTGACATCGCGCGCAATAAAATCTGGTTCATTCAANATTGCAAGGTGCANTGGAATGACGGTTTGGACTCCAATCAATGTCGTCTCAGTGAGGGCNGCCCTCATTTTGGCAATCGCTTCATCTCGNTCTTGACCCCATACAATGAGTTTCGCCAACAATGAATCGAAGCAACCTGGCATTTCGTATCCGATGTGGGCATGAGTGTCTACTCGAACACCTCGCCCACCGGGAAAATGACAATCCCACAATTTACCAGGAGAGGGGATGAACTTAATCGGATCTTCAGCATTCAATCTGCATTGGATAGAATGCCCTGANAATTTGACTTCTTCTTGTTTGAGAGGCAAACCCTCTCCTGCCGCNACTCGAATGCCCATTTTCACAAGGTCGACGCCGGTAATCATCTCGGTGATTGTATGCTCAACCTGCACTCTTGGATTGACTTCCAAGAAGTAAAATTCACCATGTTTGTCCCGGAGGAATTCGAATGTGGCCAACCCACGATAGCCCACTGAACGTGCACCCTCACAAACTCGCTCACCAATTTCAGCTCGGACTTTTTCGCTCAACCACGGGCCCTCTTCCAACAATTTTTGATGACGCCGTTGGATGGAGCAAAAACGCTCACCGAAATGGATTGCATTTTTACCGTCTGCCAGAACTTGAAACTCAACATGTTGTGCGCCTTCAATGAATTTTTCAACGAAAACTCGGCTGTCTCCAAAGGCTGATTGGGCACGGGATTGACAGAGATTCAGCGCTGATTCAAACTCATCCGCATGATGCACGACTTGCATTCCAATTCCACCTCCTCCAGCGGCGGCCTTGATAATGACTGGATATCCAATATCTTCCGCTAATTGTCTTGCAACCGAAGCGTCATCGATGGCCTCATCACTTCCCTTGGCAACCGGTAGACCGGCAGCCTCCATGGCCTTACGCGCCTCGATTTTATCACCCAATAGTGAGATGACATCTGCGCTTGGTCCGATGAACGTGATACCTTCTTCTTCACAACGGCGAACAAAGGCTGCGTTCTCTGCAAGGAAACCATAGCCAGGGTGAATGGCTTCGGCACCGACTTCTTTCGCGGCCTGAATGACGGCCTCATAATCCAGATATGAATCGAGCGGATTGTTTCGATAAAGAGGAATGGCATAATCCGAAAATCGAACGGGTAGCGAGAGGCGATCTTCTCGGCCATGGACAATGCAAACTTCGACTCCAAGTTCTCGAAGTGCCCGACTGATTCGAAGCGCGATTTCGCCACGGTTGGCAATCAACACGCGCTTGAACATGATTGTTGGCATCCGAGTTCGGTTCAAAGCCGTGCCGCATCCGCCCTTAGGGCGATTCAATCAGTATACGTCGCGGAGGTAGCGCTTCTCTTCGCGCATCAGGGTCTGCTCAACGAATTGTTTGGCATCATCTTCAGACATCCCGCCGTGCTCGGCACAGATGTTGATGAGTGTCGTATGTACGTCTTTGGCCATGTAATTCTTATCGCCACACACGTAGAAATAACCACCATTGTTAATCCAGTCCCAAATCTCCGTCGCATGTTTGGCCATGAGGTGTTGAACATACACTTTTTCAGGCCCTTCTCGAGACCAAGCGAGATCCAATTTGTCGAGAGTTCCATCTTCGACATAAGCTTCGATTTCATCCCGATAGAGATACTCCCCAGACTCTGTCCAATCGCCAAAGAAAAGCCAATTTCGACCCTCGGCCGCATCGGCCTTTCGCTGCTGTAAGAAGGCACGGAAAGGTGCAATACCAGTTCCTGGTCCGACCATGATCATGTCCTTTTTTCCATCTTCGGGTAGGATGAACGAGCGGGTTGGAGACATGAATACTCGAACGCCATCAGTTCCTTCTGGAACACGATCTGCGAGATATCCTGTGGTCAAACCAGTCTTGGCTCGGCCTTGGCCTTCATACCGAACAATACCAACGGTCAGGTGTACAGTCCCGGGCTCAAAATCGGGTGATGAGGCAATGGAATAGAGGCGAGGTTTGAGTCGATCAATCTGATCGACAAAGTCTTGACCGGTAAACCCTAGATGTCCAAAGTCATTCAAGACGTCAATGTAATCTCGACCCCACAAATAATCCTCCATGGCCTTGTCATCTGCACTCAAAGATTCCCACAACTCTTGAGCCGGATCAATGCTGGTCAAGGTAGGGATGAAACCCTCTGGGTAATCATCATCCTGACCAGACCATGACCAATCCATCGTACGATCTCCAGAATCAACCATCACACGTTGTCGCTTGACAATTCGAATTTCAGTACTGTCAGCTGAGGCAAACTTTGCACCGATACTCGCAACGAATTTTCGATTCGCCTGATGGATTTCATAATGATTGGACAATGCTTCATGTAGAGTCATTTGTCCAACATGAGTCTCGACGATTTCGTCGGGGTTGGCACCGAGGGCAACAATCACATCATCGACCAAATCAGCTGATGTGACAGGAAGTACGCCAAGAGCATCTCCGGCTTTGTATTCCATCCCAGAGTCGCCCAAATCAAAGACTACGTGGCGAGTTTCTTTCTTGGAACCTTCACCATTCAGAACATAGTTGACTGTCACTGTGGAATCATAAGGATTCTTTGCACTCCAATCTGACATTTGACCACTGTCTCCCACCCTCACTTGAGGGCTTGTTTCCCGCGCCTCGTCTTTCATATTTCAACCAAAGGGGTCAGGCACTTGCTATGTCTAGGATGTCGGAATCAATCAACACAAACTTGACTTTGAATTGATGTTACGAGAATGTGAGGAGAGATGATGGTGTCCATATCTTTCCTCGGTTCTGGAAATGCATTCTGTCCTACTGGACGGATGCATTCCCTCGTGCTTATCGATGATACTCTGTTAGTGGATGCCCCCCCCACTGTGGTACCTCAGATGCGCAAGCATGGAATTTGTCCATCACAAATCACGGATTTATTCATTACGCATTGGCACGGAGACCATACTTTTGGAGTTCCATTCATGTTGCTAGAAAGAAAATGGATTTCTGATCGCGACGGTGGACGGAAGTTAACGATCCATTCTCTAGCCGGCGGAAATGAGAAACTGTCACACCTTTGTGAGCAAGCTTATCCTGAATCACTGGGTGATTTAGATTGGGTTTCGCACAACCACGAACACGGGGTCGCGCAAGGATGGAAGTTTGAGCGCTTTGAAGTCTGCCATAATCCCATCACTGAACCTCATGGATATCGATTTGAAAAAGATGGATTTATCCTCGTACATTGTGGAGACTCCGGGCCCTGTGAGAACATTGAGCATCTAGCGCCACAAGCCGATGTGATGATTATTGAACTCGGAATTCCAGATTATGTGGATAGTCCGTATCATTACACACCATCTCGGCTAAGGGATTTAGCACTTCGAAATCCTGATACGATATTCTTAGCGACACACAATTTTTCAGAATCTGGTGATAAATCGGAGCAGCCTGATAATGTTATTGAAGTTGAAGATGGAGACGTATTTACATACTAATTTTATTTTTACTATAAAAAAAATAACTTTATTTTTGAGATAAAACGGTATGGGAAAACTCACATTATTGTGGTTTCTCAATTGGGAAATACTGCAAAAGCAAAATCATTCGGTAAGAACTGCTCGATTCTGGGATTGTGAGATTGAGAAAAAATTCGGATCATTGGTCTGTCTTTCTTTTCAGTAAAATAAATCTCACTTGAAATTCTGAATAATATCTCCAAAATCGCATCACATCGGCGCATTAATGTTATATTTCGCCATTTATTCTAGATGAATTGGAATCACAAAATCAGTGTCGGTTTGGCTAGAATTTACGGATAGACCAGTCGTTCAATCAATCATGCTTAATTACCCCTCACGGAGTCGAAGGCTTCCCTGTAAGATTGTGATGTCCAGTGTTTTGGCACTTGGGATTGCACCTCAGGGAAGGGGAGAGTGTTAGAAAATGGCTTCAAATCTTTTCGATGGGCTCCTCAGTGTGCGGAGTCTCTTTAGAGATCGAAGAGCACTCGGTCATGCATTCAACCCTGACAATCTACCTCACCGTGGCGAAGAGATTTCTTCCCTTGTGAACAACCTTGTTGAAGCATTGAGAGGTCATGCCCCATCAAACATGAATTTGTACGGTCGCCCTGGTTCCGGGAAAACCGCTGTCACCCGATTTGTCTGCCGTGATTTGGAATCGAAAGGTGCTGCTGAGGGTTGTAACATTCGAGCCGTCGAAATCAACTGTCGTAACGTCGATACGAAATACAGAGTACTCGCTGAAATCGGTAATCGTTTGGCCGATGAAGCGGATGAGATGATCCCGTTCACTGGCTGGCCTGCTGACAAAGTGTTCGAGCACGTGCGCGCGCGCATGCAAGCGCGCGGAGGAGTTCATGTCATTGTCTTGGATGAAATCGACTATCTAGTGAGGAAGGGAAAGGAAGGTGACGACCTGTTGTACAGTTTGACCAGCTTGAACATTGGGCTACTAGACGGTGCATTCTGTTGCGTGATTGGCATCAGCAACGATTTGGCCTTTACCGAGATGTTAGACCCAAGGGTTCAATCACGATTGTCTCCTATCGATGTCGTCTTCCCACCTTACAACGCCTCCCAACTTGAGGATGTTTTGCGACCAAGAGCAGCTCGTGGAATCAAAGAGGGAGTGTTGGATGAAGCCGTGATCCCACTTTGTGCGGCCTTAGCTGCTAAGGAGGATGGCGATGCTAGGCGAGCCTTGGATTTGCTACGTATATCGGTCCAAAGAGCCGAACAAAATGAAGTTCAGCGTGTGGGAATCAGTCATGTTCGTCAGGCCCAGAACCAATTGGAGTTCGATCAAATAACACCGACCATACAAAATTTGCCTTTACAACAAAAATTGGTGTTGTTTTCAGTGATTGTCAACGAAAACAATGGTTTGACAAATATCTCTACTGGGGAAGTGTATGGGACCTATGAAATGGCTTGTGAAAATGCGGGTGAAAAGCCGTTGACGAGTCGTCGAGTTTCCTCGCTAATTCGTGGTTTGGACATGGCCGGAATTATCACTGCAAAAACGACCAGTCGTGGAAGACACGGCATGTCTAAGAGAATCAACACCTGCCTCCCGCCCGCGTTTGACGCGCTTGAGGTCATGTGCTCCTCGGAACCTGTGATGAATGAGGTCGTCGGCGCACGTTATCGCCTTCAGAATAGACTCTAGAGCCCATATTCTACGCTGTGACTTTCGGGCAACGGTTATGACGAGTGCATGGGTCGCCGAGCCGATGACCGCAGAAGATGGCCGTGAGGGACGTACTCTCGCAACGCTTGCTTTTGCCCTAGGCGTATGGGCAACTGTGCTTGGTGTTCTCAACATCCTTTACGGAATTGGAGGCAGTGGCGAACACAAATTGAAGGTGGTTTGGGCTGCCTATCTTAGTGTAGGACAACTTTACCCTGATTTGTATGTCTCTGACATGGTATACCGACCCATGAGTGACACCGTGTTCATGATTTTGGCACTCGGACTTACTGCATGGGGAGGATCTTGTCTGCACAAATCGACAGATGGTGGAATCGTAGCCTGGGTTCGCGGAGTATTCACCAGCGAGTGTTGGCTCAGCCTGATGTCCACAAAGGAAGCCGGCGAGAAGATGACCATGGCAATGTGGTGCATTCTGTTGGGCATTGTATTCTACGTTTATCAGAGTGTCATGCACTGGAACTGGGTCGATGTTGGAGTTTATTCCGTGACTGCTGCGCTACTTGGATTCGGTTGTGCGTTGATGTTTGCGGCACAGGCAGAATCTCACGAATAATCAACGCTTCTTTGAGCTGAAGATTCGTGAATGACCGTGGCGTCCAAACAATGCGTCGAGAAGGCCCAACACTGCGCCATACCAAAGCGCACCGCTCCAAAGCAAATGATGAATTCTTGATACATACAAGAGTGTCCAAATCATTGCGGTTGTCGAGGCCATCCACCAAACGGGTGTACCCACTGACCACCAACACATGATTGCGATTGCAAGTGACATCCCCGTAAGGGCAGTCGGCAACATCCAAACCACTTCTTGGGCATCGCTCACAAAATCATGGAAGTGAATGTGACCATTNGGNTTNCGAACNCCATGNCGNCCNNAATNGCGNCGTATNCGCATGTGNGCNCGNGCATCACGACTNCNTTTNTTNAGGAATAANTTGAGNGAGGATTCCGCNACNTGATGNACNACNGCAGNNGGCGTATACACAATTACTCCTCCAGTTTGGAGAAGACGCAAACTGACCTCCATGTCTTCAGCGTGGTACCAGTCAGGATCAAAACCCCCGACATCGATCAATGCATCACGATGAAACATAGAGCAAGGGCCATTTGCCAAACTCGTTAGGCGCGGCCGACCCGAATATTTTCGAGCAATTGAGCGGGAACGGAGACGGCTGGTCTTGGTGTCACCTTCATCGAAAATTGTTCGGCCCGTAACCGCAGCCACTAGTTCACCCTCCAAACCTGTTGATACCTCAAACAATTGTGATATCCAATACGGATCAGGTCTACAATCAATATCAGTGATCGCAATCCATTCGCCGTTCGAGTTCTCCAATGCCAAATTTCTCCCCGCGGAAAGACCCTTGGCTGTTTGATGCAAGACAATGATTGGGATTCCATTGTGGGATCCTTTCCACGAGTCAAGTTTTGAATCACCACCATCTGTAGATCCATCATCCACTGCGATAATTTCCAATGGACGATATGTTTGCTGAATGAGAGATTCCATGCAATCATCAATCCAATGAGCAGCATTACGCATGCAAACAGTCACGCTAATCAACGGTTGATCAGACATTGATTCACCTGACTTCAAACGCATCTAACATGGCTCGACTTCTTGCTTTGGT
>PBPV01000007.1 GCA_002724815.1 Methanobacteriota archaeon | reverse complement strand
TTGCTGCGTTTCGATTTCTTCGTCGGCTTTCGCATCAGAAGTGTGACTGCACCTCCAATCGAGATTAAGAAAATGATCACTGTTGCAATAATGATGATGGTCAAAGTACCTATGCCCCCCGAATCTGTGGATTGGATTGGGATATTCGGCCCTCCCGATTCTTCCTCTTCCCCAGCAGGAAACATGTCAGCAGGACAGCCGGGATTTTCCAAGTTTTGCAACTCATTTGCATGAAGCGGACAACGGTCAGGAGTTCGAGCACCAGGAATCAATTCACCGGGCCATGAACCGTTGATNCGCATCACGTCATCGGCCCAGATACTGTTGGCAAAGTTGTCATAGTANCCATCNCCATCNGTATCCTTCCATTGCGTCCCAATGTTTGGTACAATGTCTTCTGAATCNGCCCAAGAATCACCNTCACTGTCNATACANCCNCGNAAATTTCCAGTNGAAGTTCCTGTTTCACTGGGNCAATTGTCTCCATTGGTTCCCGATGCATTGTCACCAAATCCATCACCATCTGAATCGATGGTTTGCGAAGCATCCATGGGGTAAGCATCGACTGAATCAATCGCACCGTCACCATCTGAATCACGCTCGCTTTCCGAGCAACCGGTTTCGTCTACATCGAAGACTTCACTCGCAGGTGTATTGGGACAAACGTCAACGTCTTCCATGACCCCATCGTAATCCCCATCGCGTTCCGACGGGGCNCANCCGCGATCGTCAACCAATCCNANCTCNTCTGCAGGNGTACCTTGGCAATTGTCTGCATTTACACCAGACTGAGTATCTCCATAACCATCCCCATCGGANTCGATGTATTGGCTGGGCTCATTCGGGAAATCATCCAGNCCATCAGACCAACCGTCCCCGTCGGCATCGGGNCAACCCAATTCACCACCCTGATTTGAGGAACCTGCTTGGTCAGGNCAACTATCGGCAAGGAATCCATTGGGATTGTCACCATATCCATCTCCGTCTCGATCTTTGTGCTGAGACACTTCTGTGGGGAATGCATCACCACTTTCAGAAACACATACTGNATTGAGCATTTCATTGCAAGTATAGTTGTCACCGATGCCATCTCCATCTGCATCAATCCATTGGGTTGGATTCGCAGGGAACATATCGTTCANATCCGACCANCCGTCTCCGTCGGTATCAACACANCCGAAACGATCCTCTGTAGAAAGTCCAAACTCAGAGATACAGGAATCNGCTTCAATGCCNTCNGGATTNTCACCAAATTGGTCACCATCGGAGTCNGCCCACTGTGTGGGTTCGCTGGGGAATGCATCTGCNGTATCGGCCCAACCATCTCCGTCGCCATCCGGACAACCAACGGTCGGCTGTGTACTGGTNCCGGATTNATTCGGNCAGTCATCCAGGGTGTTGACGAGNCCATCTCCATCATCGTCCAACTGATTTTGTGCGCATCCAGACGAATCGACCAATGTGTTTGCATCNGTACCTGGGCACAAATCGTCCCCATTCCAGATTCCGTCACCGTCATCATCGGGCAGAATGCTGCGTAAATCAAGACCGACTCGATCTCCAGCCATCACTCGGGCGAAGGGATCAAGTCGAACGAANCCAATTTCGTCGAAATTNTCCTGACCNGCNTCTGAAAGCATCCAATTGATGAAACCTCGAGCGGCATCAACAGAATCTTCCCTCATCGTCAAGTAGTAATCATCCTGGAATGGCCAATCACCNTTCGAACTATTGGATACAGATGCATGAATCAANGAGTCGCCGGCCAAGGTNGCATCTACCGCNCCGTGTGTCCAATTGTCAATGAGAGGGATGTTGTANAGATTGGANGCAATACCNGNCCTNAATTCTGTAATCCCAATCGCTCCATCAAAACCATTGACACCACTGATTACTTCACTGCGAGTTTCCTCAACCAATCGATAGCGGTCGAAATCCTGCTCAAACCAATCATCAGGAAAACTACAGTGGTCACAGAACATGAATGCTTCAATCATTTGAGGAACGGACCGATTCTCCCATCGATGATACACATGTATTGGATCATCCGGACATGCAGAATGTAAATCACCCCATTCTTTGATGCTGTCTCCATCATCACTAGGCGCGATTGAAGACAAATCCATTCCCGGATGAAATCCGTCGTTAATCAGGTCCGATATTGAGGCGCCAGAAAGCACCCATCGGACCTGGCCCATCGACAAACCACCCGTGTGTGATAAGCACTGTTCGGCAACCCCACTGGCTTTGACTGTCAATGTCGCAGGCATCCTGCCTACGGGCACATCGACCAATATGTCGCTACTTGAATCACAAGTTCGAAGACCGCTGGTTGTGTAATTGGCGAGAGGAGTGGTGATGGATTCGGCTGAGGTTGTCGCACCCGCGCCCATTAAAATTCCTTGAATCTGTCCGGCTTGATTGCATTGCATCTGAGTAATTGTGGTAATGGATGCGTTGTAGTGATTCGGGAGATAATCGCTATGATNTTCNCCGTATTCTGCAAATCGGCTTTCCATCAATTGTCCCGTCACGTCTCCACCCAGCCAAATGAATGCATCAGCGGAATAGAAGGTGTAGAAGGCACCATAGTATCGGCCCCCGAAATGGATTTTTGTTTCATCTGCCGACCAGGCCACATCACGNGCCCCTCGACGGCCAGACGCACCGTTTCCACTACCACCCGGGAAGTCACCAAAGTCAAATTCATTTGACCAGTCAGCTGTCGAATAAATCGATGTTCCCGACCCNCTGCTTGTGGCCAATACAAAGTGTGTCCCGGCTTCGTTAAAGGCAATACTGTAGACATCCGAACCTTGGTTTACCTCTGCCTCCATGGTCCCGTTTCCTGCATGGTAAACACGGAATCGATTGTCGTTCCCACCGGTGATAATCCATCGCCCATCAGGACTCCAATCCAAACCCAATACCACATTCGTATGATTGTGGGTATTGAAGAATTGCGATCCATTCGAAGTCCAGTGAACTGAGAGTTCCTGACCATGGGTCACGGCAATCAATCGACCGTCGGGGCTGGGCACGATATTGTAAACATCGTCTTCACCAAATTCAATCACGCGTGTGGGTGACCATGAATGAGCATCGTATAGCGTGACATTTTTGTCCTTCCCACCAACATACAACTCCGTTCCATTCGGACTAAAGGAGAGGGCGAAAGTATCGTCGTAATGGTGACTGGATAAGTTGGCGACATGCGTTACCATCAGGGCATTCCAATCCATTTCATAGACGTGAACGTTGGCCATGTTGTCGCTTAATGAGTAGGCTGCAACAGCCAGTAAACTGCCATTGGGCGAAAAGTCGAGTGCCCTTGGATTTGAACCCATTGTGAACAATGATTGTACAATTTTTCCAGAGCTTCTGGCGATGTAAACATGATTGCCATCGTCAGCACCCAATGCGACCATTCCGTTCGGTGCGACATCGACCGCCCGAACCATTTCATCGCTATTCCCCCAACCTTGTGCAGTGTATTCGCTCATGCCACCCGATTGTTCATCGGGGAAATCTGCATAGATGCTGCCATAATCCCGTGAAGCTGAGGAGAAATCAGCAATTGATTCATCAACTGAATCAGGTACACCGTCTAAATCCGCGTCGGGACAGCCGAGCAATCCATTGGTAGACGAGCCTGCTGCGAACGGACAGTCGTCGATTGAGTCATCAAATCCATCGTTGTCGCCATCTGCAGCGATGGCAGATGGAATCCAAATCATCAGTGATGAAACCATGAGGATGGTCAGAGAAATCGACATCCGCTTACGTTTGACCATGAGCCCACATCGTCAATCAGTGTTTGATGGTGTCGATTCCATGCTTGAGACGACTTCGTCGTCTTCAAACAGTTCATCGCCCTGAATGATTTGCTGTAAATTTGAGTCCCCCCAAGGGTCACCTGTTTGCGNATTCTTTCTTCGGAAGGATTGCATCACTCCTAACAAAATCACGACGAGTGCGATACCNCCCANATTATGCAATGANCCTGGCGTTTTCAACTGCTCACCGATGGTGGCTTCTGCAGCACTGAGATCTGTGTTGATTACGAATCGTTGACGATTGCCAGCAGCATCGGTTAACTCAACTGTTGCCGTCCATGTCCCAACACCTCCTTCTGCGATGAACGTTTGAGGTTGTAAACCTTCAAACTCAGAACCATCGCCTGAATCGGTATAGGCATCGATATCGATATTTGAGAGTTCAATTGTCCATGCAATGACATCGTCACTCAATATGGACAAATCAACAGATACCACGCAATCTGCAGGTCGAGGTGTACCCCAAGCCGGTGCGGTAGGTTGCCGTTCACATTCGGTCATATTCCAGACTAGATTTGCAGATGGTGCAGTTTGGTCTAAGATGATTAAACGAGCATCGACCATTCGATTTCCGGCCAAATCGACCTGATGAGTGACAAGAGGCCAAGCCCCTTCGCTCAGTGGTAGGTTGGCCTCGATGTTGAATGTCCCATCTTCCAAACAATCCGATTGACTGTAAAGACCGCTTACATTGACATAAACAGGTAGACCGACTTCACAACGGCCCTCAACGTAGACCATTGACTCGAAAGTTGCATGACCGGGAGCTGGTGACTCAACAATCAATTCTGGAGCTTCCAAATCCAAGAACACATTCAATTCGTAAACGAACGTTCGTTCAAGCGCTTCAAGATGGAATGAAAATTCATTCAACCCCAAACTCAAATCGATTGGAATTAGCACTGTGCCATTCACCACTTCATATTGAATCGCATCAACCGANCCTGAACTGTGATTGTGCCACCATTGATACGACTGATCAGGACCCAATGTCAGTTCCGCCCATACGCGAGTCGTATTCACATGAGAGGCATTCCATGGCGCATCCAGTGTGGGCCAATAGGTCTCTTCAGGAAGATGAACTTCAATGCAAGTCTGATTNGAATTTGGACCTGAAGCGCCCGTCGGCCAAGAACCTGCTAAATCTCTGGCATTCACGCATATTGAGTGATTGCCCGTTCGATTCAAGTCGAATTGAATGCTTTGGCTCCCATTCATCCAATTCGAATTGTTTTCTCCGTATTGGCCTCCAGACCAAATGACAATTCCNTCAATTTCAACCCACTGGAAGCTTGTTTCGCTGACATNCCACTGGATGTCTAAATGATGGTCGAAAAGGATTTCATTTACGGTTGGAGATTGGATGTTGACTTCCGGTGCAGTACGATCGATGTGGATGGTTGCGGAATGAGTGCCCGTGTTGTTTGCCCAATCTGTAATTTCGAGTTCAAGGTCATAGATGGCATCAGGCCAATTCGTGAAATTGAACNGGAATCGATTTTCTTCCATAACCGGTCGATTTGAACCAAATGGCTCATCCCAAGGAGGTGCTGCATCGATTTGACATTGGTTTTCCATCAGGACGCCTGATGGGGCAAACACACTCAAGCAAATTTCGTAACCATCAAACAGACGGCTGACAATGACCTCTCCGAGATTGATGCTGTAAGGATTCGGTTCAACGGGGACGTGCGCATCACCCCACTCAAGTAAGCGCATTGAATCAAAGGACAATTGAGGTGTAGGGCCCTCGTTTGAAAGCGCCCAAGGGTCGTACACCATGCTCAGGTTTGCATGGTTCCAATTCCCTGCCGGGTCAACCGCAGTGAGGTTGAACTCATTCATGCCATGCCAAGACCAAGTGGAAGTATCCCACATGTTGGATTGACCTTGCTGCCCTTGAGTGGATTGCCCCCAAATAGTTGGTTGCAAAATTAANTCAAGATTTGCTCTACCCTCAGAATCTACGNTAATTTCAGTTCCATTTAGCCACAAAGTAGCCTCAGNGTCAGTCATNGCCCAAGTGTCGGACAAGGTTGGTTGGTTGGTGAAAGNNCTCCAATTGTGAANCGCAATGGGCGGGGCAATATCGTCATGCTCAACGAGCAATTGTGCGTTATCGAGCCTGTTGGTCAAATCCAATGCGGCTCCTCGATACTCATGCCAGCGGTTATCACTGGGCAAACTCCAGTTGAGCCAAGCTGTGCGTAGAGTCAGGTCGGTCCACAATGTAGANGTTGGAGGTAAATTGCCTGATGCCTGACTGGGATCCCACTGTGAATCGTTGGTCAAGATGAGACAATCGACGTCAACCCCGGATTCTCGTACCCACAAATCGATCGAGTGTCTACCTGGAGANGTGATGTTGAATGACGCTCTTTGAACCCCGGAAAGATTGTCGAATTCACTCACCCAATTCCAACCACTCGCATTGGTAGACATCCCATTTCCACCCAAAGGATGAATTTGTCCATTGACCCCCATGTGGATTGAATTTGCATCATCGCCATTCTGTTGGATTCGAAGCCAAACCCAGTAGATGCCTGCAGAATCAAACTCTACATCCCAAGACAACTGAGAGCCCGAGGTTTGGTTTCCAGAATTGTATCCATCGGCATTGGTGGTCATGTATCCCGCTCCAAAATATCCGTGAGAATCATCTGCGAACTGCCAACTAGGCCCCTCACCCGAATACAAATGCATCGAACCCTCAGCTTCGAGCGATAGATTGCCATTGTTCAACGCGAAATGATTTCCTGGTTGATACAATCGATTNGTNTTCCAATGTGTCCACAAACCCTCCAAATCATCGCGATTCTCCCCATTGATCATCGTAGCCTCAAAGGTCATGTCCGTGGGCAATTCACCATAATTCTGAGTATCGAAATCAAAATCCAATCCGCTTAGGTTGAAACCCGTACCCTGATCAAATGCCAGCATCGAAATGTCAAGTGACTGATTCGTTCGGGTACCATTCGGAAGCGAAAAAGAGAGTTCCGGAGCAGGGTCAACGAGATTGAATGAATAGGGCAAACGAATCAAACCTCCGCTATCCAATGTCAAATCAACAAATCCTCCCCAGATGCCTGCGCTGGAGGGGCGATTCCAAGTCAAATTCAATTCAAGAACTGTGTCTGGNATCGCACCCGCTAGAGCATTCGAGCCATTCGGATACAGGGCCTGAATCTCTGAATGGTTCAATGACACAAAGTCAGTAATGCCAAGATCACTGCCACCAATTTCAGTCCACCTTAGCCAGAATGTTGTATTTGAGGCGCGCAAGTCATACCCATGGACCACGGCCCAATACGTCCCCGATTGTCCTCCTGTGTAGGATATCGATTCATCGCAATTGAAATTCCCAGAACTACCAACTTGCTCGTTACCCCAATCCAATACACCATTTCCATTGGCATCACGGTAGAGGAATAAATCAAGATCNATGCCCGATTGGTGGCAGCCAATTTCCAACTCAATCAACTCATTTGAACTTGCAGAAAATGCTCGAATATACGACGATGATGTCACGTCGGCAGGGTCGTCTTGGTAAGCTGTTTCACTGGACAAATATTGAGGGATGGTGAAACCGTTTGCAGCGATACTGTCGATGTCCAAACCCATCGTCGAGCCAATCCGATGAGTCGAAACGCCACTCTGTTGGGTCCAATCAGACAGAGTTGTGGTCAACCCCGAATCCAAAGGTGTGATGTATCCAACACTAATGTTCAATGGATTGTCATTCGTATTGACTCCATGCATTGCAGAATGCAGTAGCATTTGTTTTGTCCCCGGCGAATCATCAGCGATGATAATCTCTCGACTCCCACCCCCGTTCGTATAGTGCGCATACTTACCGCCGCCCTGATGCTGCCCAACAGAACCCGTTTCCATCACGACAGTGCGTGGCCCGTATGCAGTAGGGTCGTCAAGATAGAATGGATGGTCGGCCTCGCTCATCCAATGGACGTCAACATCCGTGTACGGATTGTCGGGCCAATCAACATCAACCAATATCGACCCATTTCCAGAGAGAGTATTTGGCCAATCCATCGTCAGGAATTTCCAATCACCTGATTCGGCCCTCCAACCCCATCGTTGGGCTCCTTGCAGCCAAGTTTCATCGTACAGTGTTTGATTGCTCAGATTGCCATCAGTCGGTCGAGGCGCTATCGAAAAAGGGCCGCTAAATCCAACGTTCGTAATCACCGGCCATGACCAAGTTCGGGTGGTATTGTTGGTATTCGCTTCAATTCTTAATCCATGTTGCTTGAGTCCACCGCGCGCTGACGATGGCACATCAATGGTGACGTTTACGACTGAGTTCGATTGTGCGGCGATGGTCAAGTTCGATGGAGCTGAAATCCAAGAATCGTTTGCTGGACCGAAGGCTGTCCAATCGAATTCGATGTGAAGTGGATCTTTGTTGGGTGCACGAACAAATTCTCGCCACAAAGCCACAATGAGTCCATCTCCTTCCCAATTGTGTGGATTGCCAACACGAGCCTCAACTTGGCCAGATTCGTAGACGTGTTCAGTAATCATCTCCAATTCATTTGATTCAGTCCATTCCCCGTCATCGACATAGCTGTCATTATCAAAGTCTGAAGTCCAATTGCCATCATTGTCCGTATCGGTCCAGCGATAGATGCGCAAATAAATTCGATTTTCGGACTGCAAATTTTGATTGCCATCAAAACCCTCACCTTCCATCACAGCTCGTGCACGAATCAGTGTTGCTGCGGTTGGAAGCGATAAATTTGCATCGTCATGAATGTGTAATGGAAAGGCCCAATCAGGACGTGATTGATGACCATCCCAAGTTGCATTAACGCCTTGATCTGTGCTATTCCAAATCATGTGCTGACCTGCCAAAGGTACCAATTCAGATGGTGTCAATGAGACGTTCATCGGCTCAAGACCCGGATTGGATAAGGAAAGTTGCATGGTCTGATTTTGGCCAGGAAGTAGGAAATTCAGATTTCCATCCCGATGTGAACCTTCGTTTTCCCCCGTCATCCATGAAGCCGGGCTCACCATCAGGGACCCCTCTATACCATCGATAACATCGACTCCGCGACTCGCATTCATCCATCCTGCACCCTGAACCAATGGATCATACCCACGATCGTCTGCGGTCGACATGACCAAATCGCGGAAAGTTTGGGAATCGGGCCAAGACCCAGTGGCATTGTTCCATGCCTGATACATGACTGCAGCCAATCCTGCTGCGATGGGTGTAGAAAGAGAGGTTCCACTCCAAGTCGTACGCGCATTGTTGGCGTTGGTGACTTCATTTAGCGTACGATCGCCTGTAGCTGACCAGCCCACAGCGACAATATCTGGATCCAAACGACTCACAGAGTTCGGACCTCGGTTTGACCACGAGGCGGATTCACCCCACGTGCTTCCCTTCGACGAAAACGCCCCGACTGAAATCACACCATGTGCACCACCGGGAGAGGCCGTCGTTCCATATCCGTGGCCACCATTGCCAACAGCGACGAAATATGTCGTCTCTGGTGAGTGAACTCGAGTAAGCCAATCCAAATACAGTGACCAATAGTCTGCTCCATCATCATGAGCAGCAGAGTTGCCAAACGAGAATGAGCCGATTTGACCTTGATCATGTGAGGTGCTAGCGTTCCCATCGTATCCTTCTGATATGAATCGGAATGAATCCAACCACGAACCGCCCGCATACAGGTTTGACACCGCAATGAGTTCAGCACCAGGTGCCATTCCAAGAACTGCCCCATTGCTGATAACTCCCTGAGCGGCCACAGCAGAGGCGCACAGAGTCCCATGGTTTCCACCGGCTTCTGATGCATCATTGAGCATGAGCAAAATCAAATCACCCGCACCGGCAACCCGGTTTTGATATCCATTTCTTGCAGCATAGATATCGCCATAAGGCACACCATTGATACCATCTGAAATCCACCACAACAATCCAGCGCTTTGATCCCAAAGGCCGTCGTCATTGGTGTCTCGACCGTAGGTCGGATTGGATTGATTCACGGGAGATTCATCGCCGAACTCCCCATCACGATCGATGTCAATGAGGATGGTATCGTATACACCTGCCACTTGTGTATCGACGACCAGAATGTGTACAGTTCCACCTGCTCGTTGAATTAGACGGGAGTCTGAATGCTCTCCGAAGTGATAGACTCCTGATACCGAAAGTGGAGCGCCATCGATATCCCAACCCTGGTTATCGAGCATGGAATCATTATCCGAATCGGCATCGACACTGGTCGTGTCGACCCACCAAGAGTTCCCGGCCGCCGGATAGGCCAAACCATCACGCTGCCAACGCACCAATGAAATGGGGTCATGCATAATCCCCCAACCATCGTATGGTGAATTTGGATCGTCCAATACGGCTTGTGTTCCATTAAGATCGGGATGTGCGAAATCTATGCCTGAGTCTGCGACAGCGACACGAACTCCGCTCCCATTGTAACCCCGATCCCATGCATCTACAGCCCCATGGATTTGACCACTCTTGACTGAATTCGGTTCACCGGGAAGTGCACCCACAGGCTCGGGTCCAGTACGATCTTCAAAAACAGCAAAAACACCCTCGACACCAGCCAACTTGGGGACTAAGAATCCAGGCATCGTCACACGCCGATGTTCGACGATACCNGTGGAGATGGATACATCCTGCAGATTACCAGGTGCCTGTTCTGGTAACAAACCATGAGCAATTTGCCACGCATGCAATGTTCTCAAATCACGAGTTAGAACCATGGGTTCGGCAATCTCCTGCTCCGACCAATATTGCTGACTCGGTGAAAAAACTGTACTGGAGGGCATTTGGAACGGTAAGGTCTCCTCAGATTTCGGTTCTACAATGACATTNGAGGGTGATTGTGGTTGATGGAAAAGTGGCGCATANGCCCCAATTACGAACAATAATGCCAATCCTATCGAAAGCATTCCGCGGCGCATAGCGCCGCGAGGNGGGCCACCAATGATTGACTTTTCTCGTCGTTGCGCCGGCGCACCGTTCAATAATCAAAGCCGCACCCGAGGGGTCGGAGTCCCGTTGTGTAGCGGTCCATCATCTCTGGTTTTGGTCCAGGGGACGGAGGTTCGAATCCTCCCGGGACTACCACTCAATTCACTCGATTGAGCCATCAAGCAAATCAGGATATCCGTACTCAACAACGAGGCGATTGGCGGTGATTCTGAAATTACTGAGATCATTTTCAGTTCGTGATTGGTAAACATACGACTGGAATGCCATGTCCAATTTATCACAGAGTTTGAGGAAACGGGCTTCTGCAGATTTACCTGCTTCGTATTCCCGATACAATTCAAGCATTCGTTCACCTTGTGGGAAACCTTTCGCCAAATCCAACATTGCTTCGGTTTCAATTCGGACTTTCTCTTCGGGAGGAACACCATCATGTGGGGTGATGTCGCCGATTCTGACTTCCGCAACATCATGGCAAATCGCCATCTCAAGAAGTCGAAGACGATCGAGATTTGGAGGGCAAATTTGCAACGCCAAGAAGGCTACACCCCAAGAATGACCGGCGACCGATTCAACATTGGTTAAACCACTGCGTTTCCACCCTGCACGATCAACCTCTTTGAGACCAAGAATTTCNAGAAANGAATNACGATTTAATGAATCCTNATCCAAATTCATGTTCACTCCTCAATGGGGTCCGAATTCTTGGCCAAGTCTCGAGTGATATTCTTCTGGTGACTTTCCAATGTCCCCCCACCAATCTCAAGGAGTTTAGCGTCGCGCCACAAGCGTTCAACGACATACTCGCCAACGTATCCATAACCACCCATCACCTGAATGGCGCGGTCTGCAATGTTCTTTGCCGCAGTTGTAGCAAACAATTTGACACCATCTGAATCAAGACGCTGACCCCCGGAATCCAAGTCGAGAACTCTCGATGTTTCGTAGACATAGGCTCGCATGGCACGATATTCTGCCCATGACTCACCGATGTGCCGCTGCATTTGTCCAAACTCTCGAATGGGTTTGCCGAAGGCCTCTCGCTCTCCAGCGTAGCGAGACATATCCGCCAAGCAACGACGAGAAATACCGACAGCTTGAGCCGCCAAAGCAACTCGCTCAATCTCCAAGTTACGCATCATGTGATGCATTGAACTGCCAGGTGAACCAACCAAATTTTCGGGAGGAACGATGCAATCTTCAAACACCAATTCTGCTGTGTTTGATGCGCGCATTCCCAATTTGTCAATGATTTTCTGGCCTGATTTGTAACCCGGCATCCCTTTCTCAATGATGAATGTGGAAATTTCCGGGCGGCCTCGATCGGTGGTGCCTGTTCTAGCATACAGCCAGACGATGTCTGCAGGTGTCCCATCTTCGTCAATAACGCCATTGGTAATCCACATCTTTCGACCGTTGATACACCAATTTCCATCGTCCTGTAAGACTGCATTGGTTGCCATGCCCAAGACATCTGTACCGTAATCTGGTTCAGACATGGCCATACAACCAATCAGCTCACCTGAGCAAAGGCCTGGAAGATATCGTTCTTTTTGAGCGTCGGAACCATTGAATGCCAAATTGTTGACTGTCAACTGTGAGTGGGCGAGATAAGCAAGACAGAATCCGGGGTCTGAATAAGACAACTCCTCGTTGACAATGGTAACTGCTGTAGCATCCATGCCCGCGCCGCCATATTCCTCATCGACTGTAATCCCAAGTAGACCGTAATCNCCAAGTTTACGGAACAACTCAAGATTGAATTTTTCATCACGGTCGAACTCCAGCGCCTGCGGTTCAACCTCTTCCTTCACGAAGTCTCGAACCATCTCGCGAATCATCGCATGTTCCTCAGTTGGATTCGCAATATCGAAACTGCGCCAGTCGCCCATGNTNGCTCGACTCAGNGTCCGCTCATCAAAATTACCACAATNCCGTGAGAGATGCTCGTACCGGAATTCGAATCCGGGTCGATGGATTGAGAGTCCACCATGATGGGCCGCTACACCATACGAGCGTATNTCAGGCGACCGAATGCCCGTATATCAACAGAACNCTNTGNCAATGCTCAATCACATTCAGTTTCACGAAAGGGTGAATNTGAAAAACANGNGACTGCGAGACNATNTAAGATTCACATTCATTTGCACCGACCTNCTTTTCTTCATAGGCAATCCCACATTGGNNATTTNCATGCAACAACAAAAATTGCAACAGAACAACANGGTTACCTTTGCCTCACTNATGGCATCNAGGCGACCACGAAGCCCGAAAGATGGTGCATTGGTGCATGCAAGCGGTTTGGAAACCTCCGGTGCATGGAGACCACTC
>PBPV01000072.1 GCA_002724815.1 Methanobacteriota archaeon | reverse complement strand
AACTGCAATTCAAAGTTCAACAATACCAATACTGAGAGTGCTGAATATGGTGAAGACTCTAGAGGTGGAAATGGAGCACTGAATGTCAAAGTTACCTGTCGGATGGAACCCACTCTGGATGAAGACATCATCTTAGCTGTTGGGGAAATGATTGACATGAGATTCATGCTCAACCTCAATGGTCAATGGACCAATGGGCAAGAGTCTTGCAGCGGTGATTGTGAAAACCTCAATGTGTCTCTCATGAAGGGTGGACGAGAGGTGGCTGTTCGCGAATATGATTCTCTGTCTGATGGAGAGAATGCTGTACAATGGCAATTGCCTGTCACTGAAGAGCTCGCTTACTGGAATGGTAGTCAAGAATCGTTTACCGTTGAATTTAGAATGGTGATTAACTCACAAGCTGGTGGTTGGTTTTCTGCAGAAGATGAAGCGATTTTCGGTCTGTTTTACACTCACCCAAACAATGCAGCAGAATACAATGCGTCTGTAACGTTCCCAATCCTCAATGAAACCGCTGTCGAGGAATTGACCGGCGGTGGAAGCAGTGTTGCTGATGATGCGGGCTTGTTGCCCGGCTTCACCGCAATGGTCGGCATCGGCGGATTGGCAGCAGCAGCTCTGCTCCGTGAAAACGAAGACGAAGAGTGAATCAGGATCGCAAACTTGCGAGCGCTTCAGCAATGGCGCCAGCGTTGAGTTTGCATTGGGCTTCTTGACCGTCTGACATTCGCTTGACAGTGGCTTCTCCAGCCTCCAAGTCTCGTGGTCCGACAATCAGCGCAAATGCAGCACCTGCACTGTCTGCCCAACCCATGGAACGACCCAAGTTGCGTTGACGCTATTCAAGCAGAACCAGTTCACCTGAGGACCGAAGTTCACCGACAAGGCCGAGCACATGGCTCGCATCAATCTTGAATGGAATCACGGCCAAACTACCCGGGCCAGCGGATTCCCCTGGAACCACTTCGTTGCGGCCCAAGCGTTCCGCTTGCTTTTCCAAAGCGATGAGAATGCGATCAAATCCAAGCCCAAATCCACAACATGGATCCAACTCGTCTAGATCAAACAGATGCATCAAGCGGTAGGAACCTCCACCGAGAACTTGCGACTCTCCGCCCAGTTCAGCCACTTCGAATTCAAACACCATGCCGGTGTAGTAATCCAATCCACGGGCTACCGTGAGGTCGATGCTGGTTGCAGGCATGTTGGGAACCAATCCTTCCAAACTGCACATCATTTCACCNAGTGAATCCAAACTCTCNGTNGCNACNCCCATCTCTTCGAGCATGGTACGAGCNGCAGGGATGACATCACTGCCNCCNGANAGAGANGCGAAGGCCTCCAACTTGGCCGCAGCATCGGAAGAGACCTTGGCACNCAATCCCGCAAAGTCCCCCTTGTCAAGCAGNCGCATGACATCNCNNCGGTTGTCTTCAGGAATCTCAAGGCCCGCGAGTAGATCNTTGAGAATGCCCACGTGTCCAATCTTCATCGACCAATCGGANACATCTGCGGCGCGCATCAAGGAGATGGCAAANGCCACCACTTCAGCCTCAACNAGAGGTCCCGANGCCCCGACGATTTCACAACCNTACTGCCAAAATTCGCGGTAGCGAGCCGTCTTGAATTCCTCATAGCGGAAGCANGAACCGTAGTAGGCCAAGCGCATNGGTTTGGGAACNGATCGCATTTCATTGGCGACCATGCGCATCACAGGCGCGGTCAATTCCGGACGCAATGTAAGTGGGCGTCCACCCTTGTCCTCAAAGGCATACAACTCACCGACGACCGCATCTCCGGACTTTGCCGTGAACAAATCCAAGCTCTCGAAAGTGGGTGTGGCCACGCGTAGGAATCCATGTCGAGCCGCCTGCTCATCACACAGCCGCTCAAGGGCTGTGCGGCGTGCCATCTCGGCCGGACCGAAGTCGCGGGTGCCGCGTGGACGCTGGAACATACCGCCTCGCGCGTGAGGAGGCCTCTTCAATCTGAGGGCTGTTCATTCGCCTCAGAATCGACTTCTGGAGGGAATGCCAACAGCCGGAGCCCGGCAAAGTAGACCAAACCAAACAGAATGTTGTTGATCACCCAAGCCAACTGATACTGGACCTCAAAGGTTCGAATCAATCCGGAAATGGTCAGAGTCGATAAAATTCCAATGATGGTGTAGACGAAGAACATCCAATACAAACTCTCACCGTATCTTGCCTTCGACTTGAAGGTCACACGACGATGGACATAGTGGGCTTCAATGGTTCCAATGACGAATGAAACGAACCAAGCAAACTCGGCGTTGTAGGTGTCCAGAAGGTTCCACCAGTACAACAACTGGTAGACTGCGAACATGAAAACCGAATTCAGACAGGCGACGACAAAATAGCGACCGAAGTCCTTGGAGAGGTCGGCTCGACTGTAAAGTGAAGCCTTGAGACCGTACATGGCCTCGGTCATACGGCGGATTGGATTGACCATCATTCGCCTTTCCTCGCACGCGCGCGCGCACAAGCCCTCTTCAAACAAGGGGGTGCCACTATTCTTCAGAATCCAATTCGGGTGGGAAGGCCAGCAAGCGGAGTCCGAGGAACATCATGAAGCCGAATGCACACATGTTGAGAGCCCAAGCGATTCGATGATGCACATCAAAGACGTAGACCAAAACATGCTCAGAAATGGTCGAAAGCACACCAATGGTTCCATAGACAATCAATGCCCAGTAGAGGCTCTCTTTGTAACTCGCATTGGACTTGAAGGTGAATGTTCTGTGCAGGTAATGGGCTTCGAAGGAACCGACGACATAGGCGATGGCCCAGGCAACGGTGGCAGGATAGAGGGCCAAGGGATCAAGCCAGTACATCAGTTCATACAGGCCCCAGAAGAAAATGGCATTGATGACTGCGATTCCCAGATAGCGAATGTATTCTCGAACCATCCGACGAATGTCATAATCGCCCGATTTCAGTCCATCACGTGCTCGCAGTGCGCGTTTTTTGGGGTTCTCTAGCATCACCAATCAACCCCTGACCAGTCATCATCGCCTTCTTGGGCGACCCATGAATCATCCTCATCTGTGATTGATTCTTGATGGATTTGTACCGCCACAGGGGCTGCTTCGGGAATCACATCTTCAAGAATGTCATCAATCTCAAGACTGTCAACCAATTGATCGACATTCTCAACCGGGGCAACGAGGGTCTGCGGAGGAGGGGTCGGACTGGATTCAAGAACCGCAGTTCCCGTGGAATCAACGGCCCCCAAGTTGCCAAACGCAGATGCTAGAGTGGATTTCTCTACTGGGGCAGGAGCCTGAGCCTTACGCATCGACAACTCGCGTTCAGCCTCAAGACGCTGTTGTTCACGTAACTTTGCATCTTCTCGAATGAAGGCTTCACGAATGTCCCTCTCGCGAATACGGCGGAGCATTTCAGTTACAGCCGCCTTGGAGGGGCGGTCCCATCTTCGCCAAAATCGCCAACAAATTGGAATCAACACAAAGGCGACAAACGCACCTATGGCAATCCATTCCTTGAGGCTCGGCACGAATCGACCAAGGGCTTCTCGTTCTCAAGCATCACGGTCTTCCGCTTGTCCAGTCCATGTGGCCAAGGTTCGAGCCATGTGACTTGGAACATCCGTTGCTGACAATCCAGGGCCGTATTCAAGTGCGGCGGACGCACCTGCCGTGCGCAGCAATGCACAACCCAAACGAGATGCAGCCCACGGGCTCATGCCTTGGGCAATCAATCCCGCAATACAGCCGCTCAACAAATCACCAGTNCCTCCCACCGACATCCGTGCATGACCGCCCGACGCGAAGCAGTGCCTTCCTCCCGGGGCCCAAAGTTCGTCTTCAGCTCCTGTACGGACGATGACGCAAGATTCGTCCTCAACCACACGCTCGATGCCATCGCGTCTCGCTCGAATNTTNAGAATCTCAACAGGATCGGATGCCCCCAACCAATGGGCCATCTCTTCTTGATGNGGGGTGACCACTCCGACCATTCCTGCNGGCCATTCNTGGGAAGGNAGNGCNCGAATGGCATCGGCATCAATCACCAACGGAATATTCGCCTCNACCAATTTTTCGATTAAGTCGCAAACNGCTTCAATCGACTCACTTTCTCGACCCAATCCCGGTCCAATCAAGACGGCTTGACAACCCCGTCCGTTCAATACCCGATCCAAAATCGCTGCAACCGAACGTGTCGTGATGTGAGTGGTGTCTGGAATGTCTTCGGGAATCAAGGACAAGGGCCATTCTGCACGTTCGACCGCTTCGGATGGCATGGCCAAGTGAACCAGATCACATCCGCTTCTTTCTGCAGCCAAGCCGGAGAGTATGGGAGCTCCATGGTATGGACCACCGCCCACGATGAGCAAACGACCTCGGTCGCCTTTACGCGCATCCACTTTGATCGGTGGGTGTCGCCTTGCATCCCCTGGGCCGCAATCTTCGATACGAGCAGGCCACGGCAAGTTTGCAGTGAAAATCTCACCCACGTCATCTTGAATGCGGCCATCGACATTTCTCAAGGACCATTTTTCAGCATGATAAGTGACCGTTGCAGTGGCAGTAATCACATCAGGGCCTCCAAGACCGGTGGGCATGTCACAAGCCAGTACAGGGGATTGCTTGCCTCGACTTTCCGCCAACCAATGGCGCACATTTGCAACATCGCCGCGTAGCCTAACACCTGAACGTCCCGGTCCAGCACCAAGCAAGCAATCGATGACCAATGCGGGAGTGCCAGTTCCAATCGTTGATTGCACTTCAGGCCAAATCGACAATGGAATCCCAGCCGCAATACAGCGATCTCTGAAGGCTTGCGCTGTCGAACCATGCTGAATCAAATGAGTGGCGAGTAGTCTAGCATCGACTCCGTCTTCAACCAGACCCAATGCTGCGGCGAATCCATCGCCACCATTGTTGCCTGGGCCACACAAAATCCAAACCGGGCCCCGAGGTTTCGCGGCACTGTTCAGCATTCGAACAGCCTGAGCGGCCAATCCTTGTCCTGCGGCTCCCATCAAATCGGAGATGTCAATTCCCAGTGCGGTCGCATTGTCATCAAAGACACTGACTTCCGCCCAGTGCATGCACCAACGAGCGGGCTCGCGGCCCCTAGCCTCGGCTTCCACGAAGGTCCTAGGATAGTTCCGCGTCCATCAGGTCTTCGGAAGATGCGTGGTGTTCCCACCCTTCAAAGACGTCTCCGACAACACCGATGAGTTCGTCATCGCCACCGGGCAACATCGAGATGTCAGCACCTGCACCTGCACCTTCGGGAACGTTACGGTACAGTGGGCGAGAGACCAAGACGTTGTTGAAGAAGATGAAGACCGTAGCCACCACACCCCAGAACAACAGAATGATGGTGATGCCCTTCGGGTTCGATGGATTCCATACATCCGGTGTATTCGCAATCATGTCGCTGAAGTAGGACACAATGAGGACTGTGAACAAAACGGGGAAGGCAATGAACATCAGGAAATCCCACCAGCGACCGATCCAAAGGTCGTTGTCTCCCGTGTTGATGAATTCATCTCGGAAGGCAGGCGTACCGTGTTTGATGTAACCCATGAGACCACCTTCGGCTTCGCCGGCCTCGACCTTTTCTCGCCAAATCTTGAATCCAAATTGCCANATGGTGTAGGCGATGAACAGACCGCTGAACATCAATCCATAGCCCCANATGTGNTCTTGNACCTCTAGGAATTCAGGGAAGGCAACCCCATCGGCNTCCAGACGAATCCATACGAACGTCGATGGCANTCCGAAGAAGAAAATGGCTGCGCCGGTCAAGCCGACCGCCTTGTTGCGTTCAAATCCATGATCGACGAAGTTTCGAACACAGAGTTCAACGGTTGAAATCATGCTCGTCAAAGCTGCGAATGTCAGAGCTAAGAAGAACGCCCACATCATGACCCATTGTGTGANNGAGCCNCCCGGNGCCTGAGCGAATACNTCGGGCAATGCGAGGAAGGTNATGGCGCTTGAACCACCNGTNACNGTGGCCAATGGNTCATCCTGAACCGCGAANATNGCACTCANAACNGTCAATCCAGCGATGATGGANATGCTGTTGTTGGCCAATCCCATGGTGAACGCGTTGAGAGTCGTATCCTCATCCTTGCGCATGTAGACCGCATAGGTAATCGCCATGCCCATACCGGCCGAACACGACCACGCAGATTGAGATAAACCATTGATCCAGGTCTCNGGTTGAGCTAGAATNTCAAAGTCAACGCTGAACATGAACANGGCACCATCAAGGGAACCATCGGACATATCCATCCATAGAGCNAGGAAGAGTGCGAGGAAGAGGAGGGCGAACAGACTGAGCATCATGACTGTATTCGCCTTCTCAATCATCTTGGCACCTCCCCAAATCGCGAACAGGGTGATGACGATGACCAAGGTCTGGAAGAGAATCACCAATTCTGTAGAGTTCAGGAAATTATTCCAGACTTCAACTGTATCAATTCCTTCACTCAAACCGCCTCTAAACCCAAGTTGGAAGTAGTTCATGCACCAACCGGCAACCACCGCATAATAGAATCCAATCGCNGTNGAAATCCAAGCNGTCCAAAGGCCCATCCAAGCCAATTTCTTACCACCAAAGATTCGGAAGGTTCCCACCGTTCCGGTTCGACTGCGCTTGCCTAGAGCAAATTCTGCAATCACCAGCGGAATCGACCAAGCGAACAGGAAGAACAGCCACGGAATCAGGAACGTCCCGCCACCGTTGGCCCCGACCATACGCGGAAATCGCCAGATATTACCGGTTCCAATCGCCGCTCCGATGGTGGCAAAAATCAATCCCCATCTTGAGGAAAACTCGTCACTTTGTCCCATTCAATTCACCTCATTTCTTCTTTGAGACAACCACAGTTTCTGGNTTCTCATTNGGGAATACATCTTCTTCCTCGGATTCATTCATTTTCTGGATGGCAAGGCCAAGGCTTCCCCAAACCGTTCCTGCAACTAAGCAGAATAGCAAGAAGGCAAGAATCGGGTTTCCATANGGTGCACGATAAGCGATGTTGATTTCCTCGTAAGCTCCGGGAGCAGGATATGAGAATGGGAAGGTGCCTGAACGCGTCCCTAGCATCGACTTGTAATGCAATTTGCCACTGAAATCTTCGGGGACGGGGACGTTTGCAACAACCAAAACACCGGTACCATTGTTGTCCAATGTACAGTTTTCACCNGTCTCTTGGAAGCCAGTCATCATCCAATCTTCTTCGACCCATTCTTTCGGGCCATAGTCACTCTGCTGACGAGTTGGCTTGACAATTCGCCACATCACGTGCGAGTAATTCTCATCGTTGGTGAATGGGAAATAGGGATCGATGCACATGGAGATTGGAACCGGACCGGATTCTGGAATGACCAAATCATCTGAACTGATGAGCCACTGACTCTTTTCGACTTCCTGAATGCCCAAATTCGCGCGTTCACGCGGGTTGTCGCCCACTTCGGCAATGTAGAAGGGGACGCCTAGATTTCGGACTGCGATGTGATTCACTTCTTCTGGCCGCTGGTGGAAGGCCGTGCCGATTTCCATGGTGTAACAAAATGAATCATGGACCCCATATTGCCAATCACAGTAATCACCAGTTGTTGGATACAAATCACTGCTCTGAATGTTTGCATATCGGGTCATTTCTGCCATCTTATCGCCATGGTAAATCAGTTGATCATGGTCCGGTGTTTCACAATCGGTGCAATGGCCCCATGGATACAGAACCAGTTCGGAGAAGGAATGCCAAGAAAGGGTGGCTGCGAAATCGGAAGCACCATTGTTGTCGTCATCGTTCATTTCAGTCAAATCTTGAACAAACAGTGTTTCGGGTTCAGAATTGCCGCCCCACCAATCTTCGTCTGTTTGACCGTCGGCATCATCATCGTTCCCATCGACGTGATCTTCATTGATTTGTCCGTCACCGTCATTGTCGGTATCATCTACCGGTCCATTGTAAACATCATTGTTGGGACCACCAGCATAACATGCTCCTGGGGCNAGAGGGCCTGTCGCTCCTAACGGTGCACCCCATTCATACTGGAAATTTCGATTCAAGTCAACACCGTCGCAGCTTTCATCCACCTCTTCCTGCAAATCTGGAATTGGAGTGATGCCCTCAACTCCGTTATCGCGGAGATTCTTTCTCCAACCTGCTGAATCACAGTTCCAAGCATCTTCGCCACAGAAGACCTCGCGGTCGTAACGGTTGCCATCCACATTCAACATGGGGACAAGGTAAATCTCTCGTGTGTTGACCAAATCGGTGATTTGTTGCTCAGAGAAGTCTTCATCGACACCGAGATCACCCGGGCCACAGGCGATTCCATCTCCATTGGAGTCTTGGAAATTTGATGCCAACGAAAGGCAGTCGCCATCATCATCGAGTTGACCGTCTCCATCGGAGTCGCCCCAAGTGTCTTCATCGACCAAACCATCGCCGTCATTGTCGATTCCNGCCATGCCGTAGTAATGCGCAATGGTTTCAAGGAACATCATTGGAACTTCNTATGACATCCATTCACGAGCATGGAAATTCCCAATCATCTGGACATCAGGAATCTCAGCATAATTTCCGCAATCGCCAACGAAGTCATTGCATTCTCCTCCGTCAACACCATTCAGTTCTTCCCCGCCGCCGGTAATCTTCAACCAAGGTGAGGAATGACTGTAGAAATGGCCCTCGTAACTGTTCTGCGTCATTTCCACGCCGCGAGCATTTGTCCCGCCATTGAGACCTTCGTGGAAAGACATGATGTTGACAGATTGCCCCAAGTATTGGTAATCCTTCTCTGCCAATTGCATCATGCGATCTTTCATCGTAAAGTAGTCGTGATAGGCCTTGAATTGGATCCGGTCATCTCCTCCCCAAGGGTGAATCTGATTGATGTATTCTGGACTCCAAATGTCATCCGGTGAGACGCCTGACGAATCATCATCCTGAGCGTTTGTTGTGATGCTTCCCGTCAGCATTGGGACAAGCATGCAAAGGATGGCTAAGACGGCTGGAATTCGGCGCGACGACATGGTGACCATATCGACGACAAGCGTTCTGCCTTTGAATCGACCGCTTGTGCCGCCCCAACGGAAACGTCCCTTTAGGGGACGGTTCCGCGAATCAAATCCAGCGAAAGGATGAACCCCCCTCTTCAGAGTCGAAGTGCATGGACAAGTTTGTCGAGATGGTTCCAAACTGGAGTGAAGAGTTGTTTGGATTCAACCAAGGTACCCTCGGTGTACTCATCGGATTGATTCTCTTGGGTTTTATTGCAAGACTGATTGCGGTGATGACAATCCCAAACATGTTCAATGGTTTGTGCGAGAAAAGTTCTGTCGCTGAAATTGCAATCCATGGTTCAAGTAGGGCACTGGGCACTGCAGTAGGAGCAGCCATCATGTGGCGAGCATCTCTTGCTTTGACNGANGGNNCTNCNGCAATGATGCCCTCCGCAGTGGCGTTTTGGTTGCCTTCCGTCGCTCAAGTTGTGATGCTCATTGCAATCATCATCTGGGCACTTCGTCTCACGGTTTGCGTCCAAGCTGTGGTTGAATATTGGGACGATGACGATGAGTTGGATGGAGCGGAGCGGACCCTCATTGGTGCGGTTGAGAGTGTCATGCGATTCTGCATCGTTGTCTTTGGATCGATATTCATTGCCGATGCTCTCAACTTTGACTTGACCACCATGGTGGCCGGTCTGGGAATCACGGGTTTGGCATTGGCTCTAGCNGCCAAGGATAGTATCGCCAATGTGTTTGGCGCNGTGACCGTTTTGCTCGACCGCCCGTTCCGAGTCGGTGATTGGGTGATTGTCAGTGGAAGTGAGGGCGAAGTGATCAACATCAGTTTGCGAACCACACTGTTGCGCACTAGTATGGATACGATTGTCACCATCCCAAATGCAAATCTAACCAGCAAGCCCATCGAAAACTTCGGCAAGCGAAGATGGCGCCGCTATCAACCCATCATCTACCTTGATTTGGATAGCGATCCTGATGCTGTGCAAAAATTCACTGAGGGGGTTGGAGACCTCATTCGAACCGATGAAAACACCATGAAAGAAGATGCGTCATGGGCCAAGGTATCTTCAATTTCAAAGGATTCAATCGAGGTGTCCTGCAACATCTACTGGGATGTCAATGGTGGGGCGGATGAGCGAGATGCTCGCCAGCAATTTTTGCTGAACGTCGCTCGATTGGCCAAAGAAAATGGAATTGTCTTCTACGAGCCTCGTGTCCGCAACCAGCGCACTTTGAACTGAGGTGAAATGATGGCGACAATGATTCTTCTTCGACACGGCCAATCCGTTTGGAATGCGGCCAACAAATTCACCGGATGGACCGACGTTGAACTGTCGGAAGTGGGGGAGGCTGAAGCCGCAAAAGCCGGCGAGGATTTGGCTGAAATCGAGATTGATGTCGTTCACACAAGCGATCTCATTCGGGCTCAGCGGACCGCTGCGATTGTCATGAAACACAATCGAGTCTCAGCTGATGTCCCGACCCATCGAGACTTCAGACTCAATGAGCGACATTATGGAGCATTGCAGGGTCTTGACAAAGATGAAACTCGAGCAAAGTACGGTAAGGAACAAGTCCACATTTGGCGTCGTTCCTACGATATTCCCCCACCCGAAGGTGAGAGTTTGGCCATGTGTGCTGAGCGAACACTGCCCTACCTCAATGAAGCGATTATGCCTGATTTGGAGGATGGAAAAACGGTTCTTGTCGCGGCGCACGGGAACAGTTTGCGAAGCATCGTCATGAAAATTGAAGGGTTGAGTCGCGAAGAAGTTCTCGGCTTGGAAATCCCAACGGGTGTCCCGCGAATCTATTCCTATGCTGAAGGGAAGTTCACCAGGGCTTAGGTGCTAGAGAACGGTACAATCTACGCANCANTNCTCCGNTGACACCCGTGATTGCAACCCCTGCCANATCAACAGTAGCAGGGGANGATGCATCTGGATAAAACAGCCAGTACAGTACTGCAACCGCAGGGATNGACAGGCAAATCATTGCCCCCGCGGCAATCGTTCTCGCTCGATACATCCCATTCTGAATGGTGGAGACTTCGGTAAGGAATTCGGTCACACTTTGGGGTTCATNTTCTCCCCAAGATTGGTGNAACATTCGAAGGAGCAANTGCTGCTCATATTCCCAAATCAGCAAGCCACCTTTGTGCCCATCCAATGCCTTGCTGGACGACCAATGAGCGGGAGCNGTCGATGACCACGCATCGCAAAACGTTCGTTTCAGTTCAGTGGACAAGACTGTCACGGCGGAGGCAACATCTCGGATGGCAGGCAAGAGAGATGTTTGGGGAAATAGGGCATCCTGAATCCCACCCCAGCACCGACCAATCAAAATGTTGCCATCGTGAATAAAGCACTGCTCAAGACTGAAATTTCGATGCGTAATTGTTCCCTGCGTATCCGCCGAATGGGGTGCTCTCCACTTCGTCGCTGATCGTGTGCGTGGCTCAAGAATTTCCAAGCGTTGATTCCAGGCTCTTTCATCATTCGGGGTGGCGATATTGCCTCCACATACAACGTGGAATCGACCCAAGGATTCACCCGCCATCTGCAAGTGTTTTGCATCCAATGGCAATGGTTCGAAATTGATTTTTTCAAACACCAAAATCACATCTCTTCCTTCATGCTGAACCCCACCGATGGCCGCATGCAATTCTCTCGAGTTCAATTGTGCCAATCGTCGTCCATGCCCGTCTTCATCGATGGGCAACACTTGAGCGACATGATGGTCAAACTCTACGGCCCAACCTGACGAATTGGATTGAACCGATTGCGGTTTACCCGAAAGCCATTCACCCCATGTCGCTGACTGAGCATTCCACCACTCGACCGACTGGAGGTCATCAACCGGCAGGAGCATGGGCAAGCTATCCCAACGAACATGGAGAACGTGCGAAGAAAATCCAAGCGGGGCCGGGTCAGAAGAATCGGTCACTGATTTGACAGCGGCCGAAGGAAACCATGCCTCAGATTCAATCTCCACGACAGGCCCAAAGGCCCCATCCACATCAAATCTCTGCGAAGCAGAGGACAGATTGAAATTGGTTCGACCATGCCTGTGGGTCATGGGAAAGACGACGGATTTACCACTCGCTGTCGATCTCGATGGGACACTGATTCTCACCGACATGTCTCGAGTCACGATTCGTCGCGTCGTTTTACCACGATTCTGGTTGTTTCCATGGTTGCTCTATCTTGAATTAACAGGGCAACGAGCTCGATGGAAACGAGTCCTTGGTCGTAGGCTCAAATTCGACCCTGCCGAGTTGGTTTATCACGAGGCTTTTCTCGCATGGTTGAAAGAGCAAAAAGCCACGGGCAGGGAGATGATTTTGTGTACGGCTTCAGAGGAATTTGTTGCCAAAAAGATTGCAGAACATGTCGGCCTATTCGATGATGTGATGGCCAGTGATGGTGTCACCAATTTGAGGATGGAAGCCAAAGGGAAAGCCCTTGCTGAGCGGTATGGAAAAGGAAATTTTGCTTATGCAGGGAATTCAAGTCACGATCTCAAAACTTGGCCTTATGCGGGTGAGGTCATTGTGGTCAACGCCAGCAAGAGGACCCTCAATGCACTGGGCGACCAGCCATCGATTGTGTTTGAATGAGGATTGCATTGGCATTCGATTCTGAAGACTTATCCCCCTTCCTTTGTCAGAGAGATTTATGCAAAAGACCCAGAGCAGTGGAATGGGGATACTGTTCCTTGTCGTCTTGATTGATTTAATCGGACTGACACTGGTGATTCCTTTTCTGACTTATTTCATTCAAGATTTAGCGACTGGAGATGGATTTACCGATGTTGGAAGCCGAGATTTGTGGGTGGGCATCGTATTGGCCACGTACACCTTTGGTCAGTTCCTATTCACACCCATCTTGGGGGCACTCTCCGATCGAGTGGGTCGAAGACCAATCATCATGATTGGTTTGCTATCGAATACAATTTTCTTCATCGCATTTGGGTTGGCTCAGAGCCTTTGGTTTGCACTCATTGTACGATTTTTGGCTGGGGCAGGAAATGGGAACATTGCGGTCGCTCGTGCCTACATCGGTGACATCAGTACGGATGAGCAACTCAAGGCCAGGATGGGTGTGATTGGAGCGGCCTTCGGTTTGGGATTCATGATTGGGCCTTTCATCGGTGGGATCTTGACCGACCCTTACACCAATTTTGGAGGTTTTTTTGAGACAGGTTGGTGGAAGAGTCATCCCTATTTCCTTCCCTGTTTGTTTGCGGGATTGCTATCCTTCATGTCCTTCATTCTAGCCATACGACACCTCCCCGAAAGTCTGCCAATAGAAGCTCGCGCCAAACCAGAGGAAAATCGCAATTACCTTGGGCAATTGGTTGGAAATCTAATCAAAATCCGAGACCTGTCACGGCCGGTGCAAATCCTGATCTTAGTGAATGCGATTTTCTTGACCTCATTCACGATCATGCATGCGACCTTCATTTTGTTCACAGGGATGCCCATCGAAGACGGAGGTCTCGGGTTTGATGCCAAGGAAAACGGGTACCTATTCGCTTACGTTGGTTTGGTGGGTGTGCTGGTTCAAGGTGGCTTCATGAGAAGTTCTCTAGCGCAACGATTGGACTCTCGAAAAATGATGGTGTTTGGAATCTTGATTTGTGGATTGGGGATTGGATGGATTCCATATTTGCGACCCGAGCCGTTCCTGCTGGGGTTGATTCCGATGACCTTCATCGCGCTTGGAAATGGACTGTTCCAACCGACTCAAAACACACTACTCACTTTGGAGGCAAAATCGACCTCACTGGATTTGGGAAGAGTGATGGGGGCTCAGGAGGGGTATGGAGCGATGGCTCGAATCATTGGTCCAATCGTTGCAGCTTTTGTCTGGGCGGAAACCGTTGACAACCCGGGAAAATGGGATTATCATACCGTGTTCAGATTGAGTTTCATGCTTGCAATTGTAGCCGTCATTTCTCAATTGGCACTCCGATTGAGCCACCATGGCGAGGAAGAGTGATTTCGATCAATCACTTTCCTGCGAAGTGAACTGATTCACGGTGATGTTGACCAATAGATCACCCAATGCGTACACAACACCGCAAAGCAAGGGAGGGTTCCAAGCCGTCAGCGGAGTCCAAGGGACTTCTGCGTACCAAGCCCAATTGCCCAAGTGAGTGCCCCACAATTCCATGGCCAAAGCCAGCCAAGCCATGGTCGCATACAGGCGTCGTTCGGGCCCCCACTGCATGAATCCGAAGAGGGCGACTAGCAACAACAGGCCCGAGGTGTCAATTCCTTGGTATGCGAAATAGATGGATAGTGGGACAAAGGGAACAATCGATGGCCAAGCCCAATGTTCGGGTAGGTGCTTGGAAAACCGGCGACCCAAATCAAACAGGAACCAATGACCAGCGGGGACAAACAACGGCATCATGCCTTCTCTGTACTCGTATAGATGCCAAACCTCGGTGAAGAACAATTCCATGGGTGTGGCGAAAGCCAAGACAGTGAGCATCTCAATCCGCTCGACTCGATCGCCTCGCGCATAGATGGTGGCAAAGATGCTCCAAACCACAATATCGACGATGTATTCACCTTTGAGTGGCCACTCCGTTCCATTCTGATCAACCCACAGGCCGATGCAGATGGTGAGGATGTAGACGACCTCGCGGCGCATGCACGGCCCACTCGGTTCATGCTATCAAGCCACCCGATTGCATCAATAGGTAGGGCGGTTTCGACAAGTTATGGGTTGGCTCGGCCGAACGATTGACCGGACCGCCCATTGGTTGCTGAAGTGGCGAATCATTCGTGGCCCTGCTCGATGGATTGCAAATTCGCGTTATGCTTGGAGCATTGTCTCAAGAACAGACCGTGTTCGAATGCGCAGGATGCAAACTCGTGTCATGGCTGACAAATTGCCCCAACACATCTCCATCATCATGGATGGCAACCGTCGGTATGCTTCGGATTCGGGGTTGGCCGCCACTTTAGGTCACCGTGCAGGTAAAGAAAAGCTCGAGGAAGTGATGGACTGGGTGCTTGAGATCGGTGTGCCCTACCTCACCGTATACGCGCTGAGTACAGAGAACATTTCCAGTCGCAAACCGGACGAACTTGAGGCGTTGTTCAAACTCTACGTTGAAGGTTTGAACGACTTGGCTGCAGATGAANGAATTCACAAGAANCATGTCAAAGTTCGCGTCGTCGGACGAATGGATCTCTTGCCANAAAATGTCTTAGAGGCNATTGAACATACNGAGAAAGTNACCGAAGATTATGACAAATTTGTGTTTACAGTTTGNTTGGCGTATGGAAGNCGTGAGGAAATCATCGAAGCGGTNCGGGCCATTGCCGCGGAGCATGCCAAGGGTACACTTGANCTGGATGCGATTGACGAGAAAGAAATCAGCAACCGGTTGTGGACCGGAGATATGCCNGACCCTGACTTGGTGATTCGAACNTCNGGTGAAGAACGNATTAGCAATTTCTTGCTGTGGCAATCCGCNTACGCGGAGTACTACTTCACCGATGTTTACTGGCCGTCCTTCTCGAAGGCTGATTTGCTCGAGGCGATTGAGGCCTACCAAAANCGAAAGCGNCGATTCGGAGAGTGAGGCCTTGGAATACCGGAACC
Source organism: Methanobacteriota archaeon (assembly GCA_002724815.1). Taxonomy (GTDB): domain Archaea; phylum Thermoplasmatota; class Poseidoniia; order Poseidoniales; family Thalassarchaeaceae; genus MGIIb-P. Next base: position 2,392 of record PBPV01000072.1, on the reverse strand, counting down.
CTGCTTTGGCTGTGGATGCCGCGGTTCGCAGAGGCGANCAGGTCTTGTTGATTCAACGAGGCAATGAACCTTGGAAAGGGGCTTGGGCACTNCCNGGTGGATTCGTCGATTATGGAGAAGACCCGACGGATGCTGTGCTCCGAGAATTGGAAGAAGAAACCGGATTGAGCGGTCAAATCATTCGACTNTTGGATGCCAANGGTGACCCNAACCGAGACCCTCGTAAGCACATTGTCAGTATCGTCTACCTGATTGAGGCNGAGGGTGAACCCGTGGGNGGAGATGATGCTGCAGATGCTCGNTTTTGGCCCATTGAGTTGGTCCTTGATGGTGAACTCCCGATTGCGGGAGACCACATGGAAATCCTACGCGATTGGCTTTCCGAATAATTCAATCAAGCGCATCTTGGTATCATCGACAACCGGCGTACGACCATTGAGGCGGGCGGAACGCATCGACTCCATCCAGGCATTGGCCATCTTACCGAATCGGCCATCAAACACATCATCTTCCTTCCAATGAAAGAAGTGCGATTGATCTGAAAGGTACGTGAGGAAGCCTCGTTCAGCTTTTGAAATCAACAAGGTTGGTACGCCTTGGACGACAGCTTCAGCAGCCAATGTAGTACTCCCCGTGATCACACCATCAAACAATGTGGCTTGAACCGGNAATTCCCATGCAGACCCATCCATCGCAGCAGCGGATTCCTTGTTCTCGACGAAATGAACCTTCATTTTGCGTATTGCTTGTTCATAATTGACGATTTCATTGCCATCATGAATTCCACCACCGAGCAGTTTTCGGTGAAAAACGACCAAATCATCNTCTGGTATACCAATTTCTCGCTGAACTTGTCCCTTTGCACTGTCCCAAGCCGATGAATTCAGGGGCACGTAAGCCTGTGGAAGAATTCCAGGGTAGGTGTGGGTTGGTTTCAATTTCCCTTCCCATGATTCAGGCAGCAANATGTGAGTGGGATTGGCCAATTTGTGAGCAGTCGTATTCACTTCGGTATCGCTGATGTACCAACGTTCAGGNACCATGTGGTACGCTGCCCGAAGTTCGAATGGTGCACCCTTAGAGATGATTCGATCCACATCGTGTTCAAACAAGAACGCAGTGACTTGTCGCTGACGCCTCCAACCCTTCTGTAGCCGGCGTAATGGGTTGCCGATGACTCGTTCTACTCGCAAGGTGGGTTGTTCAAAACCAACAGCCAACATGGCATCAAGCTCTTGGCGTTCGGTGACAATCAGGATGTCATCTTCGCGAAACCATTGTCGAAACAACTGGAAATGCGCAGGGTGATCGATGACCCAGCAGGTGCGCATGGCCCCGCCGATAAGGAGGGAACGAATGAACCGAACGCTCATGTTCCATCAGTGCAAGCCGCGTCCATGGCGAAAGAACGCATTGATACAGGCGGCAAGGTCTTCGGCCCATACAGCCCCGGAGTGAAAGCAAACGGAGTCATTTGGTTGGCCGGACAAATTGCCCCTGAGGCCGGCGGAATTAGAGAACAAACTCAAGCCAGTTTGGACAAGATTGACGCACTACTGGCTGCAGCTGGTGCAACCAAGCACGAAGTGACCTTTGCCCAAGTTTTGCTCAACGATATCAACGACTTTGCAGACATGAACGATATCTATGGCGCTTGGCTTGCAGATGTCGAAATTCCACCCGCAAGAGCCGCCTTTGAAGCCGCTGCATTGCCTCGCGGTGCAGCTGTTGAGATTGTGGTCCAGGCTTACGATAAGAAGTGCTGTGAGTAAGCATGCCCGGCTCACCCTACCTTGATGAGAAGCCCGCGGGCATTCTCACTTGGCCTATGTTGATCCCGATTTTGTTGAGTATTTTCCTGACAGAGTGTATTGTGGGCGTCTGGGTTTGGACCAGTTATCCAGACTGGCGTTTCCTTGTTTACATCATCTTGGGACTCGATTTATTGACATTGATTGTCGTCTATGTGATGACCACCCGTGTCCAAGGTGAAAACCTCGAGTAGGTTGACCATTCAATCGGTGCGACTTTGAATAAAGTCCCTGTCGAGGCACCATGAGCGATTGGGCACTTGAGACGTTCAAGGCCTACGATATTCGTGGGATTGCAGGTTCGCAACTTACACCTGCGTTTGCTGAACGGCTTGGCAAAGCCCTGCCAACCTTCCTTGATTGCAGCTCTCTCGTAATCGGTCGCGACATCCGTGAATCGGGGCCTGAACTCCACGCTGCATTTGTGCAGGGATTGATGGCAGCAGGATGTGATGTGCATGATTTGGGCATCTGTACAACCGGTGCGTTGTACAGTGCAACAGCGAACTTAGACGTGGACGGAGGTGTGATGATTACTGCCAGTCACAACCCACCTGAGTATAACGGATTCAAGATGTGTC
>PBPV01000071.1 GCA_002724815.1 Methanobacteriota archaeon | reverse complement strand
AGTTCCGGTTCCACCACCCAATCCAGCCGTAATGAAGACCAAATCTGCACCTGAGACAATCTGAGTGATGACATCGCGCCCCGCTTCTGCACACTTGCGTCCTGTCGAAGGGTCGCCACCTGCACCCAATCCACGAGTGATGTGACGTCCGACCAGCAATTTTTGCAAGGCACGGGTGTGATCGAGATGTTGCTTGTCAGTGTTGATGGCGACAGTAATGGCACCTTCAGCACCCAAGTGGGTGATTCTGTTCATGGTGTTGTTGCCTGAACCTCCACATCCACAAATCAGGATACGTGGGTCAGGGACACCAAACGTGGAAACATCGTCATTGAGCAGAGCTGTGGATTGCCTTCCATCAAGGTCGCGCTTGAGTTCGCCGACCAAATCCTCGTACGCCCTTCCCAGCGTCCCACCAGACGCCTCAGACACTTGTTCCCCATCCATGGTTTCCACCACAGGTTTCACCTGTATTCTCCAGTTCGGTTTCCACCCTGTATTAATGGTAGTGTATCAAGTCAACCTCAGGTGCCCAATTTTGGACTTCTTCACAAAGCCCAGAAAGGTTGCGCTACGCACAAATAGCCGAGGACGTTGGGCGAAGCAAACCCGAGCGTAGCATAGCCTGGCCAATGCACCTGACTGTAGACGTGAAATTCACGGTTGTAGACAAGGCAGCCATCAGGGAATCGCTGGTTCAAATCCGGCCGCTCGGACCATTTTCCTCCCTTAGGGAGGGTTTTCGGTTTAGCGGGACGCTCATATAGGGGAAGCAGGTCGGCGGAACGCTCCAAAGGTGACTATCATGGCTCGTTCTCTACACCACGCAGTTCGCGAAACCTGGAAGCGCCCCAAAGATGCCCTGTCTCACGAGTACCGTCGAGACCGCATGGCACAGTGGCGCCGAGAACCCGTCATCAACCGCATTGAGCGCCCGACTCGCTTGGACGCAGCCCGTCGAATGGGCTACAAGGCCAAGCAGGGTGTTGTCATGGTTCGAACCCGTGTCCGCCGTGGTGGATTGCGCAAGTCCAAGATCAACATGAAGCGCAAGCCTAGCAAGATGGGTATGCTCAAAATNACCATGGCAAAGAGCATCAAGCGAATCGCAGAAGAGCGCGTNGCCCGCAAATTCCCGAACCTCGAGGTTCTCAACTCGTATTGGGTTGGNGAAGATGGCAAGAACAAGTACTTCGAAATCATCCTCATCGATCCNAGTCACCCTTCGATTCAGAACGACAAGCAACTCGGTTGGATCACANAGAACCGACACACNGGTCGAGTGTACCGCGGAAAGACCAGCGCCGGCAAGCGCGGTCGNGGTCTACACAACAAGGGCAAGGGCGCAGAGAAGCTCCGCCCCTCGTTGAAGGCCAACCTNAACCGNGGCAAGTAAGCCTGATTTCAGGCCCAAGGTTGATGGGCAGCCCCGTTTCACCGTACTTCGATGGGCGAAGCCACTGCCGCAGAGATTCGCGGAATGCCGGTCATCTTGCCGGATGGCCGTTTCTTAGGAACGGTTCACGACATGGTGGTCGATTCGGACACTTGGGCTTGCACTCATCTATTCGTGACCAACCCCCCTGCAGAATTGGTTGAAGATCGAATCCATGTGGCCATTCCGTGGCGATGGATTCGTGCGATTGAGGATGTCATTTTGTTGCGTTGGTTCCCCCCGACTCCCATTCCCAAAGAACCAGTGAACCCTTGAAATGGGATGGNCTTGCCCGCTTTGTTTGGGCGCNGCCTGCGAAAGCGGGCGTCGTTCAGTTGAATCGCGAGGGAGAACAGTGTTTGAGTTNCACGTTTTGGGAACGTCCAGCGCNCGCTTTGCNCACGGNCGTTCNGTNTCNGGTTCGGTATTGAATACNCCCGGNGGCATGGCNCTCATCGANTGTGGCGANGGCATGCAAAAGCGAATCNTCGATCACAANCGTGCTCTCAAATCCAGTGGNTCGCAGCACCGNACTCGNCTATCGAGAACACGCGTCGTNTTNCTGACGCANGGGCACCTTGANCACACGTGGGGNTTGCTNCCTTTGTTGCAAACCTTGGATCTCGANGGNCGNCGNACNCCCNTGGTTGTCATGGGCCCCTCGACNCGGGAAGCGATTGATTGGGCCACTCAACACCCGGGTGAATCNCCNCCNGAAGACAGTGGGATTTCATCNACNGANCTNGCGATTTTGTTTTCNCAATGGCAAATGATTGGAACCAANGATCACGATTCTTCGTATCCCATCGATTGGGTNCTCTTGCCGCTTGAAGACGATNNGCCNTTCAAATCGCCGATTCAACCNTTGGAAGGNGTGACGGTCACNATCGTNCCNACCCATCANGGAGTCCCNTCTTGNGGATACCATTTCCAAACCCATGNNAANCAGGGCAAATTCGACAAATTNCGTGCTGAGAATTTGGGNTTGTCCAAGCGTCAAATTGGAGANTTGGCGGAGGGCCGNGATNTGACCCATGAAGGTGAGCATTTGTCNGCNGANAGTTTCCGCGGANAACCTCGTCCCGGTTGCAGTTTGATGGTGAGTGGGGACACCGCCTTTGGGCCGATGGGATTCAGTGAAGACGCCTTGCCATCTCCGCCCCAATTGTTGCTTCATGAAGCGACCTTTTTGGCTGACAAACAAGACAAGGCTACAGAGTATTTCCACTCCACTGCAGCTGATGCTGCACGTCATGCGAGCGCATGCAAAGCCACAGCGCTTGCATTGACCCATTATTCAAGTCGAATTGAGCGTCTTTCTCCATTGGTCAGTGAGGCACGAGAGCAATTCTCTGGTTCCGTTTCTGCGACACTGGATGGAGATTGGTTCGAAGTTCATCCGTCCGAAATTTTCCACCATGTGCGAGTCGAAGACGGCTGGAACACGATGAAAATCTGATACACTGCCATGGGCGACCTTCAAAGGTGAACGAATCAAGCGAGTCGATATGCGGCACATGCGTGTGGTGCTTTTTCTCGTCACCCTGCTCGTGACATCTTCATTGCCTCTTGCATCTGCAAGCGAAGGTCGAGCGACACCATGTACNTCAGTCGATATGGGGGCAATGCCCGANCCCATCATCATCAATGATCAAGAATGTGTCCAAATNGCTCTCGGNGAATTGCANCCCGGAACCATTGTCGAGTTTGATGTCGATGCAGATGTCAATTTCGACTTCTTGGTGTTCAGAAGCACCGGATTGCCTGCCTATCAAAATGACCAATCCTATCGTTCAGCAACCTACTGGGCAGAGGACACAGTCTTCGAAGACATGGTCGGTACGGCACGATGGCACTGGACGGTTCCAACCGATGAAGGAGCCAAGAATTGGTTTGTCATTCTTGACAACTTGGATCATCTTGGTGACGACAATCAAGGGGCCCAAGGAGGTAGCACCTTGCAACTGTCATTTGATGTGACCTTCCCAACCACAAGTTACTGGAATATACACGACAGTTTGGTTCAATTGGGCGTCAACAGTCACACAAAATTGGTTGATGAAAATCTAATGATACTAGATGAAGGAACCCAAGTTACCATCAGTGCAATCCCACTTCAGGGCAATCCAGACCTGTTTATTCTCACAGAGAATCAACGCCTCAGTTATCTCGATGGAACAGCTCCTGAATTCCGAGTCCCTGGTGCTGACCTTTTGCAGATTACCTCGGAAGGCAGCGTCACATGGACCGTTGATGCTGCACACGCAAATCAACCACTTTGGCTGTATGCGGACAATGAGGTGGGTCCGACAGGCGGCGGTGATGGTTCGACTGAAGCGATTTTCACTGTCATCGTCGAATTGTTGCCGATTCTCGATGCCACCATCACATCGACCTCGACCTCCTTGGATGTCGGGGCGCTGGCGACCATTTCAGCAACCGATACTCCCAATCTTTCCAATCAAGTCGATACCAATGCGTATGAATGGGACTTGGACGGTGATGGAATTTACGAATTGACAGGNCCATCCACAGATGTTTTTTGGCAAACCGAGGGAACTTTCCCCATCTCATTGCGTGTGAACGGAGTCGATGGCCGAACCCACACGAGCACACTCTCAATTCAGGTTACTGATCAATCCTACCCGGTTGCGGTCATCAACGGTGGAAACAACATCGTTCGAGGCTTTGGTGAATCGTTCACATTGGCCAGTTCTTCGACGGATAACTTTGGCATCGACCGTGAAGAGTGGTGGGCCGACGGAAACCTCATTCAATCAGATTCAGGCACAGGGAATACCTTCACCTACAGTTTTGATTCAGCCGGCAACCATTCTGTGACTCTGCGTGCTTATGATTTGGCCAACTGGTCAACCGACCTTACGGTCAATATCACCATCCAGGACCGAACCCCTCCTGTGCTTGAAGCCATTACAGGCCCGAAAGAAGTCATGGCGGGCGAGGAGAATACATGGAGAATCAACGCCACAGACCCGAATTCTCCTCAGCTGACCTGGTTTTGGGATTTTGATCGCTCCGTTGACTTGGATGAAAATGGAAATACTGCCGATGATCGACAGGCCTCGGGAGACCTCGTCACTTGGACTTTCACAGAAGGTGGAGATTACTCCATCACATGTACAGTCACCAATGCCCAAGGCTTGTTCTCAACTCGTGAAATCAACGTCTATGTGGAAGCCAAACCGGTGGAGAAATCTTCGACGATGACCTACGTATACGGTGGNGGCGCGATTTTGTTGGCATTGGCCGTCATCGCCGGCGGTGTATTCCTGTACAGATCCCTGAACCAGCGTCGTGCCCACCAAGAAATGATGGAAGCAGAAGCCGCTCGAAAAGCNGCGGAAGAAGCTGAAGCCAATCGAGAAGTTGGTCGTGAAGAGCAACTTTCAATGTTCCAAAACCGTGGCAATNAATCCAGTGGNTTTGCNCGNGGAGGGGGCAATGAGATGGCCGAAATTGCCGGAGTTGGAGCNGGATATGGGACTCAACAAACCATGGCTCAGGCCCCCNTTCAATCGGTCAGTGATTCCGCTCTTCTTTCCGCCTTTGAAGAAGAGGATGAACCCACGGTACAACCCGAGCCGCAACCTGANCNAAAACCCNAAGTCAAGCCTCAATCANCCACGCCAACTTCGACCGAGAAAAGCAGTGTCTTGACGAGTGGAATTGAGTTGCCGAATGTTCTCAATCAACCATCACCAGAACCCACACCTGCCCCAGTCGTNCAAACCGCACCGAGCCCAACGCCAGAACCGGCTCCAGTTGAGATTGAATCAACGCCTCAGTCTACGGAAGTTAGAGGCGCATGTGATGAATGTGGTCAGCAATATGCAGTGGACATGCCCATCGGTGTCCAGCAAGCGCAAATTGCTTGTCCAAAATGTGGAAATCTCAGTGTCATTCGTCGCTGATTTTCATCGGATGAACGCTCTCCTCTCGCGCACAAGGGTCGGAGACCCTTTAGGCAGACCGTGGAGCAGTCGTTGCTGATGGAGGCCTCTCCACGTCTGATTCTCGCGGCGCCTCGCAGCCGAGACCATACGAGTTTGGCNCTTGTGTTGGTGNTGATTTTACCGCTNTTGAGNCCCCTCATTGCTGTGGAAGCATCACAGGTCCGGGCCGAGGATTTTGGCATTGTATCCGAGTTGCATGAAGTGCTTGAAACTCGAGATTTGGTCTTGGACAGTGANGTCATTGAGTTGCAAGCTGAAAATGCACTTGCCCCCGTTCGAAATGGTGTGCGTAGTTTGGGTTCAGAAGATCCGCTGACACACATGGATAATGCACTTGATGGACTGGCGGTNGAATCTTCCCAACCCATTGAGTTTGAACACCCTGAATTGATTGAAATTTTGCAGNGTGGCAATGCTCCTCCCGGCTTGGTGGATACGATTTGGAGTACACTGATNAACATCACCGATTACGTAATCTGGACAGATTACCAAGCCTTAGACAACGGCCCCAGACATCANAAATACACGGTTGTACCGTTCTCATCGTCTTTGCTNAGTTTGTTTAGNCAAACACCNTTGATGCACGAAATTGACATTGANGGTGATGACGATCCAGGAACAATCCTAGTNGAAAACCCTGATGTCCGCGTCGGGATTACCCTTGGGTTCGATGGTTCGCCAGGGCAAGGTTGGGGGTTGACGGGTTCGCCCCCTACCCAGTTGTGGATTGAACCCACCATCGAATATCGTGTCGAAGTCATCAATCCAACCGATCCAATTTGGGCNAGTATGGAAACATTTCAAGCCACGCTTCTNAAACCATTTGCATATGGAATCAATCCCACAGAAACTGGGGAATCCTATGTTTGGATGATTGATTCTCATTTCACAATCGCACCTACTGATTGGGCATTGCAAGTCGGTTTTGAGCGATTTTGGTTTGATTTGTCAGGTGCCAGTAGCGAATTGATTTCTGCATTGGCCTTGCTGTTCGCCGGGATTTCAAATCCAATCCCTGGTAATCCTGCTGACACTGGAGTGACCATCGCCGCCCTTTCCGCTCCGATTTCAATTCAAGTTGACAACGGTGGGCAAACAGATTGTCCATCCCATTACATGCCCAACTCTCATCATCTGAATGCTTCATGGGCACATGATTGTCGAATCGGAGTCGGGTTTGGGTATGCACACTTCTCTCCTGAGGACAATGGGGCTCGTGAAATGTGGGAATTATCTTATCTCGAAATGGGCATCCATCCAAATTCCACAGAATATCGACTACCCTCTATTGTTGACCTGACCGTCCGTACCGATGGAGTCTTGCCGACAGGTTCGGGGTCCGTAGGAGAAGACGGATTGACGACGATTGAATACTACGCAGATCGGCGAGCCGATTTGTGGCTTCATTTCCACGAAAACAAGAGTGCCTACAAAGAAAGCGCCAGCGACCCCTATGGAAACACCTCAGATACGACAATCT
>PBPV01000070.1 GCA_002724815.1 Methanobacteriota archaeon | reverse complement strand
CGTTTCAACATCGACAATCCACATGCCTCCATGATAGTGGCTGACATAGAGGCGACCATCCCAAGTTCCACCGAGGCTATTGTCAGGCAAGTCGGCATCATTGGTGGGGAAGTAGACACTGTCCAAGTTGTGTGGACTGAACAGCAACCATTCGTCTCCATTGGCGTGATCTTCACAGGATGAACCATAGCAGTGCTCCCAAGCGGTTGGGATTTCCCAAGTCGAGTACAATGCAGGCTCAAATCGCAAGTTGCCATTGCTCATGGTGTAGTTGGTGGTGTCGAGCAAGTATACCAGTCCAGTCCCTTCTGATGTGGCCAGTACTTCCACAGCGAGAACAGTGAGATGTCGGTCGCCCGCAGGTCCACCAAGATGGCTGGTGTCGACCATTTCAGGGAAGGGCTCAGCATAGTGGATGTAGGACGCACGGCCACCGTTTTCATTTCCAGTGGGGCCACTGTCGAGTTCTCCATCTCCATCCAAATCTGCGAAGTCATCCCAATGTCCAACTTCGGGTGCTCGCCAAGTACAACCTGCCTGAGAACCTCCAGAGGCCATACAACCACCCGTGTGCCAAGCGTATAGGAAAGGCGAATTGACGGGGTGAGGTACATCTGAGATGTCAAAGATTCTCAGGCCAGCTTCCCAGTAGGCGCCATAGATGTAAGTTCGACCATAACGAGGGTCCTCTGTATCAGTTCCAGGCCAAGTTTGACTGGTCATGTCGTGAATGTAAATCCAACCACCTCGAGTGGTTTCCCATGCCACTTCGGCTTCACCTACTTTCAGAATCCGAGGCAAGTCTCCGGGGCCGTCGAATTGTAGATGCGCGATGGTAATGCCACCACAGGCATCCCCCTGTCCGATGTCGCATTCCTCATAATCCGGGTTGGCGACCAAAATGTACCATTCTCCATCGATCATCTGTGTATACAGATTGTGTGGGCCACTGGGGTGGTCGACATCGTACCATGAGTCNACGTAGTAGGGNTCGGTCTTGTCGGTCACATCCAATAGTGTAACACTCACTTGNACGGGGTCNCCCCACTCGCCGACATTCGGNTCNGCATACCCNGAATCAATNAGTTGGTTTTGCAGAATCAAGAATTCATTTCCATTGTGCTCCAAATATTTGACATCCAAGACTTGNGTGTTGGGGTCGACGTAATGNCCCACAACNGTCGTGTTGTAGGGGTCGGTGACATCGGTAATGTGAACATCATTCCAACCCGCTTGGTAAGCATAGACGCGACCATCCGGAGCCGTCATGACTTGCACTTCGGCATTTCCGGGGCTNGTCANTTCATTGAAATCAGCGAACTCNATGTTNGANCTNCTCATNTTGTGCTGAGAAGGNTCTCGGTGATCNTGGTCCTCACCTTGAATCAGGGGGTCGTCGGCCATTGTCATTGACGAATCAAGTTCGTCATCAACACTGAAATCTCCCATGGCGAAGACCAACATGGTCGCACTTGCGAGCAACATCATTGCTGCAAGTACCAGACCCTTGACGCTATCCATGCTGGCCCGACCCTACGGGTCGATTTGTATTTATCCACCCATGGGTACCGGCATTCATGCGCAGTGTACTGCTCGGGCTTCTGCTCATTCTGCCGATTTTATCTGGCGTCGCAGTCGCCCATGAACCGGACACTTTCACCGTCATTGTCCGCGAAGACCGACACGACCCCTCTGAGGTCAGTCTGGTCGTCAATGACACTGTGCAGTATTACAACGTCGATAGCCGAGAGAATGTCACTCATACCATTGGGTTGGATTTGAACGGTGACAACGATTTCGATGATGAGGGTGANTTCTCATCCGGCGTTTTNCACAGCGAATGTGATTGGGACAATGATACAGATTGCCGAGTTGCATGGATTTTCGTCATCAACGATACGGCTTTGGTTGGCAATTACATCCTATCTGATATCCGCTCTGATGGGNCCGAAATTGAGGTNCGTCTGAACATTGCAGCAGATGTTCATATCGAAAATGCCCCCGATATCGGTGAATGTTTCGGCGATTGTGAAGAAGATGAAGAAGAGCCTGAAATGAAGCGTTCCAGCCAAACGGATGTTCAGAAGATCATGATGTTGGCCGGACTAACCATGTTTGGAGGCGCAAGCGTCTTGCTTCTCGCAATGATCATGCAACGCTCATGAGTCGGCCAATGGACTCAACTCTTCATCCATGAGGAATTGCAAATCCTCGATGAAAAGTGTGGGTTCCCAATCCATGTCATTCCAGCGAACTCGCTGTTGATGATTCTTGTCGATGATGATGGTTGCAGTCGAGTGGTCCACCAAATAGTCCGGGTGGTGGCGACCCGAAGTCTGGTTTTCNTCTGTTGAATTTTCTTCGGTTGCAGAAGTATTGAGGTAGGTTTGCAATCCGACATGGAACGATTCCCAAATCGGCTGCATCGCTTCAACTTCTCCCGTCAAATGAGGCCAGTCAATGGCTTGGCGCATGGCATAGTCAGCCAACACGCTACTGGTGTCCCACCAAGGGTCGACAGTGATCGCAATGATGCTGAAATTGGTGCCATAATCATCGGGAAGCTGCTCTGCAACCCATCGTAGATTCGCACTCACGATGGGGCAGACATCCGGNCACCTTGAATACACGAAAGAGACAATCAANACTTGCCCTTCATAGTCGGATAGGTTGGTCATGTTGCCATCAAAATTCATCAAACTGAAATCTTCGAGATCATATTCAGGGTCGTCAAGAGGCAAGTCTTGTCCATAGAAGATATCGATTTCATCTTCAACAGGTGCAGTACAACCGGGCAGCATGAGGCACAGAACCATCACAAGAGCCATGATTTGACGCATCCAAGCACCTCTTAANCCATCGGAAACTGAACCTGTATCTGAATGAATCGGATTCGGACATCATCAATCTTCTTCATTTGTATACGTGGGTGGGTACATGTATTCTGGATTGATGTCTTCCTCAACCTGAATCACATAAATNCCNGATACCATTTCAGAGATGAANACATATCCTCGCGGATCAAATTGCAGACCCCAGTCGAATGGAATCATACAGGATGCCCAGCAATCGGCCATGTCATATCCTAGTGTTTCAGTCGGGTCATCAATCCATGTGGGNCCCGCAGGCAAGTAGTAACCGATGGTCTTGGTTTCAGCCAATTGCTCAATCGCCTTGAATCCTAATTCTGGTTGTGGCACACCATCTTTCCAAACCAAATCTTCCCAGATGGTTCCATGATCGGTAATCCATGTTCCTGCGTGATAGTGCGTCCAATACACGTGCCCATTGTTTCCAGTATCGCCATTGTGGGGGCTGTAGATGTACCCTCCTGGAATCCAGTGGTTGTCATGCTTGGTTCCATCCGGGAGTGTTCCTTGACCTGGTAGTTTCCACTTGCTAACCAAGAATGGTTTTGCGGGGTCGGTAGTGTCGATGGTCCAAACGATTCCAGTGTGGTTTGTATTCGTCCCATATTCTGGAGCGATGATGGTATAGTGTCTCCAGTTGATTCCATAGGTGGGGTCATCNGGNCCNGTACCACANTTTTCAGGCCAAAGTGACTGCTCNACCAAGTGAGANATTCCNTTGCAAATCAAATGNTCATAAGGCACAGCATAGTGAATCCAACCATTCCCATTNAGTGCCCCACTGCTACCGGCCCATTCTTCAGGAGTCATGTCNGCATGGCCGCCACCGTCGGGNCCGTACCATCCATCCGAATCTGAGGGGCAACCCAACCATCGGCCGACTTCGTAATCCTGNGGCCATGAAAGNCCAAGNGGGTCGGCGACACTGGGNGGTTCCGAGACATCAACAATCCGCAGTCCTGCATCCCAATAGGAGATGTAGAGTAACTTTTGTCCGGTAATGGGGTGTACGTGGAACACATTGTCGTGATTGAACAGTGAGCCACCACATGTGGTCGCTACATCGGGTGTATATCCGCCCCACCTAATGATTTCACGACTGGTATTTTGCTCTTCATCTGTAGAAGTCGGGATCCATGATTCAAACCCGAGTGGCACGTAGAAAATCTGTGTACCCTTGTAGAATGTACCTGAATCTCCCTCGGCCATTTCAGGATAGGGGTCTGCTCCGAACAAGAAAAGATGACAGTCTTCTGCGGCATAAATNCCGTAGTCCAAATCGCAGTAGACGTGGAGGTCTTGGTTGTGGAATCCAGCAGGAGGATTNTCCCATTCTGCAACCTTGATTGGCTCACTCTTGTCGCCGACATAAATGACGTCNAATCGGTTGGCGCCACTGTTTGCATCGTCATCATTTGGNATCGGGTCCAGTTCACTGTTGGTTAATTCGTGATTGACAAGGACCCAGTTGTTGTCAGGTGTAACCTTGATGTCAATCATTCTTGCAACCTCTGCATAGTAGGTTGAGAGCAGAACCATGTTATTCGGGTCTGAAATGTCAAGAATTTCGAATTGGTTGTAGGATGACACATACGCGTAACATCCACCTGTGCCATCAGGGTACTTTTCACAGTCTTCAAGGAAATTCCCCTCAATGGCAATTTCAGAAGAGTCACCAGGGGTGGGTGCAACGTTCTTGTATTCTGGTAAGCAAGGTCGGCCNGCCGTGTTGTCCAGTTCTGCTGGAGGTTTTACGTTACCATCACAGTTCAGATTGTGATAATCAATCAATTGGATGTTGTCCGTACTGAGTCGGTGCGCCAACAGATCGCCATGNCTGTGACTTTCATTTTCAATCTCAATCACTGGATCCACCCAGTCATCTTGAGCCTCTGCATTGGAATCTCCTGAATCGAGATTCATGTACGCTAGAACCGAAAGCAGGCTAATTGAAATCAGAGCCACGATTGCAATAACCAAAATTTTGTCCGCTGCGGATTCATCCTTNGACAGGCCACGACGTTGCATGATTCTGTGCGTGAATATTTGGTATTTNAATTAACGGGTGCCACCCATGTGAGTCTACAGATTTGATTTATTTATACAGAGTTTTTCGACAGGCTGATGAGAGCCAGCAAGTGCATCCTATCTCTGATTCTTGTCTCTATGATTTTCTTNCCAATGAATGTTCAAGCACACGCAGCCGATACTTTCACCGTCGTGGTCAAAGATACGGGTCTGACGCCAAACAGTTCTCAAATCATGTACAATGATTCAGTGATTTGGCACAACGTAGACTCCACTGAAAATATCACTCATCGCATTGTCTTTGATGGCGATGGAGATGGTTTGTTCAATGGTTCAAACGATTGGGACTCAGGTGAATTGTACCCTGAATGTGNNTCAAACAATCAGACCAATGAGACGGACTCAAATCAAACCGATGATTGCAATATGACCTTCCTTGTTTGGTTCAACGGAACATTTGGAGTTGGTGAATATCATTATCAGGACATCTTGTCAAANGGGACTGTACTCAATGGTACGGTCATCGTGATGGAAGATGTTCATCCCGCCGAAGCGCCCCCGCCAATCGGGTCAACATTCGGTGTTTTCGNTGATGATGATGGCGAATCGACAGAGGCTCAATCTGAGTCTGAGCCAATGGATGCCAGACAACTGATCATGTTCGTCGGCATAGGCTCTGGAGTCTCTGCAGTTTTACTGATCATCGTATTGATTCGTAGGTCNGATGAAGCAGAATAATCGCNCTAAATTTCAGTAGGTTCCAACGTAGGGATGATTGTTAGCATCATTGCAAAGGCAGAGAAAATTAACGTCCACTCAAAGATGGCCGATTCGACAATCATATCCATCAATGTCAAGGCAGTCATCGCTTGGAAAGAAATCACTGCGATGGAAAATAGTGTCCATCGGATGGTGTTGATTTTCCATCCTCTCCACCGGAACTGAGCATCCAATGAGCCGCGTGTGTACGATAGGGCACCCATCCATATTTGTGCAAACCAAAAGATGTTCATTGCCCAGAAAATATGTGACATAACCTCGGTCGTAAATGGATATGCAACAATCTGGATCATCGAATAGCCAACAATAATTCCTGTCACAAGTGTTGAAAGATTGGCAATTTTCCGAGTAGTATTCTGAAATTTCGTCCGATGATATATTTCAAAGGTTAGAAAAATCATCATCAATCCTCCAGAAAACAATCCGAGATTGAACACGATTTTTTCTGGCATGAGTGCCCCTGCTGAAGATACGAACGGAGGGTATCCATCTTCGAAAANCAATCCNCCATTGTCTTGCATCTCTNGNGGCACCTGATCACTCAGATCGAGAGGCTCATCACGCTCCCCTCCAGCCAACTGCATCATAATTTGACTGACAATACAGCAGAATACAATTAAGCAAACAGTCCATTGAATCGCTTTACGAAAATGCTCATCATTGAAGATTTGAGGATTCATGAAATCGACCTCAAGGCTTCAACATCAAACAAGCTGGCCGCATTGGCCAGCGCTTGATCCATTGGGAACCATCGGGCTTCTTCGATTTCGTCAGCCTTTGGATTGAAAGTAACTTCACCGTCGACTTTGCACTTGTAGGTGAATGACAGAAACTGTATCCCCTCGCTTGTGAAGATGCGTTCTGCGATTTGGACGATGTCATTTGGATCGATATTTACCTTGAGCCCGAGTTCCTCTTTCACCTCACGTACCGCGCCTTCTACTGGGTGCTCCGCGTAATCAACAAAGCCACCGGGAAGCGTCCAGTGTCCGGTAAAAAAACCACGTTTCACTTTCGCCATTGCGATTTCATGATTTGAGTTGACAAGAATGACTTTGGCGACCACACGATGCAT
>PBPV01000069.1 GCA_002724815.1 Methanobacteriota archaeon | reverse complement strand
GGCGTAGAACAAGGCTCCAGCTACAGGCTTGTCAATCTGAGCAAACAACACACCCATCACACCGAACAAGCCGACTGAACCACCCATGTAATTTCGACCTGAATATCCGTGTAAGTACCAAGGATCATCTGGGTACAATTGGGTTCCAGCATACAGGTACAGCGTCATTAGAATAGCCACTAAAAATTGGACTCCAAACAAGGCCATCAGTGCCCTTCGTGTTCCAATACGAACCTCTGCAGTCTGGAAGAACAGTAGGATGACCACCAAGATGAGCAGGAAGTGATTGGGATCGTTGTGAAACCAAATCGATGTGAATAGCGAAAGGATGTACAGATGCGGTGCTTCAAACAGTTGGGAGGGCCAGAGGGCGAAGTCGCAGATGATGGCTTCAGAAGGTGTAAAACAATCTCTTGAACCGTAGCCCAACATTGCATAAAGAAACATGATTGAGAGCAAATAGGTCACTGAAAATCGTCTGGATTTTACGATTTCTCTGAGCGACAGGTTTTGTCCTTGCCCATCTTTCCATGGGAGCATCATTGGCCATGTGGGTCGAACCTGAATCATTCCTCTTCATCCCCCACTGGAAGTGGTGCGCGTCTTCGCAACCCGGAAATCGCCCAGCACAACAATCCTGCAAATAGCAATTCGACAATGAAGAATGACTCGTCCCCATAATGTCGTTCTACACCTGCAAACACACTGTCCAAGATGAACCATTCAAGTTGATGCAAATGCAAGTGTTCGTAGGCATACAAACTCATGCATCCTTCTGGAAACCCTTCTTGACTGCAGGAAATGGTTCGCAAAATCCAGTGATCCCAAAGGTCGTAGGAAAGAGCAACGAGAATTCCATAACCGTATCTTCGATCGTTTTGCAAGGCCCAATAAATGACTGAAATGGCTGTTGCAATCCAGAACCAAAATACGAACTGTGAGAAGGGTGTTCCCGATGGGCTGCTATCGTGATAAGTGAATATGGCCAAGGCATCGATGACCGCATGGGACAAGAAAGCAAAGACGAGGCCCATCCACAACCAGTGCTTGTTGCCGCGTGAAGCCATCAGACCTAGATGAATGCAGGCGATTCCTGCAAGGGCATGTGCGGGAATCATCATGTTGAGACCGGGGGAGTCTCAAGACATAGCGTTGAGCCTCAATTCTCTTCCCAGCGAGTCCATTGACCGGACTGTTTGTTGAAGGCCAAACCCGCCTTCTTCATCCACTTGTTGAACTTGGTTGCACCTGCACCGGTTGCGATGATGAAGTCTTCTCGGTCTTCCTGAGCTTGGATGTATCCCTTGACGGCCAAGGTTTGGTCAATCCAATCATTGATTGACATCAAGCCGCTGGTCAAGTTGCTTTCTTCGACCGCTGCTGCAATGGTGTCTGCGTCCGCACCGGTAGCCGAAAGCTCCGCAGCGATGACATCCTTGCGAGAGGTCTTTGCACGTGGTGGGCGAACGACCTTTTCTCTTGGTTTTCGCTTGGGATCGATTTCAATCCAGTCCTTCTTGGACTCAAGGCGAGATTCGACGACGCCCGACATTGGAGATGAGAATTCATGTTCACACTCCCAGCATATGAATCCGAAATCGTCGCCCAAATCCATGTTGACACTCGAGCGAGGGTCCATTTCTTCACCACAGGTTGGACAGGCATGGAAGCAGAGTTTGGGGACAATCTTTCGACGGAAGTCGACNATGTCTTGCGGCGTTCCTTCNAGTTCCAANAGTTCGTGATCGCGGGCGGCTTCAAGACCTCGAGTTTCAAGTTGATCTCGGATCTTTGAGCGCTGTTCTTCCTTGGATTCATCATCGAAGTTGTTCTCTAACTTGACAATCAATTCAATGGTTTTTCCAAGCCGGTTCATGACCACCTTCTGGCTACGGAATTGCTCAACCTTGGCCANTTTTAGGCGCTCTCTTTCCTCTTGGAGCTCNAGCATGATGTCCTTTTGCTGACGCTTGAATCGCTGCTCTTCGATCTTGTCCATCGGTTTCTTTTCAGGNCCTGAAAGAACGTTCGAGAGATAGCGCTCTTTNGCCTTNCCTGTCGAACCCGATTGNAGAACCTCCANNACGGAACGCGCAATTTCATCCTTCAAACCGTAATTTTGNACCAATTGCTCTTTGTCNAATTTCTTGATTTCACCAATCTTGAGACCGGANTCAGCGAGCGTCATCGCNGTGGTTTCNTCCACACCTCGACGCAACAACGCAAGGTAGGTGTCCTTCTTTGCCATAATCGCCCCCTCCAGAGTTGATGAGTACCTCGCGACCTACTTGAAGCCACGGAATTCGNGCCNTAGGCCCTGCATCAATGCGCCCCCCACTCGTCCACGGGATAGGGGGCTTCCCTATCAAGTCGTTGTCGTCTAGGTCCGCGAGTTCANGACTCAAAAGCCAAAATCAGTTCGCAAAGATCGACCCAATCTTCAGGCTCAAGCATATCGGGACGCTCGTCCATCAACGGATGATCTTTCAGAGAATTCATCGCACCAGTCCACCGTTCACGATGCCAACCGGGTATTCGAGATAAACGNCGAGGCGCACGTTTGAGAAGATTGCGAAGTTTACGACGACGGTCNGTGAAACACAGTGAAGTNACCTGNCTATACAAACGACGATCAATGTCACTTTCAATCGCCGCCAATCGATCAAGAGGTTCCAATCGAATTAGACGTGAATGGACACGAGGTTGGGGTGAGAAACAAGAGGGGGGGACGCGCCGACCCATCTCGACCTCAAAGTCCAACCAAAGCGAGAGGCCTAGAGGGCCTCGATCAAGGGGGCCGATTGCCATGGCCATCCGTTCCGCAAATTCTTCCTGAACGAGCAATACTGCTGGGATTGAACGGAATTCGCGCTGCATTCGTTCCAACAATGGACTGGAAATTTGATACGGAATATTGGCCACAATGGCGTCAATCTCTTGAGGCCATTCTACGGTCAATGCATCACCTTCAATCAACGACAATTGAGATGATGCGAGTTCCTCTGAAAATTGCAGTTGCATGTGGTGCAAAGACCCTTCATCGATTTCAATCGCGCTCACGCGCGCGCCCGCGAGGAGCAAATGATGAGTGAGTGTCCCTGGGCCACAACCGATTTCCAGAACGTGTAGATTAGTGAGGTCTCCAGCCATTTCAATGGCTGCATTGAGAACGGATGTATCGAGCAAATAGTGTTGGCCCAAGTCGCGATTGACCGGTTGATTATCTCGTAAAATATCAACCAAGAAGCGCGCATTGCGCTCCATTTCAATCCCTCAAGCACGAATGAGCAAATCGAGAAGATTTGGAGTCATGTGTGGATCGGCGATTTCCTGACACAAACGATTTGCAAGAAGGTCAGCGGCATCAATCTGGCAGGCTTCATCCAATGAAGCAATGGTTTCCCAGCCAACCCGTCCGCGAATCTCAACCATGGAAAGTGCCTTTGATTTTCCAATGCCTTCAAGGAGTTGGAACGCATGCATTTTCAGCGTTAGGTTTCCTGCACGATTGTAGAACGAAAGACAGACCTCAGGGTTGTCGGAAAGGATGCTTTTGACCACTTCATGCAAGCAGGATTGAGCAAATGCGGAAAGGTCGCGATGACGAACGGTTCCAAGGACGTTCACGGTCCCAAGTTCAATCAGAGTTCCTGCAGCATGAGATGCACCATCTACAGAAGCACGCATTCGAATGAGGTGCATGCCCTTTTCAGTAATTGCTTGAATCAATCCGCTCGATTGATGATCCAGAACACGTGCATGAGTTTCACCGTCCAATGGACCGGCCTCGTCAGCGGGAGAAGAGTGACCTCTAGGCTGCATACTATCAGAACTCCGAAGATGGTGTTGACTCAAGAACAAAACGGTCTTTATCGACCCAAAATGACAAAATCACAGAATTTGCTTGCGGACCGTATCGACGATGTTGTCGACTTCTCCGCCATCCATAGGAATCCGCTTGCTGGCGAGAATAGATCGAACTTCTTCAGCACTCAAAGGCATCATTTCAGCAATCTTCGCACAAATGTCGGCATGCTCTGCAAGCTTCTCAATTTCCTGCAAATCGCTGAACAACGCTCTGTAAACCTTGGAATCGGTCTTGTGACCGTTTCTTTGATCGCTGGCAGCCCATTCGGCGTGTTGTAGAGCCAACTTCTGCTCGTACGACAAAAATCCACGGCGGTCTTGTGCATCCAAAAGGGCGTCACGAACGCTTGCGTAATCGGTGTATTCTCGTTCAGTCATGAATCTCACTCCAGTGGGCGAAGGTGCTCAGGTCGTGCAATCACTGTCTTCTGCATGTTGCCGTCCTTGACGGCAACCACGTAAGCACTGCCTTGCTGTTCTTGGATAAATCCAGTGCGACCTTGGAATCGGCGGTGAGGCATACCCTTCTGCTGTCCACCATCTAGAACGATGGCAACACGGTCACCTGGCTCGTATGCGTGCATGATTCTTTGAATATTCAATCGACCACGTTGTGACTTCGAACGCTTTAGAATGCTGCGTGTACCTTGTCGGGTTCCCTTACTTCGACGCATGTGAGTGCCTCCCTTTCCCCCTATAGGGGGAATCGGGCGACCTGACGCCCCTAATTAAGCGCACCGCCTATTGAAAAATGNNATTCAGTCNGCGTGAATGTCNTTCACNTCCAGCCAAATGACTTCGCAGTCGCNCTCTAACACGGCCGCAACGGATGGATTTGTTCGNCCCTCATCACTGTGNACAAGTTCCTTGACATACGTTCCCGATTCNCATCGAACATCAAANTCAATTTCATTCTCCTCNACCNGAATATTGTCNATTGAAATCACCTTTCGCTTNCGNATTTTGTCGGCTCNTCGATGTGCGACNCGTTGNGGGGTTTGCTGTTCCAANACCTGTCCNGACANNGATTGGATGCGCGTAATGACTTCNTCTTCATCGAAACCATGTTCACACGTGAACCGGATGGTATACGATTTCTCNGCCTTGGTTTCTTTGATTCTTGCGACTTCAGCNCGATTTGAAANTCTCAAGCCAGTAATCTCNATTTTATCTTTGGCCGCTTTNTTGATTTCTTTNGNCAACTTGTCAAGATCNAGTGTTCGNCGAAGCGGNGATTTCAGTTCAGCAACAAAAGGNCGNCCGTTGCCAATGCATCGNACNTCAATGTCCTCGCGNCCCATCCCATGGAACGCATCNGNCTTTGCTTNAGTGTGNTCAACCANNGGTTCGCAAACTAGACTTTGGATGCTATCNGGATATTGTTGCCCGGTGAAATTNCATGATTCACANCCNCCATCTCGNCCTCGACAGGCNCGNCAAGGCCANCGNGTTTGAGGNANNCCTCGCTCCAATTTTCGNTAACGNCCGTACAGGAACANTGCCCGAATNTCGACNTTGACNCCAAGAGTCAATGTGTCAAACAGAATCATCAATTCGGGACGCTCCTTCACCCAAGAGATTCCAGGGACCTTGTTGGCCACTACGGATTGAATCGCTTCAGAAAGTGTGGCTTTCAAAGGGCGGCTTCCGGTTGCAGCGATTGAGGCACGAAGGGCTTCTTCTGCAGCGACTTGATCCTTTGCAAAATGAACACCCAGNTGTACCCTCGAGCATTCAATGCCATCGATTGCGTTTNCGATTCGGTTGGAAACCAAATCCAAATCAAGGAAAAGATCCTCACAAAAAGGACAACATTCNNCATCATCATTGACTTTCAAATCAGNGTCTCTTTCCAAGGCNTGACTNCGNACACGTTCGCCGACAGTATCCAATGGATCGCCCGCAATTCGGACNCCGGCGATTCGCCCTAAGCAGTGATTACAAGTNCCNATTCGAATGGCATGTTCGATGCCCGCAGGTGCAGGGCAACGAGGAATTTCNCGAATCGAAATTTGATCTTCTTCATAGTCTTCAAAGTCATCATCAAAGTCGTCTTCTTCGGTTTCTTCAGCGGCAACCATGTCTGCCCAAGGGTCGTAAGATGATTCATATCCAGTATCAGCATACTTTGTCCAATCGTCATCACCTTCAGGTTCAGGGTNCACAACATCACCTCAGCGAACAAGCGGGTCAACCCACATCTTCGCTGAATCAACGACAGAGGTCTCCGTTATCACTCTTCGCACGTTAAAGCGAATCGGGATCTGGGGTACCCGTGGCAATTGCATGGAGACGATCTGTACTCCATATTCCTGAGTTGCATCCCGAAGCGAACGTGAAGCGAATGCCGTATCCACCCACATTCTCTGCCTTGGGTTTTTCATTTCTCAATCGGTCAATTTCATCACGAAGCGCTTGGGCACGAGTTTCGTTTTCTCGACGAGGTTTGCAGTTTGCGCAGGGGCACCAATATCTCATTTCGACATAAGTGACAGCATGTTCCGAATCATCCTTCCAGCGTAGGACAACATCCGTCTCTCGACGCTCAAGTTGCCTCAATTTGGGGGGATTAGACATCGCTGACACTCCTGCCGATACCCAGTCGTTGCTCGGCATCAATTTGTAACTGTCGAATGCCACCAGCGTTCTTTGATTCTGCCCGAACCTCTCTCCAACCAATCATTCCAAAGACACTGCTTGTGATAATCATCGATGCGATGAAACTCAATGCAATCATGAGTGCGCAAAACAATCCGAATGCCGAAAAGAAGCCCATCGGCGAGAATGAAATGATGGCGAAACCAGTCACATCTGAGACCGCGGAGCCAACCAATGCCAGACCCGATGCGCCGCCCATTGCAACNAGAGATGAATGCACAGAACGTCCCTTTTCTCGCTCTTCGCGATAACGCTCCACAACGTGAATGACGTAATCGATTCCCACTCCTAGNCTCATGGCAGCAATCGCGACGGTGACCATGTTGAGACCATACCCTGCAGCGGCGATCATNCCGTACAACCAAATGACAACAATCAGAATCGGGAACGTGGTGATGATTGCCAAACCCAACGCCCTNTCTCCCCAGAAGAAATTCAAAACAAACACNACAAGACCACATATTCCNCCGACTGTCCCGCCATAGACTTGGCCCATCACTAAACCAATGCTNACNCCTGAAAGCAAGCCCCANGCNACCAACAANCCCGCTTCTTCGCGACCTCTTCGNAGCGCTGCAACGGACTGGTTAATCGACGGTCTGAATCCCCACCAGAGGGTCAACAAACAGAAGAAAACACCCAAAATCAGAGTTCCTTGGAGCTCATCTTGCATACTTGAAGCGGCGACATATCGAGTCACTGGGGAACCTGTGTAAATCGCCCATGTCACAGGATATTCATCGGATGCGCTGGAGAGTGCGTTGCGTTCCATCATTTCGCCACTGGACAGATTGGCAAACGGAATCATGTCTCGTTCAAGTTCAGCAAGTGCTTGCTTTGTGATGGTGAACTGTTCGGGTTTAATCAAGCCCCAACGCAAGGTCATTCGGTCATAATTTGGCTCACTGCCATCGATGCAAAGATGGGTTGCATTTGGATTCAATTCACAATCGGGAGCGATGTAAAGTGCCGTGATACTGGGAGGTATTTCTGGGATTTGTCCCGCACCTGGGATTCCATAATAGGACAAGAATCCAAACAAGAATTGTAGACATCCACGTGAACTTGTGTCGGGAAGTCCGGTACTCAAACCATCACAGTTGACTCCATTACCGGGAGCGGATGAATTCCAACCCGCATCTTCGAACGGTTCCGCACCATACAAGAGTCTGCCAATGGACCAATCAACCAGTTCATCGATGGCATGCAATTCAACAAGTCCCGTTGGCAGTGTTGTAAATCGATTCGGATCGTCCGGACTNGNTGTATTCATATTGGTACGNAATTCACCGATTGATGCGTACACTTCNGGATTCAGCATNTCGCCTTCAATCAGCAACAANCCNGGTTCGCCTTCCGAACTGAATCGCTCGTTAATCANGAACACCGATTGAGCAATTTCGGACTCCTCTTCGATGAAATCCTCGACCTTAAAATCGCCCTCCAAAGAAAGCATGATTGGAGTTGCAATTGCGGTCAAAACAATCGAGATAGTCAGAATCAATGGGGCGGCCCAGGCTGAACCCCCTGACAATCTNGANAGCCANTGCTTNGGGACCATGTACAGCCGATCTTTCTCTTCTTGCAATCGATNTCGATTTTGCAACCAAGTGTCGATNTCGAAGCGGATTAGAGGCGCCCACAATCCNGTGAGAATGAATGCGGAAGCCACGCCAAGCGCAGCCTCAAGCCCAAAGGANCGAAGGGCNGGAATGCTTGANGTGAAATTGGCCGCAAAGGCTGCCATGGTTGTCAAAGANGTCAACATGATGGCACGACCCACTCTNGAGAGACTGATTTGCACNGCTTCATCCGTGGTTTTGCCGTTGCCACGCTCTTCCTTGTAACGATGAAGAGCATGCAAGCTGTCGTCGATGCCCAAAGCGAGAATCAATATGGGTAATAAATTGCTAAATTGACTNCGNCTGATGATTTTGATGTCAAGTAAATTNCCAAGGATGATTCCCCAACCCACCATNCCTTGCATCCAGAGCAAACTGAAGCCAAGAGTCATGCCAACAATCGCGACATCTGAAACACGTCTGAGGCTCGCCCACAACAACAAAAGTACACATACNAACATGATGGCAAGGAGAATGACCGATTCCTGAAGTTCACGATTGACTTCTAGATTGATGCCGACTGGAGGCGCGACCGTCGTGACCGAAACTTGGTCTGATGTTCGAATGCTGTGTTCAAGCGAAATCAATGCCAAGTCTCCCGAACAAGGATCGTTTCCAGAATCCTGACTCTCCGAACACTCTTCGGGTGTCAGCTGTGGAGGNGTGATGTACAAATCAAGCCCATTCCAAGTCATGGAACCGGGTTCGGAACGAGCCTCAGTCGTATCGAAGGTGTATCCGTCTTCGACCATGGCTTCACGATCCAATTGAATCAAAATCCAAGAGGCTGAAGCTGACCAGCGGCCCGGCATCCATACGGCATTCTTGAACGTCCCATCCTCGCCCAAATCCCCATTCACAGGACCCGTGGCAGGACTCCCTTCNACGGGAAGNAAGGCACGATCGTTGGTCGTCCAGCGCATGAACACGTTGGGGCTGGCCAAAATCATCCGATTTGCAGCCAAATCAATGTGGGCTTGAGTCAAATTTTCATCGTGATAGTCAAGACATTCGAACTCGACCAATTCACCCGCAGAGTTGGTGTAATCACAATTGGACCAATTGGTCGAAGGTGGCACTTCATTTCCAAAGGGATCCAGAGAGGTACGCGTCAAGAGGGAACGGTTGGCCATGAAGGCTTCAAATTGCTCGTATAGCGAAAGGGTCCCATTTGCACTTTCTCCAGTGAGTTCACTGACCACTGGACGATAATACACAGATAGAGGGTCTTCTCGAGCAATCATGACTTTTTGCTCAAGTTCACGTAGGAAAGTGAGGTTGAACACTCCACCTTCAGGAATCCCTTCTCCGGAATGCCCAGATTCAAGGCCTTGGTAGACACCGATTTCTTGTGGTATCGGGAGATTGATTCGATCCGGCGTACCATCCGCCTTGACATGGGGCGCTTGATGACCTGATTCGATGTGAATGGGGTCTCGAATTGCAACGACAAAGCCAACGGTCAACTCCTTTGCAGAAAACTCCGTATCAATGACCTGCTCTGCTTCCATCTCCGGACTTTCCATGTCGTAGGCTTCGACATCGATTGGAGTTAGAGTCTGGATTAAGCCTGGAACCATCAGGANGGAAATCAGGATGACCGCAATGTGAAATTTGAAACGATTNCGTATGGCAACATCCACAATATCGGAGAATGTAGCCATCAGTATCAGCGGGATTCCGAAATTATCCCCTATAAGGGGATGTTTATTCACAAGCCCGCATTCTTGAGTGACTCAAGAGCCTCAATTTGTGCTGCAGTTAGCGATTCAGGCTCGTCTAAAGTGAACTCAATGTCCAAGTCAGAACCGGCATATCCCATCTTCGGCAATCGCTTACGATCGCCAATNCGGGTGTTGGATGAGACTTTGACTGAAACNGTCTTTCCAGCAGGTGTTGTAACCCGTACACTTCCTCCCAACATGAGGGTCGAGTATGAGACGGGAACTTCCTGAATCAGGTAATCTCCTTCCCATCTACGTCCTTCTTCGGCGTCAATCCTGAGAGTAACCGTCAAATCTCCNGGTTCCCCTGACGGATGTTCATTGCCCATCTTCGGTAACTTGAGTTGTTGACCGTGCTTGGCACCCTTGGGAACATTGATTGTAAGGCGTGATTTTTTCCGACGCACACCCAAATTTGTNCAGTGAGCGCACCCCCNTGCATTGCACTCTGAACAGCGAACCAACCGGTTGTGAGTAAACTGAATTTTNCCACCCTCCATCGCTTGTTCAATGTCGATGTCTAACGGTGCCGAAATATCTGCACCTTTCACCGATTCAGATGGGGGCGGGCGAGACCGACTTTGGAATGGAGATTGTTGTGAACGTCCCCCTCCCATGAATTGTCTTAGGAGATCATCAAGGCCGGAACCGCCCATCCCACCGGGCATGCCGCCCATGCCCCCAAAAGCCTGTTTCATCTGCTGCTCTTCGTCATACTGCCTTCGTTTATCCGGCGTCTCCAGCTGTTCCCAGGCTCCTTGTACAGCTTTGAATCGCTCCTCTGCTGCGGTGTCATCGGGATTTCGATCCGGATGGTATTGGCGTGCCAACTTGCGGAAGGCACGCTTAATCTCAGCGTGCGGGGCATCTTTTGAAACCCCGAGCGTGCGATACGGGTCCGTCATCGGCCCTCCATAGAAGGGACTGATTTCAAGTTGAGGCAAGAACCATCATGGTGGGCCGATATTCTCGACCCCACATGGCGGATGAGACAAACGGGGTCGTTCGTTACACGAATGCCTGGCTCATNGATGTCGATGGACGCCCTCATCAAGGTGATTTCCTTCTATATCCGAATGGGGATTGGTCTCGAAGTATTGGAGACGAAGATGTAGAGTTTCAAGTCTCAGGAGAAGGNCGATTGATTACCCGAACATTCCAGAATTGGCACACACATCTTGCCATGGTTTTGAATCGCTCAATGGGTGAAGGNTTGCCCTTNATGCAATGGTTGGAGCAGAGTATTTTCCCAACNGAAAAAGGATTGACACCTGAATTCGTTGAGATCGGAACCCGAGCCGCGGCGGCCGAATTGATTGCCACGGGAACTTCGTTTGCCTGTGACATGTACTATCATCCCGAAGTCGTCGGCCAAGTCTTGGTTGAAACTGGATTGCGAGGCATTGTTTGCGGTCCCATTACCGATGGATTGACTCCCAATTTTGAGCCAGGTTCTGGAGATGCTTTGCGCCATGTCGAAAGACTGGTGCGANCCGGTTCTGATGCCCCCAACCGNGTTGAATANGGAATNGCGACNCANGCNGTNTACACNTGCCCTGAGGANANGCTCAAGAAAGCNGCNGANGTTGCCAGTGCCACAGGATGTACCCTAAGCATTCACACCTCNGAAACACGACAAGAAGTCGCCGATTGTCATGAAAAACATGGCATGTATCCCATCGAGTACCTTGACAGTATCGGATACTTCCAGGAAGGGACTGTTTGCGCTCATTGTGGTTGGGTCACCAANCGGGAAATGCGGATTCTTGCCGAGCATGAAGTGCATGCGGTTCATTGTCCGGTGAGCAACCAAAAGTTGGCGACNGGAGGAACCATGTCTTACCCAGCCATGATGGATGCGGGTGTCGATGTTCGATTGGGTACCGATGGAGCGGCGAGTAACAATGCGCTTGACATGAGAGCCGAAATGAAAGCGGCCAGTTTGATTCAAAGACACGACCACTGGGANGCAACNTTGTTAGATCCNATTGAAACCTATGANCTNGGAGTTCGAGATTCCAAAGATTGGGTTGCCTGGGATTTGAANGATATTCGAATGCGACCCATCGGTCGTGATGGGCGCCGTCTGCTCGCCAATCTCATCTACAGTAATGCGCATTGCCTAGACATGTGGGTGGATGGTCAACCATTGCGAAGAGAGGGAGTTACATTGAGCTTGAATGAAGCCGAAGTCTTCGAACAATTGGAAGAGGCGGTTNGGACGTACTATTCGCATGTGTAGGTGNCCAAATGAAAGAGAGAGCTGTCCTTCTGACCTTTCTCTTTCTCTTCACATCCTTGGCGGGATGTTTCGGAGAAGAAGAGATCTTGGAGACGGAGGAGGNACCNGAAGANGAACCGTTGGAAGAGATNCGTCTGAACCATTTGCGAATGAAGGGAACACACAATTCCTATCATGAGAAAACACCGGGAGTATCGACCATTACACCTGAGAACAACTACACACATGCGAANCTCTCAATCCAAGCCGACCGATTGGGTGTTCGTCAATTTGAGTTGGATGTCCACTATATTCCTGGAATGGGCTTGCGTGTCTTTCACACAAATTTAGATCCGAGTTCCAATTGTTTAGGATTTGCAGGTTGTATGCAAGTTCTGCTGGATTGGTCCCTTGCAAATCCGTATCATGCTCCATTATGGATCTTCATCGAACCCAAGGATGAACCCTTCTTGGTTGAAGAATTGGGGATATTGCAAATGATTCAAGACGAAATCAACTTGACTTGGCCTGCGGAATTGCAGATTACACCCGCAGACGTTCAAGGGAATGTTTCGGACCTACGAACAGCGGTCACCACTGTCGGATGGCCGACAGTTGAAGAGAGTCGAGGAAAAGTCGTGTTCGTACTGCTCGATAAAACCGAAATCCGAGATTACTATGTCTCGCAAAACCCGACACTCCTGAATCAATCGATGTTTGCCATCGTCGAAGAAAACCATTCGCTGGCCAGTGTAATCTCATTTGTCAATCCGGAAACTCACGGTGATCGTCTTCGCAATGCATCCGAGATGGGATTCATGGTTCGTACACGACCAGATGTTGCAACTGTTGAGGCGCAAGAAGTCAACTACACTCGCTTTGAATTGGCCATGCTCACCGGTGCGAACTTCATCACCACCGATTTCCCAGGAANCGATTTGGAGGTTGAATACGCGATTTGGTTGCCACAAGGGCCGGTGATGTGTAACCCTCAAACCGCTCCTTCACATTGCACCACCCGCGCAATCGANCCATGGGGAAATTACACCCCAATCTCAGTTTCCTAAGGGATGCCTTCATGGGCGGGTTCGGGTCACGACGGCGCGAGCGAGATGTCAGGTGAGACCACAATCGATGAAGATGCATTCGAAGGTTGGAACGGCATGTTGGATGCCATCAACCCGATGAAGGTGAAGTTGAACTTCCTATTGGTGGGAATTCCCATTGCCATTTACGCCAAGTGGGGTCTTCATGATTCTGGATTGACCTTCATTGCATCAATGATTGCGATTATGCCATTGGCTTTCCTCATGGGAAAGGCCACCGAAGAAATCGCTCTGCGGACCAGCGAATCGATNGGTGGTTTGCTCAATGCAACTTTTGGCAATGCCGCGGAGATGATTATCGCCGGTGCAGCCATCTTTGCCGCGGCCGAACTCGCAGGAGAGGGAGAAATNGCAGCAAGTGAAGACATGATCAATATTGTCAGAGCATCCCTCGTTGGTTCGATTCTGGGCAACCTGTTGCTCGTACTCGGGCTCGCATTCGTATGGGGTGGCATCCACCACAAAGAACAGTCCTTCTCCCCCACAGCTGTCGGTGCGAACAGCACCTTACTATTGCTCGCAGTGGTGACCTTGACCATGCCGACCGCATACATTTACGCCGTTCAAGGAAACATTTCAGAACAAGCCATTCTGAACTTGTCNCACTTCGCTGCAATCATCCTCATCGCCCTTTACGGGATGTTCCTGCTGTTCCAACTNCGAACGCATCAGGAACTCTTTGCAACCGATGGGAAGCATNACCATGATGATCCCTTGATGTCCTATCGCGAAGCCATCGTTTTACTGATTCTAGCAACCGTTGTTCTGGGTGTCATGGCTGAACTTTTGGTTCACTCAATCAGCGATGCCGCGACAGAGCTGAATCTCAAACCGCTATTCATTGGAGTGATTTTGCTGCCCTTNTTCGGTAATGCAGCCGAACATTTCACTGCCGTGACTGTAGCAAAGCGAGACAAAATGGACCTATCCTTTGCCATCGCAGTCGGTTCATCCACTCAAATTGCAGTCTTTGTGGCGCCCGTCATGATTCTTCTCGCATGGATTGTCGGTGTTGATTTGGGCTTCAACTTCGGCATCTTCGAAACGATTGCAGTGTTCCTGTCTGTACTCATTGCCAANACCATTGCCGCGGATGGCAAGAGCAATTGGCTTGAAGGTGNGATGCTGTTGGGTACCTACGTNATTATGGGCGCTGCATTCTACCTACACCCGTGAGTGATANGATGAAACCAATACTTGTTCTCGTAAGCGTCATTTGTGGCATTCTAATGATTGGTGGATTGGTCGGTTACACCTATGAAGATCAAATCACTGACATCACCGTCCCTCCAGCCAATCAAGTTGGGTTCGCTGAAGACCCATTGACCGAAAGTGCAATTCCTTCGGCCCTCATCAATGCCGAGTTGACACTGAAATGGGATGAGGATGTATGGGTTGGACTCATCACGCAAGATGAGTTTGAGCGATGTTCACCAAACAGTGGCCTTTCATCGGTTTGCGGTGGCGAAAGTACGGTGAATTATGCCGCAGGTGGCCCTGGTTCCAAAGATGCAAAGACGTTCACCCATGAGATCTCTGGTGATGTTTTCTATCCGGTAGATGGAGGAGCTGGATTCGGTGCAGGGACGACTGTCGATGTACAATATAGTGTCAAAGTCACTTTCGCTTGGCCCGTCACCGTGGTCCTAGGATTGCTGGGATCAGGATGCCTAACCCTGGCCCAGAGGATGCANTGACGACGTGATCATATGACCGGAATTCGCATTGCGATCACCGGAACACCTGGTGTGGGTAAATCGACATTTTGCGAACAAGGTGACTGGGCAACAATCACGGTTCAAGAACTCGCAAAACAGTACGATTGCATCGAAGAAATGGAAGAGGATGGCGCGGCTCCAATCGATGTTGATCGATTGCGAGAAGTGGTGGTTTGGCCCGANGAATCTTGCATACTNATNGATGGACATTTGTCACATCTGCTGTCNGTCGATGCTGCCGTCATCATTCGATGCGAACCATCGGTTCTGCGAGAGCGACTTCAATCCAGGGATTACTCGGTGAAAAAGGTCGAAGAAAATGTAGAGTGTGAACTCATTGGACTCATCACAGCGGAGTGTCTAGATTTACCACATTTGGAGTTGAATTCGGCAGATAGTGTGGAGTCGATGATTGCGGCTGTAGAGTCTTGGATTACAGATGGTTTCAAACCCCAAAAGCCAAGCGAGCCCATCGATTGGATTGGCGAAATCCATGGAGAGGATTGAATGGCATTCGAAAAGGCAAGAGGAATTCATACGAAAATGCTGAAACCTATCGTTGACAGAATGTCAAACGTCGACCCTGCAACTCTTACTTGGATTAGCGTTCTATTTGCCGCCGGATGTTGCTATCTATTGGCGACTGCTTCAAGGGACGCTGAGGGT
The DNA here is from genome assembly GCA_002724815.1 of Methanobacteriota archaeon. Taxonomy (GTDB): domain Archaea; phylum Thermoplasmatota; class Poseidoniia; order Poseidoniales; family Thalassarchaeaceae; genus MGIIb-P. The sequence continues at coordinate 14,520 of PBPV01000069.1, read as the reverse complement.
GCATGGAAACTATTGGGTGCCTTCGCACTCTTGCTGATTGCGGCAGAATTAGATGCGCTTGATGGAGCGGTTGCCAGAGCCTATGATAAGGTCTCAAAATATGGAGATTGGTTGGACCACACCATTGATCGATTGGTCGATTTGAGTTTGCTAATCGCCATTGGAATCAATACGGCATGGATTGATGTTCATTGGTTGGGCTGGGCTGCCGCAACTCTGACTTTACTCGGTTCTTACATGGGTACTCAAGCCCAATCCGTGGGGTTGGGGCGGAACTACGGCGGCTTCAGTCGTGCTGATCGCTTAGTGACCACATTTGTCGGTATTGCCATCGCCGCAATCATGGCATTCAATGGCCAACCTGACGTTGAATTACCCGCAGTGATTTCAGACAACATTGGATTCGATGGAATCAACCCACTGAGCGCTGTTTTACTCATTTCATTGGTCGGTGGAATCTGGACATTCTTGACCCGAGCCATGTCTTCCAGAAGACNACTTCTCGATGGNGAATAATCAATACCTTTCCAACCCGCCTTAAGGCGGGTTTGAAGCCGTCAGGCTCAAATGTCCCACAATGGCAGGGCGAAGCCGAGGCGAAGCCATGCGTAAGTCGAAATCTCGTATCTCGTTGCTATTGATTGCCATATTGCTCGGATCCCTTGTCACTTGGGCTCCAACGGTATCTGCGTCTGGAAATTCCAGTCCGAGCCAGCATTTACAGGCACAGGGAATCAATGCACTGTTTGACAGTGAAACCGAATCGACCACTGTTTATTGGAGCAATCTGGTGACGACGGATTACCCCCTGATGTTGCAGATGCAAGAATCTCGATATTTGGTCTACCGCCACAATGCACCACTGAACGAGTCTGTCGTCTCTACCTTGCTTCCATGGGCCAACCTTTCGATGTGTCCTTCAACCGATGTGGGGACATGCTCAGGTCGGACCTTCCAGCACACGTATCCTCTGCCAGCAGGTACCAATGGGACCTACTACTATGCGATTGTCACTTATTTCGAGAACAACGACGATGAGGATGGAACCAACGATTATTCGTACACCATCAACGATGTGACCTATTCNCCTGTATCCGTCGGNAATTTCGTCCATGACGAAGCAAATGTATCCGAAGGAGTCTTTGAAATGACCAACGACATTACGGCTCCGTTTTTCGTTCAAGCAAATTTCATTCCGACCATTGGAGCCGCGGGTGAAGGTGCAACAGACATCAGTTGGGTCAACCTCAACACGATTGTCCCCGACAGCTTGCCTGAGGTTGGAGACAATGCGTATGAGATTCGAATCTATCGTCATGCACAACCGGCACTTCGTGAAACCTGGGCGACGATGGACAAGACCGAAATTGCACAGTTGTCCGCAGGCGATACCACTTACCGACACATGTTGGATGCCAATACTGATGAATCGGTGTATTATTCGGTCACCTATCTGTTCCAAGGATACGAGGATGTCCGATTCCTCGGAACCAACACCATGGCGAATTCCATCCACGAAGACAACGTTGCACCCGAATCGGTGCAGGGCGTGGTCGCTTCCTTCGAAGCTGAGCCCGCCGGGGGAACCGGTAACACAACGATTTCTTGGTCTGACATCGAAAGTGAAGAATCTGAAACCTATCACATCTGGAGATCAGGTTCACCGATTAACGATACCAGCGCACCAGGTGTTGAATTGATTGGGACTGCAAACGACGAGGATGGTTCGTATCGTCACGAAGTCGAGCGAGGCATGCTTGGCATTGCTTACTATGCGGTGACAGCATCCGATACGAATGGAAACCACAACAACATCGTCTCTACAGGTTCAACCACAGACATTGGAATTGCAGAGGACACATTCACACCTTGGGTGGCGGAACCGACCAACGTGTACGCTGAATACATCGGCGATGGACAAACTACGATTACATGGACTGATCAACTTGGAGTCGAGGGTGAACAATATCACGTCTGGCGCTCCAGTGTCCGACTAACTTCATTGTCTAACCTTGAATTGGTTGCTGAATTGGTGGCTACAGTCCCAGATTCAGTCGAAACCGTCACCGTTGATGTCGAGGATAATATCGATGAACCACGATACTACTGTGTGTCGAGTGTCGCCAGATACAGCTTGTCGTCCGATGTTTACGAAGACCTTCGCTTCTTGCAAAATTGCTGGGGTCCAATCGATGAAGATACATTGCGACCCTCTTTGGCATTCTTGCAAGATGCATACATGACCAACCAAGGAGGAAACAAGATTACGCTTCTTCGTTGGGTCAATGACCTCACAGAATCTGGAGAAACTTACCAAATCTGGATGAATGAAAATGATCCTTTCAATGGCAATGAAGAGATCATGAGTGGTGACATTGCTCTCGAAGAAGGTTGGGTACCGATCCTCGACCCTGTGTATGCAGAATTCAACAACGTACCGGATTTCACCCGAGCAATCGACCTACCTGACAACCTCGACAAATCCACATGGTATGCCGTTACAACAATCGATCAGTACGGGAATGAAAACACACAATACTCCATGGCAATGAATGCACGATCTGTGGTTGAAGATACCACTTCTCCGGAAATTACTGTCACAGTAGAGAATGAAGACGGCATCGTCGTTGATTCCCTTCGTGCGGGCGATTACCGGATGTACATTTATTCAAGCGAACCTCTGAGTGAATATCCAATCCTAAACCTCCGTACTGCTGATTACGCTGAGGATGAAAATGGGTTGGTCATCGGTGGAACTGCATTTACAGAACAGAGTTCGACTGTAAGAGCACAGCCACTACAAGGAAGCGTCGAAAACGCATATCGATATCAGTTTGAAATCACTGATGATATTGAAACATCAGACATTCTTGCAACTGTAACGATTCGAGACATCTCCCAAAATATTGCGACCATCGAGTTGGAAGGATGGGCTATTGATTCCCAAGATCCTGTCTTGGAAGTGTATGCCCCCAGTCAAGAGAGTCTGTATCTGTACGGCGAGCAAATCCATGTTTATGGTGCGGTTTCAGACGATGTGGGCATTGCCTCTGTTGAAGTTCAATTCCGATATTACCAAAATGGAATCATGAAGGAAACCGATTGGACAGCCATGACCGATTTGACCACACCCTCGACGAGCAACAATACCGTGGTCTTCGAATGGTGGGAGCCGGCCGCAACCTTCCATGATCTAGGAAAAAATCAGAAAGTCACAATTCGTGTCACTGATACCTCTGGTAACCAAAAAGAGTGGTTCACACAATTCACCGTCGACAGTTGTATCCGAACATTTGCAGATTACGGAGACGCTTGTGTCGCAGGAACCATTGCAGTTGAACCTGAAACCGAGCCTGAAATCGAGCCTGAGGGTTACTATGACGGTGCTTATTTGATGGTGTATGGTTTGGCTGCAGTCAACGTCATTTTACTCATACTCACCATGATGAGTGTCCTGCTAAGTTCTCCCGACCGCAAGAAGAAGAAGGGCGATTCAGACGATGAAGACGAGGATTGGATGCGTGAATTCATGGGCGGTGGTGACTCCGTCGCAGGTTCACCCGATGATGTCCGAAATGACATGGCATCGTTGTCTGAGGATGCCACGGAACGACAGGATGCAGAAGATCCATTCGCAAAGTCTGAGGGACGCGATCGAAAGCGTAGGAAGGCGAAGAAGACCAAGAAGGTCGAAGTCGAAGAAGATGAGGATGATGACGATGAATTCGATGAAGAGGACGATGATTGGGACGATGATTCAGGACCCAAGAAAAAGTCTGAGCGAAAGACTGTGAGACGCCGTTCCGTTCGTCGAAAGTAGGCTCGGTGGTTTCCTGTTCGGCATGGGTGACCCCGCTACGGTCATCGAGCAATATCGCCGTTATGTGCAGGACGGCCGTTTGGAAATCAGTGAAGTCATGGCTTCCGAACTTAGCGATTTACTCTTGGCGAAGAAAGGCAAATCGGTGACTGAGTATGGCCACCTGGTGACCGCATTACGTGATCTTGCCAATATCCAAGAGATGCGAAGCAAGTGGAGCGAAAGCCGGGCTGCAGGATCAATGTTGGTCAAATCCAGAAAACAATATGCCAAATTGTTACGCTCAAACGGGTTGAAAGANGAGGCAAAACAAGTTGCACTCTGTGAGGGAGCTGACGAAGTACAGCGCGGGCGCGTGCGCGCGCACGAGGGAAAACTCAGTGCTGCACTCTCTCACTGGAAGCGGGCGCGTAAGGTACAACCCAATCTAATCGAAGCATATTGGCAGCCGCTACGTGCCCATGAAGTGATTAAATCCACACTCAAGGGTGCTGGGAAGGATGGACTTGCCTTGGCCAAGAAACTAGGGGCTGTGGGTCCGGTCAACCGGATCGGAAATTCCTTCCAATTGCAGCCTGAAGGTGCANAACCACAACCGCTCGATTCTTTGCTTACTGACTTATCACGCTGGTTGAACTTAGAGCTGAACTTACCGGCGAAAGCCTCGGTGGCACTGGATGCAGTAAAACGAGAATTGGAACGACAAATTGCATCCATCGAAGCCGGTGAACAGGCGGCGAATGCCAAACTCCAAGCTGCAATCGATACGCTGCAACCCGCAGTAGACTACCACGAGTATTCACGTGGTGGAACGGCCTAGTTGGCTTTCCCAAGGTATTCCAACCATTGTCGACAACTTGGGCACCATGTCCATCGGTTGCCATCGTTGATGGTTTCATGGGCAGGGCCTCCACAAGTTGTGCAAGCTGAATGCTGACTAGGTGTAGAATGGCTTGTGGTTGATTCAGTATCTCCCTTACGTCGCATTAGAACAAGGCCGAATACTACGACTGCCAACAGACCGATGACAATCCCAGACCAAGCAACCATGGAAAGGCCTTCACGTTCTGAAGCACCCACACTTGGAGAACAACTCTTCTCGGTACAAGCCCATTGAGCTCCGTNGGGTCCAATAACACAGACACAGTCATTGCAACCGTCGTCAGCCTGGCGAGTTTCTCCTTCAACACACGTTGGCGCAGGTTCCTCAACCGGATTCTCCGTGACGTAACTGAAATTATTCCAATATTCAAGGGATTGCCCATCTCTTGATGTGCTAATAAGTCGCAACATCAACCGATCGTGATTCGTCCCTCTCGTGCGCTCAAACATTGCATTGAGCGGGGTGCTTCCAGGGTCATTCTCTGTCCACCAAGCGATAGCCCCCGGTGGCTCAATGTTGAGAAGCAGGTTCTGCATACCCTCAGTGGAATTCCAGCTCAATCCATAGATTGACACCGAATCTGTGCTTTCAACGGTTGATTTCCAGTCGATTGAAATCATCCAGACGCCGTCACTTCCGATGGCATCAATGTTCAATTGGGCGGGTAAATCGAAATCCAGTGCTTCGTCACAACGCGTTGAGTCCTCAGGGTGATTGTCCACCGTCAAACCGGTATCCGAAGCCGTTGGACAACCGTCGCCATCTAGGTCGGACCATGCTAGAGGATCAAGGGGGAACGCATCGCCCTCCTCAATTCGCAAACCACTCAAATCTTCAATCCATGAGTACATGTCACCCCAACCATCTCCATCGGTATCTTGGAACTGCAATGGGTTGGTGGGGAACGCATCACCGACCTGATTGGATCGATATCCACTTGTATCCATAGAATATGAGTAATTGTCACCAATTCCATCTGCATCCTGATCACGCCATTGAGTGGCATCTTCAGGGAATGCATCGCCACTTTCGTTTGTTCTCAAACCGGTGTTTGTATCCATTTGAAAGTTATACGAATCTCCGTGTGAATCACCGTCTGTATCGCACCATTGGTTTGGGTTTGAAGGCCAAGCATCTCCATATCCCATTCCGAGGACACAAACGGGCCAATCGTCATCGGGATCCGACCATTCATCGCCATCAGAATCTGGACATCCACCACGATCAATCGATGATGTACCCCAGGTTTCCGGACAGCCATCTCCGCCTGCACCTGGCGCATTGTTATCGCCGAATCCATCCCCATCGATATCGGACCATTGCAAGGAGTTGTTGGGGAAGGCGTCCTCTTCATCGATGACACCGTCTCCATCCGTATCAGGAATCAATACCCACCATGAGCCCGTATGATTGGCGACGATAATGCCTCCTGAGTGATCAAAAGTAAATCCACGAGGAATGCCCGGCAGTGCCCATTCTCCCAATTGTGTCATGTTTAGGCCATCAAAGAATTCCAGTTGGCCATCCGAACTGTCCGAGGCATCGCCACTGGCAACAACCAGAAATGACCCGNCAATGAAACNCGCTCCGAAGCCCTCATCTGTGAATTGGAAATTCAACATTTGTTGGGCACCATCTNCATCCCAAACGATGGCTTGACCATCCCAACCAACGCTCATTAATGCGTGAAACTCGGGGTGCCAAGCAACGACGCCGGTATAGTTTGAATGGTTGTATTGCACACCATTGTCGGTCCAGAGAGTGGGGTCCGGATCTTCTGTAAGCCACAGCCGAATTGAACCATCCTGTGCTGAACTCGCAAGCCAAGCCCCATCTGGACTNAATTCCATGGTCCAGTGCTGAGTATTGTAACTCCAACCTGTGACTTCTGTCATCANGTCGATGTCGAAAATCGAAACTTTACTTGTCATGCCTGTGGAACTGGAATTCTCGACCCATGAAACCGCTAGTAGATTTTCCATCGGGTGCATGTCAATGCGACCGAATGCTTCCAAGTCGGGATGATGCTGATCTATTCTCCAAGTCCACAACTGCTTTCCATCTTCTCCACAAGCTGTTATCGTGCCATCCGAGTATCCTGAAACCATCAATTGCTCGCGGAGAACCACACTCTTTGCGAATGGGTACTCTGCGACGGGTTGGTCAAAGTCAGGATGGAAACATTGCCTTACAATGCCTCCACTTCGATAATCACGAAGTGTNACAACGCCGTTNGAATCCGCAAAAGCGATGAANGGGTCNTCTGTATGCAACTCAATTTCTCGAAGGTAATCTGNGCTGAAGCGNCTNAATATATCGAGTTGTAAATTGTCACCAAAGACATGAATTTCAACCGCGCNATCTTTGCCAATNGTTGCNATTTTCATNCCNAAATCATCGATTGCGATGGCGGTCACATCGGAGGTGTAAGGCTTGTTATTCCAGACGGTTCCATGCCAGCCATAATCCGACAGAATCCCTCCTGCATAGTCCATCATGAGCAAACGCCCGGGATTGTGCAAACCCACTGCAACACCTGATCCGTCGGGAACCCACCGTACCGCAGAGACGTTTTGTGGAATCGGTGTATACCAATGGACGGAACCCCCGTCAGTGAAGTAATCTGCAACGACACCTTCGTTTGGTCGATTGTAAGCGATGGTGTATGTGCTACCTTGAGGTGAGAAATCAATCGCCCAAGCCATCGCTGCACTCCCGGCAACATTCCGAGTCCAGGTTTGCGCGAGTGCTTGGCCTTCCATCGCCCAACCAGTCACAGTATCATGGTACATTCCTGAGACTGAATCGTATACCCTGCTGAGTGATGCAGCAAAGGTCCCATTGGGAGAGATGGCACAATCTGCACCCCAATTGTTTGTGTACACATGCGCGCTATTGGGTGGAGTTCCGTCGATGAAGAAGTGAGTGTCGGCCATGACGACTTCACCACCCACATTTGGATCATCAATGTCTCCACAAAATACCACCCGACTGCGGTCGGGAGTGATGTCCAAACCCCACAATGAACCGGCATAGTTTCCAGTCAGATCTGCTGTCCACAATCCTGTGCGCGAGGTGGTCGTGTTCATCGGCCACACGTTGCCATCATCGTAGACCTCAAACGTATACCATCTGGAACCACTGTCTGCAACCAATACATGCCGCTCATCCAGCCATACAACATCAACCAACGATTGGGCATTCGGTGCATGGAAAATGACTCGACCATCCGTACTGTTCCAAACCGTCAGGAGTCGAGTCGAGATATCGACGGCTGCAATGAGTTCGCCACTCGGAGAGAAATCGACTTCCCAGAGCATACCGGTCGGTTGGGGCTGCCACAATTGTGGAGTCCATCCCGATTGCCAAATTGGACGATGGGTCTGACTCCACGATTGTTCCTGATTCGTCGCCACTTGGGATGGTTCCATGGGTTCCTCAAGTGGAGCTGGAACTCCTGACCAAGCACACAACATGAAGAGAGAAAGCACCCAAAATACCCGCGCGCGCATATTCGGGCTACAAATCACATCAAACATCATTCTTCCCCTGACTTGATTCGCTCGAAAACGAGTTACTGCGGACTGGGCCTTGGAATTTTTTCAAGGGTCGCGAAATCGCGTTCTGAAGAAAAATTCTGACGCAACGGTTATGATACCGACAGCGAGCCTGACATCATGCGCCATCTCATAGATCGGGTATTAGAATTGCAAGACGATGAAGAAGAAACGGATGGGACCGTGACCAAGGAAGCGCCTTCAGCAGACAATGCTGAATTACACCAACTCTTGAAATCCCTCCAACCAAAAATCCGAGTATTTGGATGCGGAGGTTGTGGTGGAAACACCGTTGACCGATTGAATTCAGCTGGACTTCTCGATGAAGAGTCCGTACGAGGATATGCAGTGAATACAGATGCTCAACATCTGATCAAAGTCGGAATCGACAACAAGATGCTCATTGGAAGAACGGCACGAGGCCGTGGTGCTGGTGGAGACCCTGAGAAGGGTGAGATGGCCGCCTTTGAATCAGAAAGAGCCCTCCAGAAGGCCGTCGAAGATTGCGACTTGGCCTTCGTTACTGCGGGACTCGGTGGTGGAACAGGAACGGGCTCAGCCCATGTCGTAGCCCGACTTGCCAAGGATGCGGGTGCATTGACCATCGCTGTCGTCACCTATCCATTCGAATCTGAAGGTACCCTGCGGAGACAAAACGCAGAATGGGGTTTGGAACGTCTGCGCGAAGTTTGTGACACGGTTGTCGTTCTACCAAACGAAAAGTTGCTTTCAGTTGATAGTGTACGGGACCTGCCCATCGAGGCTGCGTTCCGAGTTGCAGATGAACTTCTCATGCGGAGTATTGCCGGTGTGACCGAATTGGTCACCAAGGAAGGACTCGTCAACCTGGACTTTGAGGATCTTCGTTCCGTCATGCTCAACGGCGGTGGAATGGCCATGATTGGTTTGGGTGAAGCCAGCGGTACTGAGCGTGCCAAGGAAGCGACCATTGAAGCCTTGGACAGTCCACTTCTTGACATCGATGTTAGTGATGCTCGTGGAGCATTGGTCAACGTCATCGGGGGTCCAAATCTTACGCTTGGAGAGGCGGAGGCATGCGCACAGCACATTCGCGAAAAGATCAATCCGTATGCTCGGATCATTTGGGGGGCAACGGTTGACCCCTCAATGGGTAGCGAGCTTCGGGTAATGCTCGTACTCACCGGAGTCAAGAGTCAACAGATTTTCGGCGCTGCAGCACATCAACAATTGAGAACACTGCGAAATCGAACCATTGAGTTCGTCAACTGAGGTGGATTCGGCATTTACGCCGACTACGTCGGACTCGCATTGTTTAAGAGAGAACGGTAGGTCGCGAGGCATCCCCGAGGTTGTACCATGTCCAGTGAAAGCGATGCAAGCAATGCACGGAGTTCTTCATTTGAGAACCGTGTTCAGGGTTGGCAAGATGGTCTAGAATCTGGAATTCGNGGGCTCGGNAAGGGNTCNTGGGCNCGAATCNTNAAGATGGCACGTAAGCCNAGTTCGCTTGAATTCCGCCAAACCTGCATCGTTTGTGGGATCGGNATGTTCGTGTTGGGATTCATCGGATTCGTGATGCTGGTATTGATGGACAATGTANTGCCTTCNTTCTTTGATTGGCTCACCAACTGAGGAGGAAANNACATGTCAGATGCTTTCGTTGCTTTTGTTCGCCATGAGGACAAGGTCTTGTTGATGCAGCGCGCCGATGGCGTCGCAGATTTCCCCGGTGCATGGGACGGTGTGTATGGAATCGGTGATCCCACCGACATTGATGCAATCACCACTCGTATCGAAGAAGCCACTGGNATTTCNGCGGCNAACCTGACCCANATCCGCAGTGCCAATGCTCGCGGTTTGGAATTTGGCAACCGTCTCAATGACGTTANACCGGTTTTATTCATGTCTGCAACCACCGAGATTGAGCCTCGAACCCTGTACAAGGGAGCTGAATGGGTTGATTCCGGATACGTCAGTACCAATGTTCCAGAAGAAGATGCGATTAGCAGTGGTTCGACTCGTTACACCATTCCACAATTGGATGAATTGTATGGTGACGTTGCATCCTACCTGTANGTCTTGAAGACAACCATGAACTCCGAACACAAAGTCGCCAGTGAAATCCAGGCNCGCCTTTCGGGCACNGGTTCTCTGCAAGANATCAAGAGTGAAATTTTCGGAGTTCATTGTCCTAAGATGATGCAAGGCTACATTGTTGTGGAAGCCAGTGCTTTGCACCATGTAGAGAAACTCATCGGTCGCGCAGGCGGTCGCACAACCCCACTCAAGGGTTGCAGCAAGGTTCTACCCGGTGCCATTCCATTCGGGAATATCGCACCCTACCTTGAACCGAAGGCAGCCACAGCCGGAATTGAAGAAGGAGACATCGTTGAAATTCGTGCATCCAGCTTCAAGGGCGAGCGGGCTCGTGTCACCAATGTGGCTGAGAACAAGGAAGAGGTTACCGTCGAATTGTTCGATGCTCAAATCCCCATTCCAATCACCATTCGTGCTGATCAAGTACGAGTTACACAGCGGGTGGATGAATAAACAATCGCTCACGCGCGTGTTAAATACAGGAAGTAGGTCGCCCGGTTCCCCTCAATGGAGTGTTTGTCATGTCAGCCCGAGATGAAACCCCACACACTGTGCTCAAGAAGCTCGGCCAAGCCAAGTGCAATGGGTCCTGGGATGCATCCACTGAGAACATGACCATCCAGCAAATTATCGAGGTCTCTGAGACCAAGAAAGACAAGCTCACCGGTGCAAGCCAGAAAGCACGCGCCTTGGAAGTCATGGGCACTTGTGTATCCATGCGTGTAAACATTGAGGGTATGCACCCTAAGGAAGCCATTGCGGCAGTCAAAAATGGAGATTACGATTCAGAATTTAATTGAGTAGATCACGGGTTGCGGGAGAGGGGTGACCCTCGCTGACCGCGGAGGTGAAATAAATGGAAGAAAACATCAAACAAGCAATTGAGCAGGCCCTTTCTGAGGCCCCAGAGCGGAAATTCGTAGAGTCGGTTGAGTTCGCCTTTACAATCAAGGACGTCGACCTGAAGAATCCAAACAACCGTATCCAAGAAGAAATCCGACTCCCAGCCGGACGTGGCCGTGCACCAAGTATCGCCATGTTCGCAGATGGTGAAATGGCTGCCAAGGCCAAGGATGCTGGCATTGTCGTTATCGATCCGACCAAGATTGAAGAATTGGGTGGCACACGCCAAAAAGCCCGAAATCTTGCAAAGAAGCACGATTTCTTCCTTTCAGAAATCCCTCATATGGGACCGATTGGTCGATTCCTCGGTGTTGTTCTCGGACCCCGTGGTAAGATGCCACGTCCCGTACCCCCTGTTGCAGACCCTGGCGCAATCGCTGCTGGATTGAAGGACGTCGCCATTGTACGAAGTCGTGATAAAATCACATTCCACACTGTTGTCGGTACCCGTGATCAAGGTGCAGAAGCATTGACAGAAAACGGAATGGAAGTATGGAAGCGTGTCACGGGTAGACTCGAGCGAGGTTCAGGTAACATTCGCTCATTCTATGTCAAGACCTCCATGGGTCCAGCTATTCGAGTGGAGGTGATTCTCTGATTCCAAAGGCAGCACCTTGGAAGAAGGACCGAGTGACGGTTCTAACTGATATCATCAACCAAGGCGGCGTCCTTGGAATCGTCGATGTCGAGGGTGTGCCTGCCACTGCCATGCTCGGCATGCGCGAAACATTGCGTGACCAAATGGTTCTAACCATGGCAAAGAAGACGTTGATTCGACGCGCTTGGAAACAAGCAGGTCGCTCTACAGATAAGTTGGATCAACTACTTGATGGTGTAACCATTCCAATGCTCGTTCAAACGGATGGGCTCAATGCATTCCAATTGTACGCTGAACTGGACAAGACCCGAACGGGCCGTGCAGCCAAGGCGGGTGACATTGCTCCCAATGACATTGTTATCGAAGCTGGACCTACCTCATTCCCTCCCGGCCCGATTGTGGGTGAATTCAACTCTGTTGGAATCCCTGCTAAGATTGACAAGGGCAAGGTCGCGATTCAGAAGACGGTTACTGCTGTCGAAAAGGGCCAACCCATCAGCGCTGATTTGGGTCTGATGCTTTCCAAACTTGAAATCAACCCAATCGAAATCGGATTGATCCTATCGGGTGTGATTGAAGATGGTACGCTCATGGCAGCGGATGATCTCAACCTAGACCTTGATGGATTCATCGCGGATGTCAAGAGTGCCACAAGTGGGGCATTCAATGTCGCATGCCATGTCGGATGGTTCACCAATGAAACGGTACCGGTACTCGTCTCCAAGGCGGCCGGTGAAGCGTTGGCGGTGGCTGTCGAGGCTGGTGTCCACAACGAAGACACCATGCCGATTTTGATGAGTCGGGCACACGCCCGAATGTTGGCCCTTGCTGGCCAATTGGATTCCTCTGCACTGGATGATGAATTGTCTGGTGCCCTTGGCGCTGCAGCAACCGTTGCTGCCGCCACACCCGCTGCGACCGACGATGCAGTTGCTGAAGAAGCAGCTGCTGAGGAAGAAGAGGAAGAGGAAGAGGACGCCGGATTTGGCGGCCTAGGGGATCTCTTTGGTTGATCCCAACACAACAAAAAAAGGTGAAAAAAATGGAATACGTATATGCTGCAATGATGCTGCACTCCGCAGAGAAAGAGATTGATGAGAAGTCCGTTGGCGCTGTTTTGAAGGCTGCTGGCGTGGATGCTGACGAGGCACGTGTGAAGGCACTTGTCGCCAGCCTGTCTTCCGTCGACATCGGTGAGGCAATGAGCCAGGCAATCGCGGCACCCGCTGCTGCTGCTCCGGCTGCTGCTGCTGGTGGTTCGTCCGATGCGCCGGCCGCTGAAGAAGCGCCCGCTGAGGAAGAAGAAGAAGACGATGGCGCAGGCTTCGAAGGCTTGGGCTCACTCTTCGGATGATGCAACAGAGTTCAATCATTCAACAAACCCAGGATAACTTACCCACAACGGTGGGGCGCCCCGAGCGCAAGCCGGTCGTTTGACCGATAGGTCGGACGATTGCCAGGAGGCCATCACCCGCACCCTGTCCAGCTGTGCTGGATGTGCCCCATCGTCGTGGATTTTCGCCCAACAGTCATCATTCTGTTGCGGCATCCTCATGACTGAAGCGCGCAAGCCTTGCTCATGGCCCGACCNCGTTCTGTGACCTTGGAGGTGAATACCACACCGACACAGGCGATTCGTGCATTTCGNCACTTGATCCAAGAAGCGGGATGGGAATGGGAACGTGAAGAAGGNAGCCGAATTGTNGACCGGATGATGGTCATTATGCCCATCGCCAAGGCCACCCGTACCTTCCGAATCGCAACAGTGTCGGGTCTAGGGCAAGGNTTGACACTGACGGCCTGGGAAGAAGTACCCGGCTCCAGTGGTGGAATCACGAAAATTGAGTGGGTGGTTCCGGGACATTTGACNGGACAGCCTTTCAGGGAANTGCTCCAAGCATGGTGCTCACGACAACCCCAATGCCCTTGGAGATGGTCTTTTGGTCAGCGATCGATGATTGGGTTTTTGCTCCCCGTGTGGCGAAGAAGTCGACGTGAGTTCAANAAATTTGGATTGGATACTGGAAAGTCNGGTTGGCCNAATGAGGCCCAATGGCCACCCGTAGGGTGGCCAGATGCTAGAGAAGAGGAATAAATCTCTCAAAGGGCAGATTCATCAACTACGATACGATGAGCGACATGGAGGCGAGTGCTTGGACATGGACACTATCATCACCAAGTGGTTCTCCACAAGGGAACAGAAGATTACCTGGAGTATCTCGGTCGCTTTCTTCCTCATGTTCCCAATTTACTTTGCAAATTTCGCCGCGTTCCTTCCTGATGGTGCATCGGTAATTGCTGGCTCAAGCGTCTCTGGAGAGTGGGAAGTCAGCTTTGAAGAAACGGATGTCGCCACTTCTGAGGCCACAGAGTTCTTGATGGATGGTGAAGAATACATCTTTGATTTCATGTTTGAAGAACAGGGTGTAAATCTTGGTTATGTAGAAATTACCGTCTCTCATGGAGAAACCGATGAAAGTGGAGCCAATCCTCTTGCCCAAAACCAATGCGACAATGCTGTTGGTCAAATGCGAATGGGGCAGGTCAATGATTTCGTGAGATCTGATTCCACAATGGAGGGAGACTCGGGTTCTCCGAACAATTGTCCTACTTCTTACACCATGGTCATCATGCTGATGGAGAATTATACCGGTCAAACTTACCAAGATAGTGGACAGAA
>PBPV01000068.1 GCA_002724815.1 Methanobacteriota archaeon | reverse complement strand
GCATTCGCCCAACCTCGGTCGCCTGCTAGGAATGCAATCTCACCGAGTCGCCGTGCTTCAATCTCAGTTAATGTGAGGTCATCAATCGAAAGTTCGAGCTGATCCAATGTTTGTAGAACGCGAGTCACCAACTTCAGTAGGCCTGGGTCTGCGGGAGTGGTGTGTTCCAAATCGCCTTCACCTGTTCGGGTCGCAAGAAGGCCCTTCACTGCAGAAAGAGTACTTCCCGCTGCCATGCGAACTTCATCGGATTCTCCTGCGCCCGCCAAGGTTGATTGCAAACGATCGATGGTTCGGTGTGCATCGATAATTCCGGCCATGCCTGGATGAGCCCTTTGCAGCGCCAAAGCGCTCTCAGCCAACTCTTCAGTTCGAGCATTCAGGCTTGCGAGAACATGGCTTGTTTCAGCATGTGCAGTTTCCAAATCTTCCCGCAGACGGCGGAGGCCAACTTCTGCCTGTACGAGCCACCAAATCACCGCACTAGTCGCCGCGGCAAAAAACAGCGTTAATCCAATTGAGACTGGGTCCATTGGCCGGAGCGGACTTCCACACCTTTTGAGTGGTTCGCACCCCTATAGGGGTGAAAGGCGGTTTTTGTGAGGGGTTTTTTGGCGCCGCAAAGCGGAGGTTGAAGTGCCGGTAGCGGTCTCGGTAGAATGAGGCGAGCACTACAATGGATGAAGGGCATGCGTTCGATTCACGCCTCGCTGCCTTGCGTGAGAGGGGGTTTGAAGTCGTCGCGCCAACGGGTGANCTCGCAAGCCAAGAAATGTTGTATATCGAAGAACAGGCTGATCTTGCTTCAACAATCAAATCAATGGTTCTTGATTTNCCCCCTCATTGGGATGAACAGAAACATNCTTTTCTCACACGGCTAATCAACCCACTTGAAGCCGCTTCAGTGGAGATTGAATTGCGTCAATTGCTTCGACACCATCGGCCCTGGGTGCTGCTTGCCGAACGNGTNCGGGGGAAGTGGTCTGAGGAGGGTCGGACGGTAGAATTGTCCCGTATTCTCGAACGGCTTGATGCGGTTGATGATGCAATCGTCATGGGTTCACCCCGTATTTTATCGATGATTGAAGATGTCAGTCCAATGCGAAACATTGAGCCGATATTGGTTGAGATAGAACGGCGGAATTTAGATCGNTTACAGGCTTTACAGGGGATGATGGAAATGCTATCTGAACGAGGNTGGGATATTTCCAGTTTACACCGGGGTACGATTTACGAACGATTCGAAGAAGCGGAACGCATTCATTCAATGGATGATGTTCTTTCACGCTGNCAACGAAAAATCGAAAATGGGATTCGACCTTTTGGCCATAATATCGCAGAAAGAATGTGGGGGGCCATTTCTTCAGCGCAAAAAGCAGGTAGTGTGCAGGAGTTAAACGAAATTGAGTCAGAGATAGATGCGGTCTATTCAGATTTGAATCGTCGATTTGAAGCCGTAGAGTCTCGCATTGCGAGTTGGCAATCAGAAGGGTTTCAAGTTGATGTTCGATTGCCCCTACTCGCGAGTGAAATGATTCATTGGGAGCAAAAAATCCCAACCATCGCAGAGAATATTGAAGCTAGCCATGCAATTTGGGCACGGATGGAAGTTCACTTGGTGCAATGGCCTGAATTTCGAAGGTTGGCGGAGAGAACTCGTGGGCACCTTGATGCTCTAGAGTCGCTTGACGTTCTACTTCAGGGATTGGTTGCAAAAACAGAAGCGGTACGTGACGCCAGCAAGAATCGTTTGGAGTTGTGGTCAAGACATGGAATCGATACGAGTACGTGGTCATCACTAATCGAAAGTGAGCCGCGTGGTGTACTGGAAGAACTGGATACACATCAGCCGTTTATTGATCTCGTAATTCCACTCATTGAGCAATTGCAAAGTTTGGATACGTCCATTGATGGTTCGTCGAGGGTTGCAGAACTGTTGGTGGATTTACGAAGCGCTGGTGCGGGGTTGANTGAGGTCGAATTGGCAAGAGATTGGTTGCAATTGGCCCAAAATCGAAGAATACGTCACCGAGAATACCTTGATCGTGCCAGAATTGAACTAGCGACATTATGGCCCGCGAATCTTGACCCGAATTCTCTCAATTTATCGGAATATGAGCAGACGATTACCGACTTGGAAAGTCACGGTACAATTTTGTCTGAATCGAAACCTAAACCGATTCAAAGAGACCCTCGGTTAAGTCACTTGATTGAGGGGCTAAAGGGTGAAATCGATGATTGGAGATTCCTCGGTTGGTCCGTAGATGGGTTGCTAGAAATGCTTGCTCAAGACCCTGTAAAATTGGGTTTGGACTTGCCCGGGATTCGTGCTGCAATGTCTAGCCATGAGCAGCGAATCAANCGCCTTGAGCCCCTTCCTTGGGGTTTGNATNTTGATTTGGCTGAGCGAGTACTGTCAGAGCTCAGAAGACCAGAGTGCCTGGTTGAATTGGATGAAGNTTTCCAAACAATGATGCAAACATTGGCCAATGCTGAAGGGACTGTTGATCCTGATTTCGAATTTGTACCATTTATTCCNAACAGCCCTTATTCCACGATAGAAAAGCGGTTGCCTGTGCTTGTTCCCATGAGCGAAGAGGTGGTTGAAACGCAAGCCGATTTGCAACCCGTTGAAGAAGTTGAGGTTGAAATTTCAGAAAATGAGGTAGAGATGATCGATGAAATCAAGTCGACCTCCAGCGATGATATCAAAGATGAACTGGTGATTAAAACGCAGCAAATTTTGGAGCCAGATAAATCAATTCGAACTTTGGTCGGAGTCGGGGAATCGGAATCTTGGGAGGAGTTGTTCTCACCACCGCTTGATGTTCGTGTACAACGGCTGATTCGGCTCGCACTCCTTCTAGAGGGAACTNAATCGAATGATCTGAACAAACGCTTGGCAAGNATNGCAAAACGCCTGGAAGAGTGGACCGCTGAAAGATTGTCAAGAAGGCATGCAAGNAGCGGAAATGGTTTGCTAAAGGATGCNAAGGAATTGGGTATNCGGCTGGCAGATATTCCCGGCCCTGGAGCGGTCTTGCCGTTGTCAAAAGATGAGTATCCGCTACCAAAATCCAGTGATTTGCGAGGTATAGAAGATGCAATTCATCGATTGGAGAAAGCTGTCATACTCCCAAGTGCAATGGTGCCGATGGCACCGTCGATTGAATCCTAATCTTCGCCCAAATCAGATAGGATGTCTTCTTTCTCACCTTCACTTAGTGAATCATCGCGCGGAGCCGCTTGCATCGGTATTTCCGGTGCAGGGGTAATTTCCTCTGGCATCACGTCCATGTCCATAGACAGTGGAGGAGGGGGGAGAGGTGCACCCAGCCCGCTGGGTGGAGGCATTGGGGCTGGTGGCAAGGGGGCTGGTGCCGATGGTGCGGGTGGCGGCGGGGCCGGTGTAAATGCAGGCGCGGGGGGATTCATCACCGGAGGGATCGAAGTTGGCGGGGTGGCTACAGGTGGNGGTGCTGTAGGTGCGGGCGCCACAGGTGCGGGTGCTACAGGTGGGGGTGCAGCGGGTGCTGCTCCAACTGGAGGTGTGCTCGGTGCTTGGGCCGGAGGAGGTGTAGCAGATGCGATTTGAGCGCGTGCTTNCTCAAGGGCTTGAGCTTCCAACTGTGCCTGGTGTTCTGCCTGTGCTTGTACCATGGCTGCGGCTTGAATTCGTGCAGCTTCTGCTGCTGCGGCTGCCTCTTCAGCAGCACGCCTTGCTTCGGCCATCTCTTCTTCAATGGCGTCGGCAACGGCATTCAGCGGTGAAGGGTCGATTTGTTCGCCTCGCAGGGCATCTCGCATGATGGAGTCAATGATATCCATGCTCGCATTGGTCAACTGACGATTGGATCCTGCCCTGTAGATAAGTAAGCGATGCTTTCCGGTGTTGGTCTCAAAGGTAATCAGTTCTGGATCGGCGAACTGCAACATGGAGAAGATGGTGCCTGCTGCAAACATCAGAATGAACCAGTTGGTGTAGAAAATCAAGGATGGGTTTTCGAAGGCCAGAATGGTCAACACAAGACCACNGATGGNAAGGAGGTTCCACAGATATCGGGTGGNATCCANCCAATCAAATCGGGCATGTGTGAATCCACATAGTGCATCCATTCGAGACATGAACAAATCTTCGCTGTGGGTTCCNCTTTCGCCACGAATTGCGCGAGTAATNCGGAACAAATCTCCATCTTCGACAATNGACAATGTTTGATTGCCCATTGCNGTTTCNCGAAGNACGAATTCTCTTGCATCCGCGTCGGCCGTAAGCGTTCGTGCACCAAGACCTGGTGGTCGAATACTCACTTGAGGTGATGNGGNTGATGTTGTAGTCCCGCCGCCTTGGNCNATCTGGAAACCCCCTGCACCTGCGACCATNAGTNCACTGACAACCGTCAGCCAACCATTGAGGCCGAANCTTGGATCTGAGCCNTCAGGTGANTCGGGCATCATCAGATACCATGCGATGACTCCAATNAGAATGAGTGCTGCTCCACCGAATGGATAGTACTGANAGAATGGTAGAGGNGTNCCCCGAAAACTGAAGATTGTNGNCACGAGGGTGGTGACNATCACAAGNATNCCGAGAATGATGAACAGTGTGCCAGTGAANCCNGCACTGGCCATATCACCANNTGTGCCACANNATTCTTCAGTTGCTGATGCATTGAGTTCAAGGTCAGATGCAAGGGATGTACAATTGTCATAAGCATCAGACAAGTCTTCCTTGATCGTTGTACAATCTCCATCCGTGCAACTTGTTAACGACATGTCATCGAGGCCGATTTCTGATTCAACAGTCACTGTGACACCGAAGATTTCCTGAGTTTGCTCTTCAACACTCCAAGCGTCGCCAGTCATACCGACGAATGCAAGAATCAATGCAGTCACTAACACAATTGTATGAATGATCATTGTGTTATCGGGCCTTTTCCCACCGACTACAGGTGGAGATGGTGTGGAAATAGGGGCTGGTTGCATGGCTGGCGCTGAACCGACCACTTGTGGTTGCATACTACCATCTAGAAGGTAGAGGGGTTATCGTTCTCACCCTTGAAGGGTGATGTTCACTCTAGATCTGACATGGCGTATGTTTGGACGCTGTCTGAACTACCTGCGCCAGAGGCGCTGCCCAGAACACTGGGGATGGCTCCCAACTCTGCAATCTCCACCATTCTAGCGTTGATTTTTGAGTTTACAATCAGGCACTGTGCCCCTTCGATCTCTTCAGCGAACTTTTCCAATTTGCTGGCCGCAATCGGTTCGGACGGGGTGCCATCATTGAGGATGAGAATTCCGTAATTCTTCTTCAAATCAGCCATGTGTGCTGACCATTCGCGAATGTTGTCTGGGACTTCTCGAGAACCGTTGCTTGCAGCAGCTTTCGACTTCCCACCATCGTCATCTGCCTCAAGTTGTGCCTTGATTCGGGCAATGGCCTTAGTCGCCGTTTCCTTTTGATTCAGACACTTGGTGACTACTTTGCCCTCTAGATGCTCGACTTCACGAGATTCTGGAGCCATGGCAATGTGAGTCAACGACTTGCCCAATGCGCCGGACAATTCCATTAGCAGCAACTTGCCGCCGCGGTCTCCGTCGCAAAAGGCGGTTACGTTGCTCTTCTTCTTGGCCAACTCAACCAATTCGTCCTTGACGTTGGCGCCCATTGTGGCAATGGCGTTTTTGATGCCGAACTTCAACAGATTTCGGACATCGTTTCGCCCCTCTACAATAATCAGGGCTTCACTGTTCTTTGCGTTGGGTCCGCAAGTCATACCTGCGATGTTGGTTTCAGTCCCCAATGTGAGAACACTGCGGACCTCTTCGAGAATGCTCTTGCTATCATTGGATCCTTCATTGACGATGCCAAGCAAGAGATCTTTGGCTCGATCGATGACAGTGTCACGCTTGACACTGTGGATGTTTTCGATTCTTGCAACTTTGATGGTCGCCTTGCAGGGGCCGATTCGTTCGATGGTTTCCAACGCGGCACCGACAACTGCTGTCGACACTTGATCGAGGCTGCTGGGGAGAAGAATCTCGCCGGATACCTTGCCTTTGTTGGAGTTCAATTCTACATCCACGTGACCAATGCGTCCTGTGCGTTGCAATTTCCGCAACTGCAACTCCTCTCCGAGTAGTCCTTCGGTCTGTCCGAAGATGGCGCCGACAACGTCCTTGCGCTGGATGGTTCCATCCGCCTTGATTGTCGCGTGAATCATGTACTTTGCTTTCTTTTCACTCATGTTTTTCCTTCCTTGCTTTCGCAGGTTTTCCTAGTACTCAACCGGCCCTTTCGGGAGGGTTTTCATGCACATATTCACGGGAAAGGGCCTGAGCCCTGGGAGCGTGACAGGACTAACCTGCAGTTGCGCCGACAGGTCCCCCCTTCATGAAGGCATTGGACGAAAATACGCTCGATTTTGGTTGTGGGCGATGGGCGAACCGCTATGAGGAGGGTGGGGGCCTCCCCGTACGTGCCTGACGACGTGGTCACCGACATTAGCGCCTTCCAAGGCGTGGTCTCTATCGTATTGCGGGATGGTGAGATTACGCGGGAAGAGAAGCGATTGGTGATCAAACTTGCAAGTCTATTGGGATTGGATGAGAATGATCCTAAGCGCATCTATGACGCGATTGTTACCGGCGAGAAGTTAGACGGTGGGCGTGTACTCGATAAAACGGAACAATTGCGAGTCTATTCCGGTATGTTCCAAACCGCTTACTTGAATGCAAGTATCAGTGAAGATGAGTACTTCGTTGTTGCATATTTGCGCTTGATGTTCCAGATCGATGATGATGAAAATGATGCTGTAATCAATGCGATTCACGATGAACTGGAAGAACACGTTGAGAAAAATGTCTTCCAAGTCGTCGAAAAAGGACTCGATCAAGCCAAAGATGTGGTGGATGGTTTGGTCAATCGACTCCGTTCAATCTTACCCGAGGGGGGTCAGAAAGGTGAGCAAGACTGATCCGTTGGATGATTGGTTATCGACTCAACCAACGAAAGTTCATCGGCGTGCTAATCGGTTGATGAGTGTCGTACGGGATGCGTACCCCATCGGTGTTCCTGCATTGATTGTGAAATCCCAAACCGATCGTTTGGGTGACTCGGGTGGATATGCATTTCACCTTGGTACTCCGGATGATGTACTGCGAAGAATTTGCTCATGGTTGCTAACCCATGGTGAGGAAAGGGTCCTGCTGGATTTGGTTCATGAATTGTGGACGAGGCATGGGCGTGAGGATATTGCGCTCGCCGCGTTACTGCTTGCAAACTTGCAAACCGTCGATAATGTTTGGATGGTCCTTGGAGAGGTCATCGGTTCCTCTTCCACCGCAGAAGCTTTGCTACTTTCAATTGAGGAGTGTTTGCGAGCCAAGCATGCGCCTCCGAGTGAGGAATTGTTGATTGAGTGGTGTCAGAGAAGTCTGGCTCACTCTCACCTCGCATTGTTGGTGTGTCATGCCGCATGGATCCGTGCAAAGCGCCCTCCACTGTCTCCAACTCTATCGGATCAATTTCGAAGTATTTCGTATCCTGATGGTGATTCATTGTTGGTTCGTATACGCGACCAAATGCTTGATTCCTAAGCGAACAGTGAAGGGCTGTTGTCTATGCGAAGGGCGTATGGTTGAGCGGTTTCTTGAAGCCGATGATCCCGTTCTGGAAGAGGTTCTGCAATGGACGGTGAAACGCGATGCTGCGGATATTCAACAACTCCTCGAATGGTTGCCAAATGCGGCCAATCGTCGCGATCAACGTGCATTGTTTGAGCGTGCACAGGCCCTCATGAGAGAGCTAAATGCTGCAATGAATGAACTGGATCAATTGAGTTAGGTGACGATTGTGTATCCTGCACTCATCTTGGCTGGGGGTGCTTCGACAAGGATGGGGGTGCCAAAGGCCACGATGATTGTGGATGGGTCTCAGATGATTGCTCATGTAGCACATGCACTACGCGATGGTGGCTGTACGACATTGTATGTTGCTGTGCGAGACGGACACCAGCGGCTGGAATTGATGAATTCATTGTCACACCTCACCGATGTTGAGTTTATTCTCGATGAGGATGTTGAACGTAGTGCAAAGGCGGGTCTTCGTTCAGCGTTGAGAGTGTGCCAGGGTCGTGGCATTACTCGGATACAGCTGGCCCCATGCGATGTGCCGTGGATGGAAGGCGATGTTTTCATGCGACTGAGAGAAGAGAATCGACCGGTGGTAATGCCCAGGTCTGAGCAATTGCAACCGTTGCTTTCATTGATCGAAATTGATGCAGTACTCGCTGCAATGGACCGTGCAAAAATGCGAGATTCCATGAAGAGAATACTGCAATCTGTTCCGTACTGTATTGTTGATTTTACAGATTCAGATCGATTCCGGAATGTCAATTCACAAGAAGATCTTGAGGGTTAATGATGCTCAATTTCTCCAGCAGCGAAACGATCGATAACTTCGGGATACAACTTGTGTTCAATCTTTTTCACTCTCTCTGACAGTGAATGTTCATCGTCTTCAGGAAACACGTCTACTTCTCTTTGGGCAAGAATCTGTCCTGTGTCTACACCTTCGTCAACGAAATGGACGGTGCACCCTGTTACGGTGGCTCCGTCTGCCAGTGCATCCCTATGGGCATGGGCTCCCGGATAATTCGGCAGCAAGGAGGGGTGGATGTTCATCAAACGACCTTTCCAGGGAGCAACGAAATGAGGTGAAAGTATTCGCATGTATCCAGATAGGATGACGGCTTCGATGTTGTGTTGATTGAGGATGGTCAATAGACGTCTTTCATGTTCTTCGCGTCGCTCGCTTGGGTTTGGTATTGAGGCATCGACCTCCGTGATTACTGTAGTAATCCCGTAGGCCTCTGCTTTTTGCAGACCGGTCGCGCTAGCCAGGTTTGAAACCACCAGAGTGGTTTGATGAAGACAAGGTCTCGACATCTGGTGGCGGATTAGCGCTTCCATACCGGAACCCGAACCGGAGATGAAGACAGCTAGACGCAGGGGGTCTTCGACGGAACCAATTCGAATTGAGATGCCCCCTGAATTGAGCCAACGGCTGGTTCCTGATGAGGGTTGGCTTGAAGCGAAGAGTCAAAACAAGATGGTTCAGCGACTGTGCATGGGCGAGCGATTGGACTCCATTGAGGCAATCGTCGAAAGATACTGTGTTGCGAGTAGTCCTGCAAAAAGCAAGCTATACATCGGACTTGGGTTTCTGTTCATCGTCTTTGCCGTGATTGGAATTTGGGTCCCCGGATGGCCAACGGTTTCGTGGGCAGTACCGGCGGCATTTTTGTTCTCAATGTCTAGTGAATCGATGTTCAGGTGGACGTTGACGAATCGGTTCTTTGGAGCGGCCATGTTTGAGTACTATGCGACTGGAAAGACGATTCCGAAGCATGCGAAGTTGGGCGTGATGGGTTTGATTGCATTGATGACGTTCTCATCTGCGACGTTTGTCTGGTATGTTTCAACCTTGGGCGATGGGGAATTCACAGATCCCGGCTCTTGGAACGGTGCCGATCCCGGATATGGTTCTGTTACCATTCTCTTGGTCGGGATGATTGGTGTGTGGTGGCTGTACGCTAAGGTCAAGACTCGTGACCAAGCGTAAGCCGTAGACGAAAGTTGAAAGCCAACTTCGCCTGTCACCAATTATGAACGAGTTTCTGATTGATTTGGAAGACAAGCCTGGAGCAATGGCTGAGTGCTGTGAAGTGATTGGAGAAGCGGGAATCAACATCTTGGCAGGTGCAGGCATCTCCAGTGATTCAGCAGCTGTTGTGATTGTCACTGACGATGCAGACGGAACAAAGGCGGCTCTCGATTCAATCGGTGTTTCATTTACCATGCGACCACTTGAAACCGCAGTATTGCAT